>JAEEQX010000076.1 GCA_016285575.1 Lachnospiraceae bacterium
TATGTAACTCATGATCAGGAAGAAGCTCTTACAATGTCCGATACCATCGTTGTTATGAACCAGGGTTATATCCAGCAGATTGGTACACCCGAAGGTATATACAACGAGCCTGAAAACGCTTTCGTAGCTGACTTCATTGGAGATTCCAATATAATCGACTCAATCATGGTTAAGGATGAGGTTGTTGAGATTCTCGGAGTTAAATTCCCTTGTGTAGATACAGGATTCGGCGAGAACGTACATGTCGATGTTGTAATAAGACCCGAGGATATCGAACTTGTTAAACCCGAAGAAGGTACTATCCAGGGCGAAGTAAGCCATATCATATTCAAGGGCGTACATTACGAGATGGAAGTAATGGCCAATGGATTCGAATGGCTCGTACATTCTACCAAAATGTTCCCTGTAGGAACCAAAGTTGGTATCAAGGTTGATCCTTTTAATATACAGATAATGAACAAACCTGCCAGTGAAGATGAGGAGGCTGTACAAATTGAAGAATAGATTTGTAAAATGGCTCTCTCTTCCTTATGTGATATGGGCCATTGGTTTTATCATCATACCTCTTATAATGGTGTTTTATTATGGACTTACAGATAAAAGCGGTCATTTAACTTTTTATAATGTGGCCAATATTACTCTGCCTGTTCATTTTAAGGCTCTTATAATTGCGCTTTTATTATCATTAATTAGTACAGTTATATGCTTACTGCTCTCATATCCTTTGGCTATGATTTTGGCCAATATGAATTCATCGGGAAATAACAAGTTAATGATACTTGTATTTGTTCTTCCCATGTGGATGAACTTCTTACTTCGTACATTGGCTTGGCAGACACTTCTTGAAAATGAAGGTGTAATCAATACCATCCTTACATTCCTTCATCTGCCCACACTTAAGATTATCAATACACCTTACGCAATCGTATTTGGTATGATATATAACTTTTTACCTTTTATGGTTCTTCCTATCTATAATGTTCTTTGCAAGATTGATAAGAACCTCTTAAATGCTGCAAGAGATCTTGGAGCCAATGAAGTACAGACCTTCTTCAAGGTTACACTTCCTCTTAGTATACCCGGTATCATATCAGGTATCACAATGGTATTCGTACCTGCGCTTACAACCTTCGTTATCTCAGACTTACTCGGAGGTAGTAAGATTCTCTTGATAGGTAATGTTATCGAGCAGGAATTCACACTTAATTCCAACTGGCACTTAGGTTCCGGTCTCTCGATAGTACTTATGTTATTTATCATTATCTCTATGATAGCAACCGCCATCTTTGATAAAGACGGAGAAGGGAGCGCATTATAATGAGTAACGTACTTAAAAAGATCTATATCGCTCTTATCTTCATATTTTTATATGCACCCATGGCAGTTCTTATCGTATTGTCATTCAATGCTTCAAAGTCACGTTCCAAGTGGGGTGGCTTTACATTTAAATGGTATGCAAAGCTTTTATCCGATTCTGATATTATGGAAGCGCTCGGAACTACTCTCTTACTAGCTGTGCTTTCTTCATTAATAGCAACATTTATCGGAACAATTGCTGCTATAGCAATTATGAGTTTCAAAAAAGGTATGCGTACCATGCTTCTTGGTATTACTAATATACCTATGCTTAATGCAGAGATAGTTACAGGTATCTCTTTGATGCTTTTATTCATATTCTTTAATATCAAGTTCGGCTTTACTACTATCCTGCTGGCGCATATAACTTTTAACATACCGTATGTCATATTGTCGGTAATGCCACGTATCAAGCAACTTAACCCTTCTGCATATGAAGCAGCTATGGATCTTGGTGCTTCTCCTTTTAAGGCATTCATGAAGGTTGTATTTCCTGATATCCTTCCCGGCGTATTCTCAGGATTACTTATGGCATTTACTATGAGTATCGATGACTTTATCATCACTCACTTTACCAAGGGAGCCGGTGTTGATACTCTCTCAACCAAGATCTACTCACAGGTTAGAAAAGGTATCGATCCCAAGATGTATGCACTTTCTTCAGTAATCTTTATTACTGTTTTGATCCTTTTAATCCTTGTAAATATGCTTCCAGGTTCCAAATCCAAGGCTAAAAAGGCGAAATAAATGTGAATTTTTCTTTGCAATAAAAGTTTTTGTTGATATTAGAAATTTTTATGATATATTAGATTTTGATGTTTTTTCATCAGAATCTAATTTTTTATTCTAAGGAGGAAAAGAAAAAGAATTGAAGAAATTGTTTTTATTTGCTTTATTTGCAACTGTAACAATGTTACCCATGTTTGGTTGTAGCAAAACTTATGAAAACGGTGAAGTGTATGTGTATAACTGGGGTGAATACATCGATCCTGATACTATCAAGATGTTCGAAGAAGAATGTCACATCAAAGTTATATACGATGAATTCGAAACTAACGAGATGATGTATCCTAAGGTAGAAGCAGGCGCTGTATCATACGACGTTGTATGCCCTTCGGATTACATGATTAAGAAAATGATAGATAATGATATGCTTGCTGAGCTTGACTGGAATAATATTCCCAACTCCAAGAATATCGGTGCTCAGTACTATGAGACAAGTAAGGAATTCGATCCTGAGAACAAGTATTCAGTTCCTTATTGCTGGGGTACAGTTGGTATCCTCTACAATAAGACAATGGTAGATGAGCCCATTACCAAGTGGGAACAGTTATGGGATCCAAAGTATAAGAATCAGATTCTTATGCAGAACTCCGTTAGAGATGCATTCATGGTTGCTCTTAAGAAAAACGGATATTCCATGAATACCACCAATATTGATGAACTTCAGATTGCAAAGCAGGATCTTCTTAATCAGAAGCCCCTTGTACAGGCTTACGTTGTTGACCAGGTTAGAGATAAGATGATCGGTAACGAAGCAGCAATCGGTGTTATCTACTCAGGTGAAGCAATCTACACACAGAGAGAGAACGAAAACCTCGTATATGTTATTCCCGAAGAAGGAACAAACGTATGGATTGATTCATGGGTAGTATTAAAGAACGCTAAGAATAAGGAAAACGCTGAGAAATTCATCAACTTCATGTGCAAGCCTGAAATAGCACTTAAGAACTTTGAGTTCATCACATACTCAACTCCTAACGATGCAGCTAAGGAGCTTATCGAGGATGATGATATCAGAAATTCAGAGATAGCATTCCCTGATCTTACCAAGTACAACAATCTTGAGACATACGTATATCTTGGCGAAGACGGCGATGAGCTTTACAACTCCCTCTGGAAGGAAGTTAAATCCGAATAAGATTTAGAAAATCAAAAAAATTAAGCCCCGCGATGCGGGGCTTTTTCATATATGTTTTTATTAACGAACCTTCTCGTTAAAGCCAACTTTCTTCTGGACCTTACGTAATGTCTTATTAGAGTAATATTGAGCCTTCTCAGCATTCTCCTTAACGATTGAATCAAGATAAGCTTTATCCTTGAGGATATCTGCATGTCTAGTCTGAAGAGGTGTAAGCATATCTGCTACTGTCTCGCCGACTGCAATCTTGAAATCTCCATATCCCTTACCATCGAATTCTTTCTCAACTTCTTCGAAAGTCTTACCAGTACAAGCTGAGTAAATCTCAATAAGATTGGATACACCGGGCTGTTCTTCGCAGTGCTTAATAGTAGCTAATGAATCTGTAACCGCTCTCTTGAACTTTCTGATAATTGTATCTCTATCATCTGTAAGATAAATAGATGCATTCTCATTCTCATCGGACTTGGACATCTTCTTGGAAGGATCCTGAAGAGACATGATCTTCGCTCCTGTCTTACCAATGAAAGGCTCAGGAATTGTAAATACATCTCCGTATACACCATTGAATCTCTGAGCGATATCTCTTGTTAATTCAAGATGCTGAAGCTGGTCGATACCAACAGGAACAACATCAGTCTGATAAAGAAGAATATCTGCAGCCATCAATACAGGATATGTATAAAGGCCGGCGTTGATATTATCTGCGTGCTTAGCTGACTTATCCTTAAACTGAGTCATACGGTTAAGCTCGCCCATATATGTGAAGCATGATAATATCCAAGATAATTCAGCATGTCCTGAAACATGTGACTGATAATATATACAGTTTTTCTTAGGATCAAGACCTGCAGCGATATAAAGAGCTAAGAGGTTTTTAGCTTTCTGTCTGAACTCTGCGGGATTCTGTCTTACAGTAATGGAATGAAGATCTACTACAGAATAAAAGCACTCATATTCATCTGATAACTTAACCCAGTTCTTAAGTGCTCCAAGATAGTTACCAAGTGTAAGATTACCTGTAGCCTGCATTCCTGAAAATAATACTTTTTTGTCGTCAATCATTTTTCTGTCCGATGCTAACGCATCCATCCTTTCGTTGCATTACATATATATTAATATTGGTTTTAACAGTCAACTTAAAATAATATTAAGCATCTCTGTAATAAAATCAACAGCAATATCAATTATAACAGCTGTTATATTGGATATAATTGAATTCTTTGTATTCATAAATCAATTTCCTCAAGCCTGAATTTTCTTATCAGTCTTTTTAAAAGATACCTTAAACAAAGCACAGCTTCTGTGTTCAAGTTCAAATTCCATGCCCTGATTCTTGGCTTCTTTATTATCTATATTCTTAACAACGCCTGTTGACAGGACAACATCCCACTTTGTCTTGGAAGGAATATAAGGAAGAGAAAATGTAATCTCTTTCCAATAGAAATTATATGCAAAATAATACAGCGTAATCTCTTCGCTCTTGTCATCATAATCTGAATACATGATTCCAAGATGTCTGTTATACGTAGCAAGATCTGCTTTCCATGCTTCATCTGAATGATAAGAAAGATCCGGATAGCCGATTCTGTTACGATCAAGCATCGAGAACTCTCTGTTGAGAATATCATTAAAGCTATTCTTACGAAGCGCGATGAGTTCTTTTACGTAATCATGAATCTCATCTGCCAAAGCATTCTGATTCCAATTAATATAACTAATCGAATTATCCTGACAGTAAGGATTATTATTACCCTGCTGTGTGTTGGCAAGTTCATCACCTGCATAGATAAGAGGAACGCCCTTTGATGAGAACACGAGAAATAATGCATTCTTCATCATACGCTTACGAAGATTAAGCACGGATGCTTTCTTAGTCTTACCTTCTATTCCGCAGTTCCATGAATAGTTATAATCGCAACCATCAGAATTCTTTTCACCATTATCATCATTATGCTTTCTGTCATATGAAACCAAATCATATAATGTGAAGCCATAGTAATTGGTGATAAAGTTAGTGATTGAACTCTTAGATGGCATATTTCTTGTATTGAAAATAACATCCTTAAGAGTATCTTCATCGCCCTTAAGAGCTTTTCTCATCTGATACATAAATGCATCTGAATATACGCATAGATTCTTTTTCTTAGGAATCTCATTGAAATCATATATCTCTTCTTCAGGAATATAATCATAGAAAAGCTTGGTATCCGAGAATAAAGGATCGCATGCTATAAGGGAAAAAGGAATATTGTTACCCTTAAGATGGAATCCATCTATATGATAATTAAGTTTCCAATACTTAATAACTTCATAGATAAAATAAGCCTTAATCTCATCAGGAAAATAAAACTGCATTATAACTTCAAGGCCTTCCTTATGCATAGACTTAACAAAATCCTTGAAGTCTTTAACTGCATCACCCGAATGAGTATATGAAGCCTTGGGAGCAAAATAATACGCCTCTTTAAATCCCCAATAATTGAGCTTATTAACAACCTTGGCACCACTCACTTCTGCCATATCCGTTACACGTTTATCGGGCTTGGTATATTCTTCAAATTCGTAAGCAGGCATTAATTCAAGCGCAGTAATACCAAGATCCTTAAGGTAAGGAATCTTTTGAACTATACCATTAAGAGTGCCTTTGTTGCTTACCTTGGAAGAAGCATGTTCTGAAAAGCCTCTAACATGTAAAAGATATAAAACCGATTCTTCAAAAGCTGTTAAAGGATAAGAATCATTCTCCCAATTATAAGCATCATGATCTGTAACCTCAGATGTAAGCTTATAATCAGCGCCCTTTACACCATACTTTTCATTACCGATTATTCTTGATGAATAGAGATCAGCGAACTCTTCATCCTTTTTATAAAAACAATATTTATATTTAGCAAAATCAAAATTCTTGATTATGATGGATGCTATATTACCGAATCTGTATTCATCAGTAAAAGGAATCTTTATCTTATCGTTTGTTTTTTTATTAATAATAACAATTCCGTCAGCATTATCAGCGCATGCAAACTGAACACCTTCCTTAGAGATGCTTGAACCAAGTGGTGACGGTATTCCTTTTGACACTTTAAAATCTATCATTCAAGTCCTTTCATGATGCCTAGCTTCTAGAGAATCCACCCATATCTTCATCTTCGACATCGATTATTACGGGAGCAGATTCAGGATTGGTTCTAAGAAGTGTACCAACTCTGTTCTTAACCCAATAAGCCAATATCAAATCATACAAGTTACCTACAAATCCAATGAAACCACCGAATACAAGGTTAATAAACATAAAAATCCAACAAGAAGTAATTCCTTTCTCGAAATAATTAACCAAATATATGAGTTCATCCTGCGTTGAAAATTCTTTGAAATATTTAATTGTCTTTATATACCTAGCACAACCGAATATGTTGTATCCCATACATATAAGAGTTGCAATACCGTAACCACCTAAAGCAATGAGGATAATGCCTGCAAAAAACTGATATATGATAATTAATATCCATATAACGTAACTTACATACATTAATCCAACTATCTTATTAACTTGTTTCTTAACATCGTACTCTGACATTAAAGCCTCCTAATGCTTTAGACAAAAGCATATCAAGATATATTATATACTTATTTATTTATTTTTTAAAGTATGATAAAATAATTGCGATTGTGAAAATGGAGAAAAATATATGAATAATAAGATTAACGAGATTCCTGATGAAGAAATGACTGTAGATATCGAACTTGAAAGCGGCGAAACCGTTGAATGTTCGATAATTACCATATTTGAAGTAGACGGTAAGGAATATATTGCTCTCTTACCCATGGTTGACGAAGATGACGAATTATACGGCAACTATTGGATCTACGGTTACTCAGAGAACCCCAATGATGTCAATGAAGAGCCAGTTCTTCGTGCAATTGATGACGAAGATGAATATGAAGCAGCTCTTGATGCATTTGACGAATATCTTGACGAGCAGGAATTTGACGAGATTATCGAGGAAGAATAGATGAAAGTTGCTGCAATTATTGCGGAATACAACCCGTTACACAACGGTCATGAATTTCAGATAAAAAGAGCAAAGCAGCTTACAGGGGCGGATTATATTATTGTCGTTATGTCCGGAGACTTCACCCAAAGAGGTGTCCCCGCTGTAATCGACAAGTATTCACGTACAAGAATGGCCCTTAATGCAGGCGCGGATGTTGTTATAGAACTTCCGCTCTATTATTCGTGCTCAAGCGCTGAGTATTTTGCATCAGGTGCTATTAATCTATTAAAGAAATTAGGTTGTGTCGATTATCTCGTATTCGGTTCAGAATGTGGTGATATCAAGATACTTACAGATATAGCAGATGTTCTTATTAACAGAAAAGATGAATTATCCGGTTATATTCATTCAATGGTAAAAGAAGGTATGTCCTATCCTCTTGCCAGAGTAAGAGCCGTTGAGTCTGCAATTCCCAATTCATATATCCATGTAGAAGCAATGAATTATCCCAATAATATCTTGGGATTCGAATATATCAGAGCATTGAAGCAGTTTGAATGCAATATCACTCCTATCACTAACCAGCGTATAGGATCTGCGTATCATGACAGAATGATTGATAATCCAATCTGCTCCTCACTTGCTATCAGATCTTCCCTTGAAGAGACAAAAGAACTGGATAGAATACGTTCTCAGGTTCCTTATCATGTATTTAATATTCTTTCAGAACAGTATGAAAAGACTTTCCCTGTTCTTAATGAAGATATCTCTTCAATGCTTAAATACAAGTTATTGTTGGATGAAGGCAAGGGATACGAAGAATACGTGGATATCTCTTCTGATTTCTCAGATAAGATTATCAAGAACCTTAATAAATATGAATCTTATTCGCAGTTCTGTGACTTGTTAAAGAGTAAGGATATTACTTATGCAAGAGTCGCAAGAAACTTGCTTCATATACTTCTTAATATAAAAAAAGATTCAATGAAGAAGTTCAAGGACGGCGGATACATCTTCTACGCTAGACTTCTTGGATTCAGAAAGGCCGATAATGATTTGCTCTCGGCTATAAAAGCAAATGCGACAATACCTGTTATATCCAAGTTGGCAGATGCAAGACATCAGCTTGATCCTATCGGAACTGATATGCTAGAAGCAGATATTCAGGCCGCTCACATATACGATACAATTATTGCCGAGAAATTCCACGCTCCTGCAACATCTGAGTTCTCCAGAGAAATTGTAATTGTATAAATCTAATTAATTATTCTAATATTTGTTTGAAATTAAAAAAATAAAAGCATCTCATTATGAGATGCTTTTTTATTATATCTTTTTTTATCTTAGTTTTTAAATGAATGGATGGGTGCAGGTATTCTTCCGCCTCTGTTGATGAAGTTATCGCAAGAAAACTTGTTTACACTCATAATAGGTGCATGTCCAAGTAATCCGCCGAATTCAACAGTCTCTCCGACTCCCTTACCAATAACAGGAATTATTCTGACTGCAGTAGTCTTCTGATTAACCATACCAATTGCAAGTTCATCAGCAATAATACCTGAGATTGAAGTAGCCTTAGTATCTCCGGGGATTGCAATCATATCAAGACCTACGGAACATACACATGTCATAGCTTCAAGCTTTTCTATAGTAAGAGCGCCTGCTTCAACTGCATTAATCATACCCTGGTCTTCTGATACAGGAATGAATGCACCACTTAATCCACCAACATAAGAAGATGCCATTACGCCGCCCTTTTTAACCTGATCATTAAGAAGAGCAAGTGCAGCTGTTGTTCCGGGAGCACCGGCATATTCAAGACCAATCTCACATAAGATATCTGCTACCGAATCACCGATTGCAGGTGTGGGAGCAAGTGATAAATCTACGATACCGAAAGGAACATT
>JAEEQX010000077.1 GCA_016285575.1 Lachnospiraceae bacterium
CTATATAAGGCATGGATAAGATAGTAAGAGCGACAGCAGGATACGCGCAGGTGCGTGTGTTCGTCGCATATACAAAAGATATGGTTGAGGAAGCAAGACGCAGGCACAACACATCTCCTGTGTGTACTGCAGCTCTTGGCAGACTCATGACAGCAGGCAGCATGATGGGTGCGATGCTTAAGGGTGAGAATGATATCCTCACGCTTCGTATCAACTCCAACGGCCCTATAGATGGCATAACGGTTACTGCAGATTCTAAGGGATATGTTAAGGGTTATGTAGGTAATCCGGGTGTTATTCTTCCTGCCAACAGCATAGGCAAGCTTGATGTCGCCGGTGCGGTAGGAATAGGTTTCCTTGACGTTATTAAGGACCTTGGTCTTAAGGAACCTTATGTAGGTCAGACGGTACTTCAGACCAGCGAGATAGCAGAGGACTTAACATATTATTTTGCATCATCCGAACAGACACCATCGAGCGTGGGCCTCGGAGTTTTAATGAATAAGGACAATACTGTTAAGCAGGCAGGAGGCTTTATAATACAGCTTATGCCCGATGCTACAGAAGAGACGATAGAGCATATTGAAAAGAATCTCTCATCCATCTCATCGGTTACAAGTATGCTTGATGAAGGAAAAGGACCTGAAGAGATACTTGAGATTTTATGTGAAGGATTGGATCCTGAGATTGTAGATGAGATTCCTGTCGGATTCAGATGCAATTGCTCCAAAGAGAGGGTATCCAAGGCACTTATCAGTATAGGTAAAGCGGATCTTCAAAAGATGGCAGATGAGGAAGAATCTATCAATCTTCATTGCGACTTTTGCAATACCGATTATCCGTTTACTAAGGATGAACTCAAGGCGTTACTTGAGTATGCCAAATAACTAAGATAGAAAAAGTAGATAATACATAATGCTATGTATGGATAATGTTTAAAAGAAAAATACATAGTAAAGATATAAAAAAGTAAGGAAGAGGATAAAAAAATGACCAACGCAGAACAGGCACTTAAACTTCATGAAGAATGGCAGGGAAAACTTGAGACCAAGAGCAAAGTGGAAGTAAAAGCCAAGGAAGCTCTTGCACTTGCATATACACCCGGTGTTGCAGAACCCTGCAAAGTAATCGCTAAGGATAAGAGTGCAGTATATACATACACAGCCAAGGCTAATACAGTAGCAGTTATTTCAGATGGTTCAGCTGTTCTTGGACTCGGCAATATCGGCGCAGAAGCAGGTATTCCCGTTATGGAAGGTAAGGCTGTATTATTCAAGGAATTCGGTGGAGTTAACGCAGTTCCCATCTGCCTTGATACACAGGATACAGAAGAGATTATTAAGACTGTTACATACCTTGCTCCCAACTTCGGTGGAATCAATCTTGAAGATATTTCAGCACCCAGATGTTTTGAGATAGAAGAGAGATTAAAGGCTACACTTGATATTCCTGTATTCCATGACGATCAGCATGGTACAGCAATCGTTGTTCTTGCGGGATTGATCAACTCACTCAAGGTTACAGGTAAGAATAAAGAAGAGTGTAAGGTAGTAGTTAATGGTGCAGGTTCAGCAGGTGTTGCCATTACCAAGCTCCTCTTAAGATACGGATTCAAAAATGTCACAATGTGTGATAAATTAGGTATTATATCCAAGGATTATCCCGAGCTTAACTGGATGCAAAAGAATATGGCAGAGGTTACCAATCTTGAGGGTAAGACAGGTACACTTGCTGATGCTTTGGTTGGTGCAGATATCTTCGTCGGAGTCAGTGCTCCCAACATCGTAACAGCAGATATGGTTAAGTCCATGAACAAGGATGCAATCCTTTTTGCAATGGCTAATCCCGTACCTGAGATTATGCCCGATGTTGCTAAGGCAGCAGGTGCAAGAATTGTTGGTACAGGTCGTTCAGACTTCCCTAACCAGGTTAACAATGTTATCGCATTCCCCGGTATTTTCAAGGGCGCTTTAGAGGGTAGAGCTAAGCAGATAACAGAAGAGATGAAGCTTGCAGCAGCTAACGCTATAGCTAATCTTATTCCTGAAAACGAGCTTAATGATGAGAATATCATCGTGCCTCCTTTCCATCCGACCGTAGCACAGGTTGTATGTGAAGCAGTTAAGAATAATATCGAAAAATAAATAATAAAAGATATCAGCCCAATATATAAAATGATATCTAATCGGTATAGAGACACTAAAATTTTTAGGGGATTATATGAATTACAATTCGGAAACATTATACAAATTAATGATTCTGTATATGCTCAAATCCGCCGCAGAGCCGCTTACACTTATTCAGATAAGTACATTCTTCCTTGAAAAAGAATACACGTCCTACGCGAATGTACAGGCACATATCAAGGCACTTGAAGAGCAAAACTTTTTAGCAGTAAAACAAAATCATAATAAAACACTTATATCAATCACAGAAGAAGGTATGGAATCGCTCCAGTACTTTCTAGGAGATATAAGTCCCGAGATAAAATGTGATATCCAGGATTATCTCAAGGTCAATTCCACGGAGCTTAGAAGAGAAGCATCCATCGTATCCGACTATTATAAGAATCAGTTCGGCGAGTACGAAGCTCATCTTCTTGCAAAAGATCGTAACACTGAATTGGTAGCAATTAAAATGACGGTTCCCAGTGAAAAAATGGCCGCTACCATATGTGATAATTGGCAGGAGAAAAATCAGGAGATATATCAGTTTTTGACTGAGCAATTATTTTAATCAATATATTTTTCTTGAGAAAGAATAGAAGTATAATATTAAAAGAGTGGAAACAAAGATGGCGAACAAGAAAAGAAGACGCAGAAGAAAAAAGAATAACAACAATATGTACAAAATCCTCGCAGGAGCTTTTGGTGCAACCATAGTTATCTTGCTTGGATTATGCTTAGCCTTTCTTATAAGTGAGAGCGGAATCGGTTTTAAGAAGACTCCCGGCACCATAAGCGAAGCCAAGGTGCTTGGTACATATGAGGCAGCAGTCACTCCTCCCGAGTGGGCTATGCTTGAAAAGAATGTACCGATGGAGATTAGCCAGACTGTATCCATCATGATGATTGGCGATATGCTTATGCATCTTAATGTTACCGAATCAGGATATGTTGGAGACGGTACAAGAAATTACGATCATCTTTTCCAGCGTATCTTACCCGATATTCAACAGGCTGATATCAGCATTGTTAACGAGGAAGTTATGTTTGGTGGTGAAGACTTAGGCTTCTCCGGATATCCCATGTTCAACACAGCTGATGAAGTTGGTGATGCAGAGGCTAAGGCAGGTTTCAATGTTATCCTTCATGCTACCAATCATACTATGGATAAAGGCAAGCAGGGACTTTTACATACTCTCAATTTCTGGAAGAAATATCCTGATATTCATGTGCTTGGTATCAATGAGACAGCAGAAGCACAGGATCAGCTTACAATCGTTGAGAAGAACGGTATGAAGATTGCTCTTCTTAACTATACATACGGACTTAACGGTATGCCGATGCCCAGTGATATGCCTTATGCGGTTAATCTTATTGATGAGACCTTGATGGCTAAGCATATTGAGAAGGCTCATGAGCAGGCAGACTTCGTATGTGTGCTTATGCACTGGGGTACAGAGTATCAGCTTTTTGCATCAAGTGATCAGAAATACTGGGCTAATTGGTTATGCGAGCATGATGTAGATCTTGTTATCGGAGCACATCCTCACGTAGTAGAGCCCGTTGAATGGATTGAGGATCCCAAGGATGGTGACAGAATGCTTTGCTATTATTCATTGGGTAATTATATAACAGGTACCAGAGCAGCCAGAGCAGGCGTATATGAGCAGGCTATCGGCGGTCTTGCCAAGGTTGAAGTTCAAAAGAACGGTCAGGGCAAGGTTGTAATTACAAGATACGGATTGGTACCCACAGTTGCCAACATTGGCCGAACAGGATATGGTAATATATATACATGTCCTTTGAGTGAATATACTGAGGAAGAGAGAAGAAATACTATTCTTGCTTCCAACGATCCTACTTTTACATTGGAGAACTGCGAAAAACTCTGTGAAAAGGTATGGGGAGACTTGTATAACGCAGGCGAAAGAGAAACGATGATTTCAGTTGAATATTAGGAGGGGAATTCTATGAGCAAAGAAAACAAATCATCAAGAACACCTTATTTACTTCTCAGTGCTATTGCATTTATTGCACTTGGCGTAGCAGCAATCATGTTCAGCGGTCCTATCGCAGGTATGATTGACAACATTATCAAGTGGGTAGTTGCTGTAATACTTGGCATCATTGCAATAATTGATATTATCGCATTTGCTAAGGACAGAAGTAAGGAAAACATAAAAAACCTTGTAATTGGTATTCTTGCATTAGTGGCAGCAGTTGTACTTATTGTAATGCCTAACCTTCTTGTTATAGTTATTGGCGTGTTACTCGGCCTCTACTTAATCGTTGAAGGTTTCTTCAAGGTTAAGGCTGCTTTTAATTCTAAAAAAGGTGACACTAAGGCATGGTTTGTACCCCTTATCTTCGGTATTGTCAGCATAATACTTGGATGTCTTATCATCTACTTCGGTATCAGACCTTTTGCTATTCTTAAGATATTTGTTATTGTTGTAGGTATAATGCTTATCTATGCAGGTATCCAGAATTTTGTTAACCTTTTCTTCAACAAGAAGAACTAATAATCACTATTAAGAAATAAAAAAGATTTATGGCACCAAATGTGATATAATATATCCACATTTGGTGCTTTTTAAGTACTGTGTGTAAATGAGGAAATGAATAATGGATTATATTAAGCTGATTAATGAGTTCAGCAAGATAGCATGTGTATTGTCTACAGGTAATCTACAAGAATCATCCTAAGATGGATAGAAGAAATCGATAGAGTTCTTCAGTCTCGTCCGCGGTATTGTCCGATATATAATATGTTTTATCGTTAGTTACAATTTTAATATATTTACCAGATTGAGGATTCAAGAACAGCTTGCAACCTGCCTCGCCGTTAACGGAGAAAGTACCCTTGGCGACATTTTCGAGACCGGTTCCGGCTGTTCTTATTGCTTTAATATCACTTAATTCACCGGATTCTATCTCGACAATATTGGAGGACTCAATTTTATATTCGTCCCAGAGATGATGGCAGATAATTGTGTTGTTTTCGGTATATACATTAATGGGCGTATATGCCATCATTCCAATCCATATGAGTGCCAGTATTGATGCGATGATTGAGAGTATTCCCATGGCACTAATCATCATTCCCACAGGGTGTGCCAAGTTGACCGAGTATCCTACGCCAACTCTTTTTTCAATATTGAGTCTTTTATCTCTGGGATTGTAATAAAACATTCCAAGGATCCAATAATCATCGTCATCCGTGATGATTTCGTCAGTATTCTTTTCGTATCTTTCATCCAGTTTCATTCGTTTGATTGCATATACAATTGTTCCAATCATTGTGAAGGCGAGATATATTCCAAGAAGCACAAGAATAAGTATCTCTGAATGAAGTATAGGAAGAACAATAAGTGTTATTAGTGCAGCAATATTGTCTATCCAGGTGATTGCTATCGAGTAATCAGCGAAGACTTTTTTCTTGGCTCTGTTGTAATTAACATTAATGTCACTGTTTTCCGAGATTACTTCATTCTTTGAATTATCCACTATGAATGCAATCAGCAAAAATAATACGTTTGTGAATAAGAATGTAGCTGTAAGTATAGTGATGACATGAGCATCACCATAGAGATTGTTTATGCTGTTAAAAATGGGCAGCATACCTGCATCAGCAAGAATGGATATTAAAAGTATTACTGCACCGATAATATTGGCGATAACGAGCATTGGTATATTGAGTCCATGTACGCAACCGGAGGTCTTGGTATCAGCATATAAGAGATTGTCAGAGATGATGCCGTGATTCTTTTTGAATCGTTTCATTTCTGAATTACCGAGTACGTAAGGAATGGTAATTACGAATAAATCGATAAAAGCAAAGATAGTCCAGATAATGGTTTTTAATATAAAAGTAGGTACAAAAAACAAAGCGACAGATATGATAACAAGAGCTACCATGATTATAGTTGCCTGCTTTCTGTGAGTTTTGTTTAATATATCAATAAAAGCAGATTCTTTATCACCTTTATATTCTGATCTGTTGGCTACGCCATAGATTCTTTTTTTATTTTTCCAGTTGATTGGATACATGTTAAAGTACATGAATACTGTTACGGGAACAATACATATAAACATTAATAATCCAAAGAATAATTCGCTCATATTTTCACACTTTCAATAATCTGATAATTATGTTTTTCGGTTACGACCAATACTCGTCGATGTATTTTTTGAAGGAAGTTTTATCAATGCCTGATATCTTTGCTTCGCTTATAATACGCTTTAATTCGTTTTTGTTTTCTTCAGACAGTTCGCCGCTTTGTTTTATCTCGGGTCTGACTCTTGCACCGTTTTTTCTGTCAGTTAATATATAGCCTTCAGACTTGAGTATCTGATATGACTTACTTACAGTCATGGTATTGATGCCTATATCGAGTGCCAGAGCGCGGACAGTGGGCAGTTGTTCATTGGGTTTTAGTTCTCCGGAAGAGATGCCCATGACAATCTGATTACGTATCTGCATATATATGGGTACGTCAGAGTATTCATTGATCTTAATTACCATTTTGCACCTCCGCATTCTTTTTCTTCTTGGAAAGAGTTACCATGGCAAGCACTACTGCCACTACCAATACCGGAATTCCGCCTATTGCCGCATTAAATGCGGGTCCCAAAATCATGAGCTTACTTGCACGTTCGGGGTTGTTCACATTATAGAACATTAATGTGAATGTACATGCATTTACGGCACCGTGAAGAAGCGCGGGATACCAGATGCATTTTGATTTATCATAAACAATTTCGTGTATTATACCAAGGCTAATGCAGAAGACAGTAAATACAATTATTCCGGCAAAGGGGAAACCGGGATAATCCGTACCGTATTCATAACCTGCGATAATCATCATCGGAAAATGAAATGCTCCCCAGATTATACCGCCGATAATCCACGAACCGATTTTACCAAAACTTTTTTCCAGTTCAGGATAAAGAAATCCTCTCCAGCCCACTTCTTCACCAAGTGCGATAAACATATTAAAGATCGGTGCGTATGTAATGCATTGAAAGATTACTATTACGATATACATCGAATAGGAAACACCTTTTTTTTCAAGTTCTTCAAGAAAATTCATGCCTTCGGGAAGGGTACTTTGCAGATAGGATCCTGTCAAATCAAACATGTCGGGGAAGATGAAGTAAAAAAGTGCCGCTCCCAAACTTGCGATGATTGCAGGTCCGAAAAAACATAAAGGTAAAAGATACGCACATCCTTTGAATTTGGGTTTAAATCCAATTCCTTTAAAGTTTCCTTTTGTAATAAGTGTTCCGAAAAATGGAGTAAACATTAGAACCATTGCTGAAATCTGAAATACTGTTTTTCCTATTATATCCGGATTCTTAACAGCATAGACTGAAGCAAGGATTTCTATTGCATATGCTAAGATAAAAACGATTATTATATATTTGGCAACCTGTTTTTTATTCATATTGCACCTCCATTGATTGATGCACATTTGATATGTATTACTTGCTTGTATGTTTTGTATTAGTTGTTATAATACATAATATACATAAAGCATTTTAGTGTCAATATGTTTTTAAAAAATTTTTTAGCATAATAGGATAATCGATTGACAGTGTATTTAAACATATATATAATGTAACACGTCACGGGAGTGCTTAAGGAATTAGGCTGAGAGACGGTATGAACCTACCGTTAATCCTTTGGGATAAACCCAGAACCTGATCCGGATAATACCGGCGTAGGAAGGCGTATTTCAATGTGATTATTAAGGACTTTTTCGTGCGCGAGAGAGTCCTTTTTTCATTAATAGGAATATTCTAAGGTTGATGACAAAAATAATTTATATAGGAGGCTTTAGATATGAGAGCTAAACTTAATGCCAATGTGGCGATTCAGGTATTGCCCGCAGTACAGGGTGATGAAGAAGTAGTAAGAGTAGTTGATGCAGTTATCGACTACATCAAGAGCACAGGTGTCGAGTATTACGTAGGACCTTGCGAGACAGCAATGGAGGGCGACTATGACGAGCTTATGGAGATAGTTAAGCAGTGTCAGTACATTGCTATAGAGGCAGGTGCACCCAGTGTAATGAGTTACGTTAAGATTACATATAAGCCCGAGGGTGAGCATCTTACCATCGAGAGAAAGACAGCTAAGCATCATAAGAATGACCTTGCAAAGTCTATGAAGACTGCATAATAAACAGGAATTAATGAAAAAGAAAACTAAGTGTAGATTTGAAAAGTTAATACCGGTTGCAGTTATAATCGCAGTTTTGATTATCTGGCAGACAGTGTGTTCGCTTGAGTTGGTGCCGGGATATATGCTTCCTTCACCGCTTGATGTTATCAAGGCGTTCATAAGTGATTTTTCACTTTTGATGATGCATTCGAGAGTGACATTAATTGAGGCTGTCTTGGGATTAAGTATAGGAGTATTGTTAGGATTCGTATCCGCAGCTATCATGGATGCTTTTCCGCCTGTTAAGAGTGCATTGTATCCCATACTCGTGCTTACGCAGACAATACCGCCTGTTGCGATTGCACCACTATTAATCCTATGGTTTTCATACGGTATTGCACCAAAAGTAATACTTGTTGTATTGGTTGCGTACTTTCCAATGGCAGTAGGATT
>JAEEQX010000078.1 GCA_016285575.1 Lachnospiraceae bacterium
GTATGCTTCATCAGCCCAATCCCAATGAAAAGTCAGATCTTTTCAAGGGTATTATAGCTACAAGACATCTTCATATGCGAGCTATTAGTGAAACAGGATTTGCATGTGCTGACGAGATGTTATATCCCGAGAATCATCAGTATCTCGATGACGTATTGGCTTATGTTGCAGTTGGTGCCAGAAGTGTTGAGGATCAGCAGCATCGTCTTACAGCAAGTGGTATCAGTTCGCCCGTAGGTATGAAGAATCCTACAAGTGGTGATATCAGTGTAATGCTCAATGCTATTCTTGCAGCACAGCATTCACATTCATTCATATACAGAGGTTGGGAAGTGCAGTCCCAGGGTAACGAACACGCACATGCCATCCTTCGTGGATATACCAACAAGCACGGCGAGTCACAGCCTAATTATCATTTTGAAGATTTAATTAGACTATGCGATGCATATGATGAGAGAGATCTTAAGAATCCTGCGCTCATCATTGATACCAATCATGCCAATTCGGGCAAGAATCCGTTTGCGCAGCCTCGTATCATTAAGGACGCACTTTATTCAACAAGACATGATTCCAGAGTCAAGACACTCCTTAAGGGATTCATGGTGGAAAGCTATATCGAAGACGGATGTCAAAAAGTCGGCGAAGGTGTCTACGGCAAGTCAATCACAGACCCTTGCCTTGGCTGGGAAAAGACAGAAAAACTCATACTTGAGATGGCAGATTTGTTGTAAAATATTATCCATAAATATGCTTATTCATAAGGGAGCATTAATCTGATGAATGAAAAAGACAATTCTAAAAAAAGATCGATAATACTGTTGGCATTGTCGATAATATCTGTTTTTGGAATCGTGATTATCTGGCAGATAATTGCTCCTTTTATGATTGATAATGATAATATTTATTTGAAGACGATAGCTTCAGGTGAGATGACAGGGACTCCGGAATCACACATGTATTATATGGGAGCAGTGTCCGGTGGAATTATCAGTTTTTTCTATAAACTGACAGGGAACGGCATTCCGTGGTTTGGATTTTTCATATGCATTTCTTTTTCATATGTAATGATTATTCTGTTATATAAGGCTATGGATTTGTCTCAAAAAATATGGCAGTCAATCATTGCATATATCATTTGCAATGTTATTTTCATCAGTTTTTTTTATCAATATTTCGCAAAACCTCAATTTACTTTGGCATCCGGATTTAGCGGAGCAGGTGCGCTGTTTTTGTTATCCCTTTTGGATGAGAAAGAAAGAACAAAAGAATATATATTAAAGTTATTACCTTTTTTGGCATTAACAGCATGGTCTTTGGGTAGCAGAGATAAAGCATTCTTTATGATCATTCCTTTTTTTGGCATGGTTTTTGTTCAAAAATTTCTGGATGCAAAGGAAAAAGCCAACAAAAAAAATTTTTGGGCAGCAGCATTACTTTTTGCATTATCAATTGGTTTTGTTTTTGGGATTAATAAGGTTGCATATTCGAGCCTTGAATGGAAAGAGTTTAAGAGATATACCGACGCATCGGAAAAATTGTTTGATTATGAAGGATTCCCCGATTATGATTCGCATAGCGACTTATATGCTGATATGGGAATAAAAAAATCTTCTTACGAGGCGATTAATCAGCATTACAATATAATTATGGATCCTTCCATAAATGGAGATAATTTAACGAAACTTGCTGATATCGCAAAAAATGAACGAATTGAGAAAGAAGTTTCAAAGCCTGAAAAAATGCTGAATGTGTTGGGTACAATATTCAGATACAATTTCTTGGAGTATCAGGACAGGCCGATTAATATTTTGGTATATCTTCTCTACGCATTTGTTTTTATTGCGGCGCTTGTATCCAAAAAGTATAAGGTGTTAAGAGATATCGCATTTATATTGGTAGCCAGAATGTTTGACTGGATATATCTGGTATGGAATGGCAGATTTCCGTTTAGGGTAACTCAAATAATATACATAGCGGAATTTGTTCTTTTGGTTGCAATAATCATCAGATACCGATTATGGGAGATCGAAAGGAAAAAGAAAGAAGATAAAATAATAAATCCGGTATTCTTGGCAATGCTTTTATTTGTGCTGGCTGCAGCGATAAGATTTGGAATACCTGTCATGAAAAAGAACTATGAGTCTGTAAAATCATTCAGGCAGATGAGTGTATGCTTTGAAGAACTGGAAGATTATCTGGAAAACCATTCCGATAATTTCTATTTCTTTGATATGTCGCACCTTTATTACATGGAAGAACTCTTGTCATTCAAGTCTGCGAAATACGAGAATTATGTTTATATGGGAAGTTGGATGCCCAATAGTCCCTGGTATAACAACAAGATGAAAGAGTGGGGAATAGACAGTCCTGCAGAGGCGTTGTTAGAAAAAGACAATGTCTATATAGTTTATCAAGAAGTTGATTTTGATACGAGAGATTTTTTGGATTATTATTTCGACGAGCATTATCCCGGAACAAGCATTGAGGTTGTTGATACATTTGAAAGTTCAAATGGATTTAAGTACGAGATCCTAAAGCCAAAGTATAATTAATGCAAGGCAAATACTTATTGACACGATTTATTTGAAGTGATATAAAAATATTTAGATTAAACCTATGAAAAAGTGTAAGTAAACTTATCCTCTTTCTGATACAGAGAACCGCCCAAGCTGAGAAAGCGGTATTGAAATGTTAAGTTGAATGGGCTTTTGAGGGCAAGAGGAAACGAGCAATTCGGAGTATAGGCGCCGGGGCAGGATCCCCGTAAACAAATCCGGCATATGATGGTATGCACTAAGAGGGTGATTATCACCAAGCAGGGTGGCACCGCAGGTAAAAATATTCAGACCTGTCCTTGCAGAGAAGCAAGGATAGGTCTTTTCTTTTCTGCAAAAACTCAATGCATTCAATCACATATGTAGTTACATTTGTGTGAACCGTTAAGGTTCGATTTACGAAAGGAGACAGATATGTCAAAAGAAATCCCTTACAAAATTTATCTTGAAGAAAATGAGATGCCGACATCCTGGTATAATTTACGTGCGGATATGATTAATAAGCCTGCGCCGCTTCTTAATCCCGGAACACTTCAGCCTATGAAGGCAGAAGAGCTTTCCGCTGTATTTTGTGATGAACTTGTTAAGCAGGAACTTGATAATGAAACAAGATTTATTGAGATTCCCGAAGAAATAAGAAGTTTCTACAAGATGTACAGACCTTCACCCCTTGTAAGAGCTTATTGTCTTGAGAAAAAGCTTGGAACCCCCGCTCATATTTATTATAAATTTGAAGGTAACAATACATCGGGAAGCCACAAGCTTAATTCTGCCATAGCTCAGGCTTACTACGCTAAGAAGCAGGGCCTTAAGGGTGTTACTACAGAGACCGGTGCAGGTCAGTGGGGAACAGCACTTTCAATGGCTTGTTCATATTTTGACCTTGACTGCAAGGTATATATGGTTAAGGTATCTTACGAGCAGAAGCCTTTTAGAAGAGAAGTAATGAGAACATATGGTGCGAGCGTAACTCCTTCTCCTTCAATGGAGACCAACGTTGGTAAAAAGATTAATGCAGAACATCCCGGAACAACAGGTTCTCTCGGATGCGCTATATCCGAAGCTGTTGAAGTGGCAACATCGACTCCTGGATACAGATATGTACTTGGTAGTGTACTTAACCAGGTACTTCTTCATCAGTCAGTTATCGGTCTTGAGACCAAGGCTGCACTTGATAAATACGGCATCAAGGCTGATATCATTATCGGCTGCGCAGGTGGTGGATCAAACCTCGGTGGTCTTATTGCTCCTTTCATGGGCGAGAAGATTACAAAGGGTACAGATTACAGAATTATTGCTGTAGAGCCCGCATCATGTCCCAGCTTTACAAGAGGTGTGTATGCATACGATTTCTGCGATACCGGTATGGTATGTCCTCTTGCTAAGATGTACACACTTGGCAGTGATTTCATTCCTGCTCCCAACCACGCAGGCGGACTTCGTTATCACGGCATGAGCTCCACTCTTTCACAGCTTTACGCAGATGGTCTTATGGAAGCTACAACTGTTAAGCAGACAGAAGTATTTGAGGCAGCAGAACAGTTTGCAAGAGTTGAGGGTATTCTTCCTGCTCCCGAGAGTTCACATGCTATCAAGGTTGCTATTGATGAGGCTCTTCGTTGCAAAAAGACGGGTGAGGAGAAGACAATCGTATTTGGCCTTACAGGTACAGGTTACTTCGATCTTGTTGCTTACCAGAAGTTCCATGATGGCGAGATGAGCGATTACATCCCTACAGATGAAGAACTTGCTACATACAGAGCTAAGCTTCCCAAGGTTAACGCATAAAATTCGCATAATTTTCACATAATATATTTGCCCTGTTTTCATTGAAAAACAGGGCAAATTGTGTTTTAATATTATAAAATTCTTTTGTGGCAGTTGTTGGGTTATATGGGGTACAGCCTATGTACAGTGCACTGATTATCATTCAGTATGTAACCATATTAGGTTTGATGGTGGAGAGCTGGATTATTTTCCACAGATGGAAGACGGAAGAACATTCCTATCTGTTTCTCTGCTGTATTGCCGCGCTCATTACTAATTCCGGATATCTAAAAGAGATGCTCTCACACACTGAAGAAGGCTACATGTTTGGTCTTCAATTGTCATACCTTGGCAAAGTGTGGATTCCCTTCGCTTTATTCCTATATACATGTAAATTATGTAATATCAATCTGAAACTATGGATTAAATCAATCCTTTCTGCAGTTCATTCCGCTACGCTTTTAATTGTAATGTCATCCAAATGGCATGAATTATACTACACCAATGTTCATTACGTTGAGTACGGTTTATTCCCTCATCTTGTTCATGGCAATGGTATCTGGCACCATTTCTATATGGGATTGTTAGTGTTCTATACACTGTTCTGTGTATCCAACATGATTATTGCGTTGTTCAAAGAGGAAGATATAAAGACCAGAAAAAAGATATTCCTCTTTATGATGGTGTGGATTGTAGAGTGTATATGCTTCTTAATCTATTATCTCAAAATCAGTAAGGTCTATGATACTACGGTTATCGGATATACCATTATGATGTTCATAATGTATGTCGCAATCTTCAGATACAATATCTTGGGAACTGCATACCTTGCCAAGGATTACCTTATGGAAGAACTTGCAGAAGGCATCATAGCGGTTGATAACAAGGGTAAGATTGATTATTACAACAAGCCTATAAAGGAATTGTTCCCTTCAATTGTTCAAAAGCCTGAAGAGGTATTATATCTTATCAGACAGACGGTTATGTTCAAAAAGACTATTGAAAAGAATGACCGTGTATACCGCCCCGAAATGAATATACTGTATCAGGACAATATAGTTGCAGGCGAAGTTTATTCGCTCCACGACGTTACAGAAACTTTCAATAATTCCAAGGAACTCGAAAAGCAAAAAGTTATAGCTGAGAATGCCAACAAAGCAAAATCAGCATTCCTGGCAAATATGTCTCATGAGATTAGAACTCCTATCAATTCTATTCTCGGAATGGATGAGATGATTCTTAGAGAGAGTCAGGAAGATGATGTAAAAGCGTATGCTACACATATCATGACATCCGGCAAGACTCTTATAGCCATAGTCAATGATATTCTCGACTTTACCAAGGTTGAGTCGGGCAAGATGGAGATTACACCCACACAGTATGATCTTGCATCTGCTATTAACGACCTTGTAAGTATTGTTAGAGCAAGAGCCGAGGATAAGGGACTTGCTCTTAACGTAAAAGTTAATGAAAAGCTTCCTTCGCTTTTATATGGTGATGAAATTCGTATCAAGCAGTGTGCATCCAATATGCTTACTAACGCTGTTAAATACACTAAAAAAGGACACATTGATGTTACTTTTGATTTTAGAGAAGGTACAGATGAATCGAGTATATATCTGATATTTAAGGTAAAAGATACCGGTATCGGTATGAAAGAAGAGGACATTGAGAGACTCTTTTCTCCTTTTGCCAGACTTGAAGAAAAACGTAACCGTACCATCGAGGGCACAGGCCTTGGCATGACTATTACCAAGGAATTATTGGACCTCATGGGCAGTAAGGTAAATGTAACCAGTGTTTATGGCGAGGGTTCTGAATTCTGGTTTGAGATTCAGCAGGAGATTATCAATGCTGAGCCAATCGGAGATTATGAGACCAGATATAAAAATGAGATTAACCACAATGGTAAATATCGTGAGCTTTTCCATGCACCCGATGTATCGATACTCGTTGTAGATGATACCGAGACCAACCTGGCAGTTATTAAGAGTCTTTTAAAGAAGACTCAGATGAAGATAGATACCGTATCGTCAGGCAAGGGAGCAATAGAATTGTTTAAAAACAATAGATATGACATTGCTTTTATTGACCATATGATGCCCGAGATGGATGGTATTGAGACTTTGGCAGTAATGAAGACCATGGAAGGCGGCTGGGATACGATATTCATAGCACTAACTGCCAATGCCGTATCCGGAGCAAGAGAAAGATATTTAAAAGAAGGCTTTGATGATTATATTTCCAAGCCAGTGGACGGCATTAAGCTTGAGAAGATTATCAAGAATTATCTGCCTATAGATAAGATTATAGAAGTCGATGAAGAAGATATTGTTGACGAAACAGAGAGAAGTGATTCCGAGATTGAAAGAAAGATCCTGGAACTCAGAAAGATTCCTGAACTAAGTGTTGAAGACGGTATCATTAATTGCGGCGGTGAGGAAGGATATCTTAATGTTATAGAGATATTCCATAGGACAGCCGATAATAAGGCAAGAGAGATAGAAGAATCATATAAGACAGGCGATATAGAGAATTACTCTATTCGCGTACATGCTCTCAAGAGTGCTGCCAGAATAGTCGGTGCGGCTGACATCTCGCAACTTGCCAAGGAACTTGAAAAAGCCGGTAAGTCAGGCTGGATGGAGTTCATAGACAAGAATAATGACACTCTTTTGGATATGTACAGAGAGCTGGATAGCAAGCTCGAATTCTTGAGTGAGCAAAACGAAGAACTTCCGGAAATTAAGCCTGAGATGCTTAAAGATGCTTATAATACCATGATAGAAGTTAGCTCGATTATGGATTATGGTATGATGGAGAACATCCTAAAGGGACTTCATAAGTATAAACTATCTGATGAGGATGCGGAAATTATCCAAAAAGTAGCTGATTGCCTGCTCAAATTGGATTGGGATGGAATTACAGAGATTGTAAAGGGTAGATTATCCTAACAGAATCTGCTATTATATTTTATAAGTTCAGACGGGAGGAACCCGATATGGAAGTAATCGATAATGGCCAGGGCATGGTTGTAATTGTCAACGGAGCCGAGAGTTTTCTCGCCAACGGCCTCAAGTCCAAGATGACCGCTGCCGGAATCAATACGATTATTGTTGGCAGAAGAATCAAGGACGTAGAGAACTACCGCAATAGTGCCAAACTGTTCATATTGTTTATGGATGACTCGATGAACGAGTACATCAATACAATTAAATACTTAAAAGAGATTGCGTCTGACAAGTTAGGCAAGCTTCTTCTTATCGGAGAACAGACTCAGTATGACTATATAATCAAGATTATTGATGAACCTCTTATTGCGCAGTGGTTTCAGAGACCTCTTGATATGGAAGTCTTTCTCAAGGCAGTTAAAAGTTACCTCGAGGAAAAGCAGGATGGTTCCGAAAACAGAAAGAGCATCTTAATAGTTGATGATGATATTACTTATATGCGTACCATATATGAGTGGCTTAAGGACGAATACAATGTAGGTATGGCATCATCCGGCTTGCAGGCTATTGGATATCTTACGAAAAATAAAACAGATCTTGTGCTTCTTGATTATGAGATGCCGGTTGTTAATGGACCTCAGATTATGGAGATGTTTAAGAGCGATTCCGAGACCAGCAAAATTCCTGTCATGTTCTTAACGGGCCATGGAGATAAAGAGAGTGTAATGTCGGTTATTAATCTTAAACCGGTAGATTATCTGCTTAAGACGATAGATAAGTCCATGCTTCTTGCAAAACTAAGAGCATACTTTTTAAAACACGGAGGAAACGATTCATCTGAATCATAAAAAAGTCAGGCTGAAAAGCCTGACTTTTTCTGTATATTTATGAAACAATCACTTCACTTCAGTTTACACTAAAAGAATTTCCACTTGGTTAACAGGTATCCCGGGATAACTACGATTATAAAGAATGCCCAGCTTATCAGAGTGAATACCTTGATGAATTTGAATCCATTTTCCGGATATTCTCTTACATAAATTCTATAGTTGATTACGGATGCAAGCGAACCAATCAACGAGCATAATCCTGCGGTATCTGCACCATATATAAGACCGGAAAAGTTTTCTGTAAAAGGATAGAGCACTATGGATGCCGGTACATTGGAGATTATCTGACTTAATCCTATAGCCCACCAATACTCATGTCCAGCGACTGCTTTTTGAAGTACAACGGAAATCTTAGGATTTCCTGCGATTGATGATGAGAAGATGAAAAAGCATAGGAAAGTGAATATCAATACGTAGTCCACTTGAGTAAATAACTTAATATTAACAGCAGCAATAGCGATAATTACGATAAGCACAGCTATTGGCCAGAATTTGGTTCTGGTAACGATGGTTAAGAGTATCATAATAAAAAGTGCAAGATAAGTTATACGTCTGATTCTCTTTTCTTTCTCCCATACACCGGATACTTCGTTTG
>JAEEQX010000012.1 GCA_016285575.1 Lachnospiraceae bacterium
CACATTCTTCAGACTTCAGTCAACAGCTGATGCTAAGATCAGAGCATATCTTGCAGAAGGTGAAGTACTTCCCGTTGCAACCAAGTCATTCGGTGGTATCGGTGTATTCGCTATCAAGGAAATGGGACGTTTCTATCGTCACGTGCTTATTGAGAAGAACTATCCTCACCATGGTGCCGTTACATTCGGTCATCACGGCAAGGCACTCTACGAAGTATTCAAGTACATCGGAGTACCCATCGAGGACATCAACTACAATCAGCCCGCATCACTTCCTTATCCTACAGAGAATCCTTTCAAGTAAGATAAAAAAGTATAATTATCAAAAGGCTTTCGTACTTCGGTACGGAAGCCTTTTTTACGACTCATAAATGTGCTAAAATATAGAGGTTATGAGAAAATTATTTCGCAAGTTGAGAAAACCTTTTGAATATGTTCTCAATAACATGAGATTCAAGTACAAGTTCTTTGTGCTGTATTTTTTATGTGTTATTACACCTCTCGTATTAACAGACTCCATCATAGTCAAGGCCGTATTCGATCAGGAGAGAGCGTCCCTCGAATACGATATGGAATACGTTGCGAGAATGTATGAAAACTATCTTGAGAATATGATTAATACGGATATCACGCTTGCAGATACCGTAAATGGAAATAAAAAGATTAACAACCTTGCTGAAAAGCAATTCAAAAACGGATACGAGTATTATTCGGAATACTTTGATTTAATTACAGACTCATTTCTTGAGACAGCATCCGGTCTTAACAGAAACAGTATTGTAGTTTATGCCGACAACGATACTATCATAGACAGTGAATTCCTAAAAGACTTATCAAAAGAGTATACAACCAAGTGGTATACGGATTTTATCGATAGTAAGAGAAAAGATTATTTCGCTGCTTACTATGATGATACCAATGCCAAGAATATGATTACGGCCAGAAAAATCTACTATATAAAAAGACTCGAAAATCATCCTAGCGAGACGGCCAAGATTGTAGTCATAGGACATGATGCTTCGGATCTTCAAAAAGACTTCGATGCGCTTCATGCCAGTTACCCCGTATATGTCACCATGAATGATTATGTATTATATGCGTCTCACAATCACGCATTGATTAATACCAAGGATGTTCATATCGGACCCAAGCAGAGCATAACCAAGACCATAGATATTACTGGCAATGAGCTAAATATCATAGTTGTTAATGAAAAGCCTCTTATTTCAAGAGTTATTAAAAAGAACACAGGAATCCTTTTCCTTTTGCTTTTCATTACAATCATTATTCCGCCCATTGTTCTTAAGACTATCGAGCATACAATCGTAAAAAGAATCAGCAAGCTTGAGAGTGCATTCGGTAACGAGAATACCAATACATTTACAGCAATTAAGGATATCGAGGGAAGCGATGAGATAGCATTCCTTATGCGTAAGTATAATAAGATGGTTGAGATTACCAACGAACTTATTACCACAGTATATAAGGATAAGATTAAGGAGCAGGAGACTGATATTGCAAGACAAAAGGCAGAACTCTTAGCTCTTCAGAGTCAGATTAATCCTCACTTCATGTTCAATGCTCTTGAGAGTATTCGTATGCACTCACTCCTTAAGGGAGAGACCGAGACTGCAACCATGGTTGATAAGCTAGCCGTAATGGAGAGACAAAATGTTGAGTGGGGAAAAGACTACGTATCGGTTAAGACTGAGATAGAGTCAATCGAAGCGTATCTTGCACTCCAAAGCTATCGTTTCGGCGACAGATTATCTTTTGACATAGATGTTGAAAAAGAATGTGAATCCTACTTGGTTCCTAAGCTTACAATAGTTACTTTTGTAGAGAATGCCTGCGTACATGGAATTGAATCCAAGGCTTCTCAGGGCTGGATATTTGTTCGAGTATATAAGGGTAAAGATGAACTCGTTATCGAAGTCGAAGATACCGGCGAAGGAATGAGTGAGGAAAAAGTTAAAGAGATGCTTGATGATATCAATAATGTTACGATTGATGTTATCAAGGAAAAGAAACATGTGGGCATGCTTAACGCATGTTTGAGACTTAAGATGTTAACCGATAATGCGGTTAAATTTGACATAGAGAGTGAGCAAGGTGTCGGATTAAGTGTTATAATAAGGATACCTTTTAATAAACTTAAAAAGTCTTTGGGAGAGCTTAACTAATGCTTAAAGTGTTACTTGTAGATGACGAACCCTTCATACTTCAAGGGTTACAGATTCTGGTTGATTGGGAAAAAGAAGGATATGAGATAGTAGCTGCACTTTCCAACGGAAAAGAGGCGCTCGATTTTCTTCGTGCTCACGAAGTGGATCTCATCATATCCGATATTCAGATGCCTGTAATGACTGGCCTCGAACTTTTAGAGACAATCCAAAAAGAAAAAATATCCAATGCGAGATTTGCCATACTCACAGGTTATGATGATTTTTCTTACGCACAAAGAGCACTTAAGTATAACAGTATGGATTACATTCTTAAGCCTGTTCAGAAAAAAGACATCCTGGCACTTTTAAGAAATGTATCTAGTCTTGATAAAGAGGTTAAGGAAAAAGAAGAAGACCGTCAAAAGATGGAGGATGCGTATCTTGCGCGTAATGTCATAGCACTTATCAAGGGTAAGTACGATGACAATAACCTCGATTATGTTAAGACACATATGCAGCTTTCGGGCGGTATCAGATATGTGGATATAGAATTAATCGGCGAGTTGAGAGAATCGGATGAAGACGATTATGACATGAGAGGCCTTCAACATCAGCTCTTCAATGCCTGCAGAGAAGTACAAAAAGAAAACGTCAATCATTTTGTTTTTGATGTATCATATGATGAATCAAGTTACGACATAGGCTTCATATATTGTGACAACATGGCTACCAGAAACGATATGACGGATCTTGAGTTTTTGGAAAGCATGACTAAAAAAATCGAGTCAATCATCTTTAAGAGCATCCGTATGATTTGCGGTAAAAAGGTGAACGATGTTTCTCAGATTGCCAAGTCATACAGCTCATGCCGTATGCTTAATTCCATCAAGGGCTTCCATAATGAAAAGAAAGTATACATTTACGAGGACGAAGTACAGATTGAGCAAAAGAGTGCGTACCTTTGTAAGAAGAGCCTCGATGAATGTATTGCAGCCATAGAGAAAAACGAGAAGGAACAGATAGAAAAGAGCGTGGAAAAACTCTACGACGAGATGTACAATACGGGCGATAATTATAACCTCGTTAATCTTAACATCAACTATCTTTTGTTCCAGCTTATTCACTTGGCAACCGAGCAGGATGACAATGTCAACCAGGAAGAGGTCATCCAGTACATATCAGAGAATTCCTTCGAAGAGACTCTTACCAGAGGTAGCAGCCAGCACCTTAAGAACTTCGCACTCCAGTATGCGGACTATCTCATGAGCCTTAGAAAGAACGTATCGCGAGGTATTTTATCCAATATCGAAAAAGATATTAACGAGCATTATGCAGAGAATATCAGTCTTCGAAATCTCGGTGAAAAATATTACATGAACAGTTCGTACCTCGGACAGGTATTCAGGAAAAAATACAATATATCGTTTAAGGATTACCTGACAAACATTAGAATCAATGAAGCAGCCAAGCAGCTTATAATGACGGATAAAAAGATTAACCAGATATCGGAAGAAGTCGGTTATATGGACTGTGATTACTTCATCAGAAAATTCATTGAGATCAAGGGATGTACCCCTTCAAAGTATAGAAAAAACAATGCTGTGACCTAGGAGATTAATGGCCACAATATATAGTAAAACCCTATAAAATACAGGAAAAATGCAACCTATATTTTATAGGGTTTTTTATTGCACTTTATAGGGTTAAAAACGAAGTATGCAGAAACTATAATGAAAATACAATCAGCCGCAAAGGCGGCGAGTTTTATAGGAGGTAAATAAATGAATAGCAAGAAATTCATTGCACTGGGCGCTTTAAGTATGCTTGGTGCTGCAGCATTGGTAGGCTGTGACAAGAAGAGCAAGTATACCGAGTTCACAATGTTCTCCGCTATGGAAGGCTCTGAGCTTAACCCTGATAATGATATCCAGAATATCATTGCAGAGAAGACAGGTGTAAGAGTTAAGGAGACATGGCTTACAGGTCAGACAGCTGAAGAAGCAGTTGGTTCAATCATCGCTTCAGGTAAGCTTCCTGATTTCATCGATGGTGGTAACGGTATGACACAGCTCTACGCAGGTGGTTACCTTGTAGCTTGGGATCCCTATCTTGAGAAGTATCCCAACTTAAAGGAAATGTACACTGATGCAGAGTGGGAGAACTTCCGTCAGTCAGATGGAAAGATTTACTGGGCAAACGTATTTAACAATACATACGGTGCACCCAAGGCTCCCGGACACAACGATGAAGCATTCTGGATTCAGGTTAGAGTTCTTGAGTGGGCAGGTTATCCTGAAATCAAGACACTTGACGAGTACTTCGATCTTATCGAAAGATACTACAAAGAGAATCCTACATTTACAGATCCTACAGGCGCAGAAGTTCCTATCATTCCTTACACAGTACAGGCACAGGATTGGTTATACTTCGCACTTGAGAATCCCCCTCAGTTCCTCGACGGATATCCTAACGATGGTTCGGTTATCGTAGAGAGAGACACAGGAAAGGTTATCGACTACAATACAACAGATACAGCTAAGGCATACTTCAAGAAGATGAATGAAGAATACCAGAAGGGTATTGTTGATAAGGAATTCGCAACACAGAACCATGATCAGTATATCCAGAAGCTTTCCAAGGGACAGGTTCTCGGTATCTGCGATCAGAACTGGGACTTCAACTACGATGTTCAGCCCGCTCTTAAGACTGCTGGTCTTGACGAGTTAGGATGCGAATATATTCCTCTTGGTCTTACAATCGATGGTAAGAGAGAGCAGAGATGGCATACATATGGTGATACACTTAACGCATCATCAGGTTGTGCTGTTACAACAAGCTGCAAGGATCCCGATAAGGCATTCAAGTTCTTAAGCGATATCCTTGAGCAGGAAATCCATGATCTTCGTTACTGGGGTGTTAAGGATGTTGACTACCTCGTAGACGAGAACGGTGTATACTACAGAACACAGGAAATGAGAGACAAGCAGAACGATACAGCTTACAAGGCATCTCATATGTGTCAGTACTCATACATGCCTCAGTGGCTTGGAACAAGCCGTGACGGTATCAACGCAATGCAGCCTCAGGAGCAGCCTATTGAGTTCCGTGCTTCATTCTCTAAGCCTCTTGCAACATGCTTTGATAAGTACGGTGCAGAAGGATATCCCGATTTAATCGGTTCAGTTATTGAAGAGAATACTGCATGGTTCCCTATGTGGTCATACTCTAATGAGCTTAAGCCCGCATATCCCGAAGATGCAGCAGACGGAAGCCACAAAGCCGGCGACGTATGGCCTGCAGGTGTAGCTTGGGAGAACATGGGCAAGTGTAAGCATGAATGGCTTCCTAAGTTGGTTATGTCAGAAGACTTCGATGCAGATTGGGAAGCATACATGGCTGACTACAAGAAGTGCAAGCCTGAAGATTTCTTAAATGAAATGCAGGAAGTTGTTTACCAGAGAATCGAAGCAGCTAAATAATCGATACTTGTAAACATATATTAATTAACGAATGGCAACCATGGTTGTTTGGCCGTGGTTGCCATTTTAAGAGAAAAGGAGGTTTTTTCTGATGGCAGACGACATGAATCAGGATGTCAATGTTGAGACTCAAAACGCAGAACCTGAAGTAATAGAGACTGTTACAGTAGAGCGTCAGAGTGCACCCAGCGCTATTAAAGTGCCGGTATCATTGGAAGAACAGGAAAAACTTAAAAAATTAGGCAAGAAAAAAATCTCTAAAGCAGAGTTAAAAAGACAGTCCGTATTGCTGATTCTCGGAGCTATATTCTTTGTATACGGAATTGTATTTTATTACCTTCCTCTTGCAGGTTGGTTTATGGCTTTCCAGCATTTCACAATGAAGAACGAATTCTTTGATTCATTCTTCCATTCAAGATTTGTAGGACTTGGAAAATTTTCATTCCTCTTTAGATTCGATCTTTTAAAAGAAGCATTCGATCAGACAGGAAATGTATTTGACGCTTTAGCTCAGTGGGTTGACGGAGCAATGTTTATCCGTACACTTAGAAATACCCTCGGCATGGGCGTATTAAACTTAGTTACTTCATTCGTGGCAGCAATTCTTTTTGCAATCCTCTTAAATGAAGTAAAGAATAAAATGGGAAAGAAACTCGTTCAGACCATTTCTTACTTACCTCACTTCCTTTCATGGATTATCGTTACAGGTATCCTTCGTGAGACCTTATCATCAACAGGTATAGTTAATGAAATGTTAAGAGCGCTTCATATAGTGGAAGACAGTTATAACTTCTTCCTCGAGCCGGCATTGTTCTGGCCGATAGTCGCAATTTCAAATGTTTGGAAGGAAACAGGTTGGAACGCAATCATCTATCTTGCAGCAATCACAGCTATCGATCCTTGTCTCTATGAGGCAGCTGAAATCGATGGTGCAGGCAGATTCAACAAGATCAGATATATCACTCTTCCCGGTATCGCACCTACAATCGTTATTCTCTTAGTTATGAATATTGGTAACGTGCTTAATGCCGGATTCGAAGTTCAGTACCTCTTACGTAATGGTGTTATTCAGAAGGTTGCAGAAACCGTCGACATCTACGTTCTTGAATGGGGTATTGGTAAGGGCGACTACTCGCTAGGTACTGCCGCGGGTATGTTCAAGAGTGCAGTTTCGATTATATTAATTATCATAGCCAATAAAGTAGCCAAAAAGTCCGGTCAATCCGGATTGTTCTAAGGAGGGTAAAGATGAGTAAGATAAATAAAGACGAAATTGCCCTTAACTATGGAGCAAATGGTAAAGAATTAACTCCTGAAGAAATTCAGAGATTAAAAAGATTGGCAAAAAAGAAGTCTCACAGACTTGATGCCGGCGGATGGATTTTCGTAATATGCAACACAATATTCCTTATTTTGTTCGCACTTGTTACACTCTATCCCGTTATTAACACTGTAGCTTATTCATTCAACGATGGACTTGATGCACTTCGAGGCAACATCTACATCTGGCCGAGAAAGTTCTCAGTAGAGAGTTACAAGACCGTATTTAATATGCACGGTATTGTAGTAGGTGCCAGAGTTACAGTACTTCGTACATTAATCGGTACATTCACAGCACTTGTTGCTAACGCACTTTTAGCATTCGTAATAAGCCGTAAGAGATTCTTATTCAAATCAAGTCTCTCACTTTTCTGGGTTATTACAATGTATGTTAACGGCGGAATGGTTCCCGTCATGATCCTCTTTAAGTACTTAGGACTTCTCGGATCATTCTGGGTATACATCATCCCCGGTATGGTAAGTGCATTCAACGTAATGGTACTTCGTACATACATGCAGGATCTTCCGGACGAATTGGAAGAATCGGCACAGTTGGATGGTGCAGGATATATCACAATATTTGCAAGGATTATTTCTCCGCTTTGTAAACCCGTTTACGCTACCGTTGCTCTTTTCGTAGCAGTTGGTCAGTGGAACTCATGGTTCGATGCAATGCTTTATAATAGACTTAATCCTGAATATACAACACTTCAGTACGAGCTCATGAGATTGTTGAGTTCAGTATCCAAGCAGGGTGGTAACGTAGGATTGGCATCACAGGCAGCGCAGAGTACACAGGTTACGACAATCAGTGTTCGTTCTGCAGCATCTGTTGTTACAATGGTGCCCATCATCATCGTATATCCTTTCCTTCAGAGATACTTCGTTACCGGTCTTACAATCGGTGGCGTAAAAGGCTAAGTTAAACCGAATTTTAAAAATACATGGGATTGCGAGAGCAACCCAAGCAAAACCCGCTTTATTCTCCCATGAAGCGGGTTTTGTCTTTCATAAAAGCTATTATTTGTTATGCTTGTTTGATACTTCCAAATCAAGTATAATTATGTTTAGCGCGAGTGATATTTCACTCATTAATTCTCTAATTGGAGGACGGATAAAATGAAGAATAAGAATTATCCTTTGTACGATACACTTGAGGATATCACAGACTTAAAGGACTTAGTACTCACCAAGGCATCTGATATGCCTGACAAGATTGCTTTCGTATATCCTTGCGAAACAGGTGAGATGAGAAAGACCTTCGCAGACCTTAAGGAAGATATCAATGCATTCGGTACTTGGATGTATAAGAAGAATATAAAAGATAAAAGAGTTGCAGTAATCGGTAAGAACTCTTACGAATGGCTTGTTACATTCCTTGCATGTGTTAACGGTGGAAACGTAGCACTTGCTATCGACAAGTCCCTTCCTGCAGCTGAAATAGATACACTTATCAAGCTCGGTGAATGCGACTACGCATTTGTTACCGATCAGTACCTTGATAAGGTAGATCCCAAGAGTGTTAAAAAGGTATATGACCTCGGTACATTCGATACCATCCTCTACGAAGGAAGAAAGCTTCTTAGAGACAAGAACTTAGATTTCCTTCAGTACAAGATTGATCCTGACAAAACAGCTTGCATCCTCTTCACTTCCGGAACATCGGGTAAGAGTAAGGGTGTTGAGCTTACCAATAAGAACATTGCATTCGAAATTAACCGTACATGTCAGCTCTTCAAGCTCGACGGTTCAGTTCTCGCAGTGCTTCCTTTCCATCATGCATTCGGACTTATCGTTGGTATCTTCATGGTTATGCATTACGGCCAGACAATCTATATCAACAAGAGTCCTAAGTATGTTAAAAAGAATATGGCAGACTTCAAGCCTCAGACCATGTTTTTGGTTCCCATGTTTGTAGAGTTCTTCCACAAGCAGATCTGGGCTGAGATTGATAAAAAGGGTAAGACAAGCGCAATTAAGGGCTTGATGACTTCCACAGACTTACTCCTTAAGACAGGTGTGGATGTTAGAAAGAAAACATATGCCGCTATCCACAAGGTATTCGGTGGTAATCTTCAGTACATCATCTGCGGTGGTGCAGCACTTGATCCCATGTATGTTAAGGAGTTCAGAACATGGGGTATCGAGATTCTCAACGGATACGGTACTACAGAGTGTTCGCCCGTTACAGCAGTTAATAGACCTTTCTTCCATAGAGACGGCAGCGTAGGACAGCTCGTTCCCGGAATGGAAGTTAAGGTATCAGAAGAAGGCGAGATTCTCTTCAAGGGCGATAACGTCATGAAGGGTTACTATAAGGATGAAGAAGCTACAAATGCTGCTATCCAGGACGGTTGGTATCATACCGGCGACTTAGGATATGTCGATGATGACGGATTTATCATGTTAACAGGACGTAAGAAAAACCTCATCATTTTATCAAACGGTGAAAACCTCTCACCCGAAGAACTCGAGGAGAACATCGCAAGAGATCCTCAGGTACGCGAAGTATTGGTATATGATGAAGACGGAAAAATCGTTGCTGAGATTTATCCCGAAGAAGATTACTTCGATAATACAGAATACTTCGAAGCACTCAAGGAAAAAATCAACAACAAGCGTCCCATGTACAAGAGAATCGCAGTTGTTAAGCTTCGTAAGGAAGAGTTCATCAAGAATGCCAGCATGAAGATTGTCAGATACTTAAACATCCCTTCAATGCAGCAAAATACCAATAACAACGATAACTCTAACTGATAGATTCAAAACTTTTGAATTTGTAAGTTTATTATTAGTAACACCGATAGTATATTTATTCTTTGATTTCGAGGGATTGAATTGTTTACCATATTGATAGTGGAAGACAATAAGAATACAGCCAGACTCATGGAAGTAGTGCTTACTCAAAACGGATACTCGACATTACATGCTTCCAATGGCGAAGAAGGCCTGAAAATGGTTGATGAGAATCACATCGACCTGATTCTTTTGGACCTGATGATGCCGGTTATGGATGGTATTACTTTTACAAAAGTTCTTAGAAACTCAGGTTCTCAGATACCTATCATGATGGTTACTGCCAAGGATCGTCAGGAAGATATCCGTAACGGCTTCTTAACCGGAACCGACGACTATATGGTCAAGCCCATTGACGAAGTTGAGATGTTGCTTCGTATCCAGGCACTTCTTAGAAGAGCCCATATAGCTGCCGAACATGAGATAGTTATTGGCAATACGACTTTGTTATACGATTCCTTCATCGTAAAAGAGGGCGATACGGAATACGAGCTTCCAAGAAAAGAGTTCCAGCTTCTTTTCAAGCTCCTGTCCTATCCCAATAAGACATTTACCAGAAAACAACTGATGGAAGAGTTCTGGGATTTTGAGAGTCAGTCCGATGAGAGAACGGTTGACGTACACATCAACAGATTAAGAGACCGTTTCAAATCCAACAGCGATTTTGAGATCGTAACCGTACGAGGACTTGGCTACAAAGCAGTTAAAAAGGATTAATACATGGGCAGATTTTTTGAAAAGTTATTTAAGAATATAAAATCTGTTGCTACAAAACTGGTTCAAAGACTTATCTTTCGAATCAGTTTTTTCATGATATTTATTCTTGCGGTTTCCAATCTTTTGGCAGGCGCACTGCTTGCCATATTGTACTTAACACCGTTAAAGGAAAGACTCGGCCTCAATACCGTATCAATTGCTGCGATCGTCCTTCTTTTTTGCTATATTACATCATCAGTATTCACCATAGTTATTAACAACAACGTATTCAAGCCTCTGAGAAAATTGACGGAAGTAACAAAAGAAGTCGCCGGCGGTAATTATAATGTCAATCTGGACGGAATTACCAATGAGTATACCAAGTACACGGATCTTGGGATCCTTGTCGACGCCTTCTCGGACATGACTCATGAACTCTCATCGACTGAAATCTTCAGAAATGACTTTATTCATAACTTTTCACACGAATTCAAAACACCCATTATCTCCATAAGCGGCTTTGCCAAGCAGCTCTACAAGGGAGACTTGACTCCCGAGCAGCAGAGCGAATTTGCCAAGATTATCATGGATGAGAGCGAACACCTCGCAACCATGTCTTCCAATGTATTGCTTCTTTCCAAACTGGAATCACAGGGTATTATCACCGACAAAGAGACTTTCAGTCTTGATGAGCAGCTTAGAACCTGTATGCTTATGTTCGAGGAACAGTGGAGTGAAAAGAACATCTCCATAGATATGGATCTTGATGAGATTAACTATCACCAGAATAAGGACCTCTTATACCACGTATGGATCAATTTAATCGGCAATGCAGTTAAGTTTACTAAGGAGTCCGGAACGATTAGTGTGAAGTGTCGTCGCATCAGTAATGCTATCTGTGTTGTTATCTCTGACAACGGTGTTGGTATGGATGAAGAAACAGCTGCCCATATTTTTGAAAAATTTTATCAGGGCGATTCTTCACATGCAACCGCGGGCAACGGTCTCGGATTGTCACTTGTAAAACGCATCATAGATATGATGGGCGGACGCATATCCGTAGAATCTGCATTAGAAAAGGGAAGCGTCTTCACGGTATCGCTTCCCTTGTAATCATATAAATATTTAATTCATCAACCCTCAGCTGTCGCAGTTTCTGAGGGTTCTTCTTTTTTATCAACAATGGCTTTTCCGAACCACTTTTTCTTGTACCAATAATACATTACTATGAGACCTCGGATACACTCATCTGATGCGGTACCCATGAATACTCCCGCAACTCCGAGTCCTACTATTTTTCCGAACGTAAAGCCTAATCCCAGGCCCAGTCCCCACATAGTGAACAATCCGACTATAAGCGGGAATATATAGGCTCCGGCGGCTTTTAACGAAGAGACGAAAGTCATATTCAGGCATCGGCCTATCTCGATAAAAATATCCACGAACATAATCATAACGCCAAGCTTGATTACGTTTTCATTATCCGTAAATATTCTTAAGGTATATCTTGATAAGAGCCAGTTGGCACTTGCAAGCGCAATGGTTATGGGCATTGATACAAGTAACGTCTTAAATACTCTCTTGTAAGCTATCTCCTGCTTTCCGGCACCGACAAGATGTCCTGTAATAATCTGCGTTGCCATGGCCGATGCATTGGAGAATATCATCGCAAATGCAATAATCGTATTACAATACACCTTGGCATTAACCGAATCGTTACCCATTGTGTTGATAACGGATAAAAGACACATCTGATACATACTGTAAGAGAAGTTCTCGCCGGCTGAAGGAAGTCCGATCTTGATCATCTTCCATAACAAGGAGAACGGAAACGGTTTGATGTATCTGACAGCCAGCTTACCGATCTTAAGAGAAAAGAAGCAGATGAACGCAGCTATAACCGCAATCAGTCTTGCTGTAACCGTCGATATGGCTACACCGGATACACCCATGTTAAGATGCTTCAAAGGTCCGTATAAGAATAAGTAGTTACCGCCGATATTGATGATATTGATTCCAAACGATATATACATACCTATCTTGGGGAATCCGTTACATCTTAGTATCTGCATCAAAACATTGTATACCGCCATAAGGAATGATCCGCCGCCGACGATATACACATACATCATGGCATCGGGTCTCATCTCATCCGATATACGAATGATATCCATTAACAAAGGATTGAATGCAATTAGTCCCAGGCTTATAAGAACTCCGAGCGCAGCATTGAAAAATACCGACAGAGTGTATATCATGTTCATCTTCTCATACTGCTTGGCGCCCAGATACTGTGCTACCACAACGCTCGTAGCCGTAGCTATTACGTTAAAGAGGATGTTAACGAGAAACATGAACTGATTGGCATTACCGACTGCTCCTACTGAATTCTCATTATAATGGGAGAGCATCAGGGTATCGACATTATTAAGCATCGTTCCTAAGAACAACTCCAAAAACATCGGTCCCGCAATCATTAATAACGGTGTATTTTCATTTATTTCAATTGTCTTTCTTTTTGCTGTATTCATATACGCCTCATCTTTTTCAGTTAATCGTAATATTAGTATATTTGTCAAATCACTTCAAGGCGTATTTTGCGAAAAGAATGTTAAAACTTCCCATTTTTTGTCATAAAGAAGTATTGATTTAACTTATTCCCCGAAAAAATAATCGATGAAAGCGTCGTCCAGAGCCTCTTCATTATTGTTGTTTACAAGCAACAGATATGCTCCCTCACCGCTTCTTGATACTATACCATTTTGTCCCATGACTTCATCAGAGAGCTTGATTGCGTTGATATATGTCTTCTCTTTAGCATCCTTACCTTGCTTGTCTTCGCCGGATATTTTTTCGTTGTCCACGTTGTCTTCGGTTGATTCCGGAAGAGCGTAATATATATTTTCCTCGCTTATGCCAAGTTTTACAGCATATTTTGAGAGGTCTTTATAGCAGTTGAACTGCTCGTAATGATCTATTAATGCAGCATCGACGATAAAATAATCATAATATCCTGCCATAATCATCGGGAAAAGCATCTGATCCTGTGAAGGATCGGGTGTAATCTCATGCTCTTCCTCGTCGTAATCAAAAGACATATCGTTGGAGAGATTGACCTGCTTCTTTCTCGTGTTATCGGCAAGAGCCGCAAGCATATCGTCGGTCAGATGCTTCATTCCGTCATCCGTTACATTGCAATATAATAATCCGCCGGAATATACTGTCTCTTTTTTTCCAAGGAATGCATCGTAGAAAAACCACAACGCAAAGACAACTGCAAGTATTATGAGAACTGTTTTTACAAGATAATAGTCCTTGAAGAATTGAAGTTTTTCTTTAAATGTAAGACCCTTTACGGTTTCTTTTTCTGCCTCGAATTTTCCCTTAAGCGTATGTTCATCGGGTCTTAGTACAGTATAAGATTCTTCGCTTGCCGCTTCTTTGGCTGATTCGCCCTCTTCATTTTCTTCGGGCTTGAGCATATTGGCTTCGAGTCTGTTGAATCCTTTGACCAGCACAACATTCAAAAAGTAGAATGCAGAGGTGGTACCGAAAAGAAGCAAAAGCGGAAGCCATCTGGCATACCAGATACTTGCTATAACCGTTATTATCTCGAGTGCAACAATAAGAAGAAGCTTAATAAAATTTAATATCGAAAAGATTACGGCTCCTTTAAACGCTTCTTTTAATGTAATCTCGAATCTTGCAATAAACGGAAAGATTGTCATTACGACAAATATCACGATACAGGAAAAGAATCCCGCAAGAATCAGATATACATTTCCGACATTTTTAAATCCCTTGTTAAATATCCATACCCAATCCAGAGCGACAAGCACCATCGGAATCAACAGGATAAGCCATGCCTTGGTGGACTGCTTGAAATTTTCTTTGAATGACTTAAAGTAAGGCTTGAACACTGCGCTTTCTTCACCTTTAACTATCTTCATGGATACATAGTATTTTGCTGTATAAGCTGCACCAAATGTTACAATGGGCAAACTCATTATCAAGCAAAGTACATTAAGGATAACCATATCGGTAACCTTGCTTATGAAGTTCATTACGGGTGAATCAAACTTAAATATATTCATTGTGAAGTCCTTTTTGACTAATTATTCATATCGTATTTGATACTGAGAAAAATAGTAGTATCAATATGAAATAATAGCATTTATCGTGATTTTTCGCAAATCAACATAGCATCATAAATATATAGAAAAGGAGAGAAATACTTAGACCATTCAAACACCCTAAAATAAAGGCTTTTTGGGTTGACAGGGGGGGGGTGGAGCGCTATATAATACACCTGTTTTTTATAATATAGAAGGAGAAGTGAGAAAATGAAAAAGAAGTTTTTGGCAGTTATGCTTGCTGCGACAATGACATTATCGCTTTGCGCATGTGATCTATTGTCGAAGAATGAGGAACCGAAAGAGGAACAGATTGTTCAAGAAGAGGATGTTCAAGAAAAAGAGGTTCAAGAAGAACCTGTAGAAAAGAAAGAAGTCGAAGAAGTTGCATCTGATGAAAATGCCGAAGTTGATGAAAATGCTGATAAAGAAACTTCAGGAACTGTTAGCCTTGCGGATGCAAAAGCGGGAGATATAGTTGTATTTGGACAGTATGAACAAGATGGAGACGGAGCTAATGGAAGCGAACCTATCGAATGGGAAGTTCTTGAAGTATCTGGTAACAGAGTTCTTTTAATAAGCAAATATGTTCTTGATTGTAAACCATATAACGAACAAGCTGCAGCTGTAACATGGGAGACATGCACTTTAAGAACATGGTTGAATAGCGATTTTTACAATACAGCATTTAATGACGATGAAAAAGCTAAGATACCTGAGGTTACATTATCAAATCCTGATAACGACTTTTATGGCGGAATAGAGGGCGGAAACGATACAAATGATAAGGTATTTTTGCTCAGTGTTGAGGAAATCCTAAAATACTATGGTGGTGATTGGTATAATGCAGATAACGGATATGGCTTTTGCAATAGACTTGTTATTTCAGCTACACAGGTAGCTAAAGACAATGGAGCATATACTCGTGATAATGGTTCTCTTTGGTGGCTTAGATCACCGGGTCTCAACAGTAACCGTGCATGTGATGTCTATGAAGATGGATGCGTAGGTTGGGATTACAGCAGTAATGTGCATGAACGCAAAGATGGTATTCGCCCTGCTATATATGTTGAATATTAAAGGGCCAGTAAAGAATTAGTTAAGTTAGAGTTTTTGACATCCAAATAGTCAGTCATTGCAGTACTTTGACGGGCTTTTGGATGTCATTTTTTGTAATTTGTCGTGATAATTCACAAAGTTGATTTTTTACCATTAACTGTGTTGATATTCGAATAGTCGAATGATATTATCTACTCACATAGAAAAGTTCTCTCTTTTCTATTCAGGATTCTAATGTCGGATTCCCGACTCTGATGTTTTATCTTCAGAACACATTCCTGCTATAACATTTATATGAGAATTGCAATATGAGGGGAGGGATAGTATGAAAGAGTTAAAAGAGATTCTTGAGAATATAGAAGATTCATATAGTGATTTTGTAGATGCGATATGTCATTATGCGCAGAAGAAGTCCACAAGACTGGAAGAGTTATTGGCGTACTTGAAAGCTAATCCGGATGTTAAATCCTCAGATGTGGTGAAATTTGTATCAGATCAACCTGATTTTGCAGAGGATGCAGCGTATATGCAGGTGGGATAGAAAACCTAAAAATGTTCATAAAGCGTAAATAAAAATATAAAGGGCCGAAAAGAGATTTCTTTTTGGCTCTTTTTATATAAATATAATGAAATTTTTGTCATATCGTGATACATTTATATTTGGTGCTTTCTATACAGAAACGCCGAGGGCATATTCTCACAGAGAAAATGAAGATTAGGTTTTAAGGACAGATAAATGAAGACAGGACTGATACTTGAGGGCGGTGGGCTGAGAGGAGCCTTCAGCGCCGGAGTACTGGATGTTTTTATAAAAGAAGGAATACATTTCGACTATGCGTGCGGTGTATCTGCGGGAGCCGGAGTGTTATGCAATTATATATCAGGGCAGGAGAGCAGATCTCTTAATGTACTGTTATGCCCTCGAGGCGAATCATATTACGGAAAAAGAGAGTTTTTCAGAAGCGGAAAGTACATGAATCTCGACAAGCTCTACGGAGAGATGGTGTATATGGATCCCGCGTTTGACTTCGATGCTTTTTTTGCCAATCCGATGGAAGTCGAGGTAGTGGCAACCAATTGCATGACGGGCAAGGCAGAATATCTGACACATAACAAAACTGCCGAAAGCCTCTGTAATATTTGCAAGGCAACCAGTTCACTCCCTTTTATAAGCGGACCTTATAAAATAGGGGACAACTACTACATGGACGGCTCCGTATCAGATCCTCTTCCTTTTATGCATGCTTTTGAAAAAGGCTGCGATAAAGTCGTGATTATATCAACCAAGGGCGACGGCATGAATCCGTCCAATCTTAAAAAATTCACACCCTTTATGAGGATAAAATACCACAAGTTTAAGGGATTTGTTGATGCGGTGCAAGTGAGAATTCCTCTTCTTATGGGTCAATATAAATTGGCGGATGAAAAGGTAAAAGAAGGTACGGTTATGCTATATCATCCCGAAGGCAAGTGGGATATATCGCATATGGAGAAGGATATTGAGAAACTCCATAATCTCTATAATGAGGGAATCCGTTATGCCAACGAACGCATGGGAAGCCTCAGAGAATTCATCGGCGCCGATTGAACCGCGAAGAATCGATGCAGGAATCATCTTTTTTATACCCAATAAGACAATAATGACATTAATACATATAAAATATACAAAAGAAAAACAGTAAGATAATTAATTAGATGATAAGTAAAAATATAAGATTTTTTAAGCAACAATTAATTATAATTACTAAGATAATAAACAGAAACTTTGATTAGGAAAGAAGTATGCAATCAGTTAATGAAGTAAATGTCGGAATTGATATAGGTTCGACAACAGCCAAGATAGTCATTCGCGAAGGCGATGAAGTGTTATACAAGAAGTACGAGAGACACTATTCTCAGGTACGTCAAAAAACTCTCGCCATGATCAGCGAAGCCAAGGAATATCTTGACGGTAAAAAGATTAAGATCGCAATCTCAGGTTCTGCCGGTCTCGGTGTTGCGGAAGTGGCACGTCTTCAGTTCGTACAGGAAGTATATGCTACATTTGCACTTGTTGAGGACAAGGAAAAAGACACAGAGGTAGTCGTAGAGCTCGGTGGTGAAGATGCCAAGATTATCTTCCTTAAGGGTGGTGTTGACGAGAGAATGAACGGTACTTGCGCAGGCGGTACAGGAGCATTCATCGATCAGATGGCATCTCTTCTTAATGTCACACCCGATGAACTCGATGAGATGAGTCTTAAGTGTGAGAAGGTATATCCCATTGCATCGCGTTGCGGTGTATTCGCCAAGACAGATATTCAGCCCCTTATCAACCAGGGCGTATCCAAGAATGATATTGCAGCAAGTATCTATATGGCAGTAGTTAATCAGACTATCGCAGGACTTGCTCAGGGTAGAAAGATAAAAGGAAAAGTCATGTTCCTTGGAGGCCCCCTCTTTTATAACAAGGGCCTTAGAAAAGCATTCAAGGATACACTCAAGTTATCGGATGAGGAAGCGATATTCCCCGAGTATTCACTCTATGCAGTAGCACTCGGTGCTTCAATATTTGCATCACAGTCGGATAAGGTATATCAGTACAATACCCTCATAGAAAAACTTGAAGAAGCAGTTAAAGCTAAGAGAGAAGTAGCCTGCATGCCGGCACTTTTTGCAAGCGATGATGAACTCAAAGAATTCAAGGAAAGACATGATAAAGAGACCGTTGAATTCGCAGATATAGAAAAGTACGAGGGCGATGCATATCTTGGAATCGACTGCGGTTCCACTACAACCAAACTCGTACTTATTAATGATAAAAAAGATATTCTCTGGCAGTACTATAACTCCAACAAGGGTAATCCCGTTGATGTAGTTAAGGAAGAATTAATCAAGGTTAGAAAACTCTGCGGTGACAAAATTACGATAAAAGCTTCCGCTGTAACAGGATACGGCGAGCAGCTTATCATGAATGCATTCCATACTGACAGAGGACTTGTTGAGACCATGGCACACTTCATGGCATCGAGACAGTTTTTACCCAATGTTGATTTCATCCTCGATATCGGTGGCCAGGATATCAAGTGTATCAAGATTAAAAACGAAGCCGTAGACAGTATCATGCTCAATGAAGCATGCTCTTCGGGATGCGGTTCATTCATAGAAACTTTTGCAAAGTCCATGGGATATGATTCCAAGGAATTTGCGAAGCTCGGACTTAAGGGCAATGCACCTGTGGATCTTGGTTCAAGATGTACCGTATTCATGAACTCATCCATCAAGCAGGCGCAAAAAGATGGTGTATCGGTTGAAAATATTTCAGCCGGAATCTCAGTATCCGTTATTAAGAATGCCATCTACAAAGTTATAAGAGCCAACTCACCTACAGAACTTGGTGAGCACGTAGTTGTACAGGGTGGTACATTCCTTAATGATGCTGTACTTCGTGCATTCGAAAAAGAGATTGGCAAGAATGTAGTTAGACCTGCAATAGCAGGAATCATGGGTGCGTATGGCGCCGCTATATATTCGATGGGACTTGGACTTGAAAAGACCACACTCCTTACACTCGAAGAACTCGAGAAGTTTACCCATACTTCAAAAGCAAGTGTATGCCAGGGTTGTACCAACCACTGCGCACTTACAATTAATATTTTCTCTGACGGTGGCAGATTCATATCCGGTAACAGATGTGAAAAGATGACATCCAAGGGTAAGATTGATGAGAAGCTCAATCTTTTTGAATATAAGAGACAGTATTTTATGAATCTGACTGCAGAGCCTGACAGCAACAAAAAGACTGTCGGAATGCCTCTTCAGCTCGGTATGTATGATCTTGCTCCTTTATGGGTTGGCATATTCGAAAACCTTGGATTCAACGTCAAGCTCTCGGGCTTATCATCAAGAGAGACCTACTTACTTGGACAGGACAGCATCCCTTCGGATACCGTATGTTACCCTGCCAAGGTTATGCATGGTCATATAGAGCAGTTGGTTAAGGACAATGTGGATGCAATCTTTGCTCCCTGCCTTACATATAATATAGATGAAAAAGCTGGCGACAATCATTACAACTGCCCCGTTGTTGCATACTATCCCGAACTTTTAAAAGACAACATGGATGTACTCAAGGAAATCAGATATCTCTCTCCTTTCCTTAACATCTGTGATGAAAAAGAACTTGCGAGAGAACTCGATGTTAATCTTCCCAAGGACTTCATGAACTTTAACAAGTCCAGATACTTAGAGGCAGTAAGAGCAGGTTTTGCCAAGTATAGAAAATATAAGGAAGACCTCTATGCTGAGACAGAGAGAATAATCAGCAAGGCAAGAGAAACAGGCAAAAAGATAATGGTTCTTGCAGGCAGACCTTATCATATCGATCCCGAGATTTCTCACGGTATCGATTTACTTGCTTGCAGCTTAGGATTCGCAGTGATTACCGAAGAGTCTATATCTGAGAGAGTGGGCAAGGTAAGTACCAATGTTCTCAATCAGTGGACCTTCCACCAGAGACTTTACAGAGCAGCAAGTTATTCGGTTACTCAGCCTGATATGGAACTTGTTCAGCTTGTATCCTTTGGTTGCGGTATAGATGCTATCACAACGGACGAGGTCAGATCCATTGTCGAGAAAAACGGCAGAATCTACACACAGATTAAGATTGATGAGATTAACAACTTATCAGCAGTCAATATAAGACTCAGGTCACTTCTTGGTGCACTTGAAATGAGAGAGGGAAAGAAAGATGAATGATTCCGAAAGAGTGGAATTTACTCCGGAAATGAAAAAGGATTACCACATCCTTATTCCCACAATGCTTCCGAGACACCTTAAAATGTTGGCATCACTTTTACGCCATTACGGATACGATGCAGAACTTCTCGAATATACAGGAAGAGAAGTAATAGATACAGGATTAAAATACGTACATAATGATGCGTGCTATCCTGCAACTATTGTCATAGGTCAGTTCATACACGCACTTCAAAGCGGTAAGTATGATGTACACAAGACGGCATTGTTTTTTACCCAGACCGGTGGCGGATGCAGAGCATCCAATTACATATCTTTAATAAGAAAAGCTCTTAAGAAGGCCGGATACGGATTTATCCCCGTAATCTCCCTTAACTTTGCAGGCTTGGAGAAAAACTCCGGTTTTAAAGTTAATCTTTCCATGGCAAGACGAATGATGTATTCCGTTCTTTACGGAGATATCCTCATGACTCTTACCAACCAGAGTAAAGCTTCCGAGATTCACAAAGGAGATGCAGAGGCAAAAGCGGATTACTGGACTAACAAGCTTGTTGAGCAGCTCGAGAAGCCGGGCATTCTAACATACAGCAAGATTAGAAGTACCTATCGCGAGATAGCCAAGGACTTTAATTCAATTCCGAGAGTTCAGGAGAACAGAGTTAAGGTCGGCATCGTAGGAGAAATCTACGTTAAGTTCTCACCTCTTGCCAACCGTAATCTTGAGAACTACCTTATATCAGAAGGTGCCGCTCCCGTTATGGCAGGACTTTTGGACTTCCTTCTTTTCTATGTATATGGAAGAATTATCGAATATGATATGTACAGAGCTCATAAAAAGAGCGTGGCACTTTTAAGAATCGCATATAAGGTATTCCTTAAAAAGCAAAAAGATATCATCGATGTTATTAAAGAAGAATCCGATTTCGTTGCACCCACTCCTTTTGAACATACGGTTGAATTGGCAAAGCCCTATGTCAGCCTCGGAGTTAAGATGGGTGAAGGATGGCTTCTTGTTGCAGAGATGATCGAGCATATAGACAGCGGAACCAACAATATCATATGTACCCAGCCCTTCGGATGCTTACCCAATCACATCGTTGGTAAGGGTGTAATGAAGCTTGTTAAGGAAAAGAATCCGGGCGTCAACATCATCGCTATAGACTACGATGCATCGGCCAGCGAGATTAACCAGCAAAACAGAATTAAGCTACTTTTGGCAAATGCTCAGACAGACAAAAAAGAGCAAGAAATTGTATAGAATAAACAATCATTAATATCGAATCAACACTTCTCTTGTGAAAAATATACAAGAAAGTGTTGATTTTTGTTTTTACATATGTTATTATCCATTTGTCCGGTTTGATTGAATTTCCAATTCGGTCAAGCCCTCTCGCATTCGCGATTATTTCCAGTTGAGACACAATATAATATATGAAGGTGCAACTTAATACGGCGGGGTTGTAACTATATATTTGCGTGTCGTCGTGACCGGAGATTCAATCAGGCTGCGAAGGTAAAGCAATAGTTAAGGGGAGGGGAGCGATTTTGTCGCTCCCTTTTCCTTGTATAAAAAGCACTTTTTATTGTGGATAATGCACATAAGGACAAAAAGATGTCCACAACGTGTCCATATATTTTGACAAAATTCAAAACTATAGTTAAGAAATAAAAAAATCCGTCGATAAAGATTACAGAAGTCAAAAATGGAAAGGAGGTTGGCAGTAATGCGGATTGAATCTTATATTCAGATGCAACAGTTGTATCCGTCTAATAACAAGACGACAACTAACAATAAGACCGTTTCCGGCTTTTCAGATAAACTGCAGATTTCATCCATGGGAAAAGATATCAGCGTAGCGAAGAAGGCTTTAGCATCGACTCCGGATATCAGGGAAGATTTGGTAAGTTCTATCAAGGAGAGAATCGAAAACGGAACTTATGAAGTAAGCGGAGAAGCGTTTGCAGATAAGGTATTAGGCAAATATTATCAGACATTCGCTTAATCCAAATACTTAGTTTGAATTAAGCGAAGTGTTTGCCAAATAATTTGGCAAACACTTTTCTTTTTCAAGAGAGTCTACATCATGGAGGTATAGATTTGGCCAGTTTGATGGAAAACCTTATAGACATTTTAAATGAGCAGTATGAGGCATACTCGGCACTGGTTGAATTATCCGCCAGAAAAACTCCCATCATTGTAAAGGGATCGCTTGAAGAGTTACAGACAATTACTGACGAAGAGCAGCTCGCTGTGGACAGAGTCAATGCAGTTGATAGAAAGCGACTCGAGATCATGGGCGATATCGGTAACGTACTTAATAAGGATGCAACTACTCTTAAGCTCACTGAACTTTCAGCCATGATTCAGGGCAGACCTGAAGAGCAGGAGAAACTCGAGGAAGCCAGAGCTAAGCTCATAAAAGTCGGAAAAGAATTAAAGACAGTCAATGAGCGTAACAAGGAATTACTTGAAAACGCACTTGAGATGGTCAACTTCGACATGTCACTTATACAGTCGATGAAACAAGCTCCGCAAATGGGTAATTACAATAGAGGAGCAATGAATACAGGCGAGGTATACGGAACCAATCTTAAGGGATTCGATACTAAGCAATAGTTTTAATCATCCAGTCGGATGATAACGGAGGGTATGAAGTATGCCGTTAATGGGAAGCTTTTACGTGGGCAATTCCGGACTTTCAACAAGCCAGAATGCACTTAACACCACGGCACACAATATAACAAATGCGGAAACAAAAGGATATGTTCGTCAGCAGACACTCCTTGGAGACAAGGATTACAACACAATATCCGTAGATGTATCCGGTATATCGAATAAGCAGACCGGTCTCGGTGTAACATACCAGGAAGTACGTCAGGTAAGAGACGTATTTTTGGATAAGACATACAGAGAAGAGAGTGGACGTCTTGCATTCTATACAGCAGAGTATGATGCAATCGGCGAAGTTGAGACACTTCTTGGTGAGATGGACGGAGCAAGTTTTAACGAATCCATCAATAACCTCTGGGTTGCAGTTCAGGAGATGTCCAAGGATCCGAGTTCTTCAGTTGTACAGGGCCTTTTGATGCAGAGATCCTACGCATTCATTACTGATGCACAGTCAGTATACCAGGGATTATGCGATTATCAGGACAATGTCAATAACTCCATAAAAGAGACCGTTGATTTAATGAATGAATACGGTCACAAGTTATGGGATTTAAACGAGCAGATTAGAAAGATTGAAAGTGGTGGAATCGAGCACGCTAATGACCTTAAGGATCAGCGTAACCAGTTACTCGATGACCTTTCATCTTTTGCTTCCATAGATTACACAACGGATGTTATGGGAAATATCTTAGTTAAGCTTGAAGGACATTCGTTCGTTACAGCAGTTGGCGTCAACGATATAGGAACACAGGTTGATGAGACCACAGGTTTTTATGAAGTATTTTGGAAGGATGACGCAGTTAAGACTGAGGATGTTAACGGTGCAGAGCATTACATTACTGACAACGCACTTATGTTTGACACCGAACAGGAAATCTCATCCATTCTTGATACAGACATAGGTAAGCTTAAGGCGCTTGTTATTACAAGAGGTGATCACAGAGCCAACTTCACAGACTGCGAAGGTGACAATTATGAGAAGATCTCCAATTCAATAGTAATGACAGCACAGTCGGAATTCGACAAGCTCATCCACTCAATCGTCAATGCGGTTAACAATACATTAAAAGAAGCATTCGATGCAGGCGATGGCAAGTATATGTCGGACGGTAACGGTAATGCGTTACAGATATTCCATAGAAAAGTATCCGAGCCTACAGTTGCAGAGGATTGGGATAAGAGTGAGACACTCTTTAGCGTATCGAACTTAGTTATTAATGAAGAGTTGTTACAGACACCTTCCAAACTTGGATTTGTAAAACCCGATGGACAGGTTGACTATGCTACAGCCGAAAAGCTTAAGAGACTCTTCGAAGAACCCGTTTATACTCTTAACCCTACAGCAAATACCAAGCTTAGCATTAAATCTTACTATTCGGCATTCGTATCCCAGATGGCTAATGACGGTTCGGTTATTAAGAACATCAGAGATAACGAGCAGCTTACGGTAGATTCGACCGAAGCAGCCAGACAGCAGATTATCGGCGTTTCCACTGATGAGGAACTCGCCAACATGATTAGATATCAAAACGCATACAATGCGAACAGCCGTTATATTAACGTAATTAACCAGATGCTTGAGCATCTTCTTACCGCTTTAGGATAAGCGAGACAGAAAGGAAGTAGACTATGGCTTCTCAATTTTTCGGATTAAATATCGCGTATACAGGTCTTTTGGCATCCAATGCCTCACTTAATACATCCGCTAACAACATATCGAATGTAGAGACAGAAGGATACAGCCGTCAGGAAGTTACTCAGACAGCTGCCGAAGCTCTTAGATCCTATACAACATTCGGTTGTACAGGTGCCGGTGTTGATGTATCCAACGTGGAGAGAGTCCGCGATGAATTTTATGATAAAAAATATTGGATCAACAACAAGGAATACGGCGAGTACGAGATGAAGGCATACTACATGAATCAGATTCAGGATTACTTTGTAGATGATACTTCCGTAAAAGGTTTCTCGAGTATTTTTAACGAGATGTTTTCATCACTTGCAGAACTTCAGAAGAGCTCGGGTGATTCAACACTTAAGTCTCAGTTTACCGGTTATGCAAGAAACCTTACAACATACTTCAATGAGATGGCTTCCAATCTTTCCAAGATTCAGGAAGATATCAATGAAGAGATTAAGGTTAAGTGTAATGAGATTAATTCTTATGCAGAAGAGATTGCGTCTTTAAATAAGCAGATCACAGTTATCGAGTTAACAGGTGTTACAGCCAATGAGTTAAGAGACCAGAGAACTCTTATCGTTGATAAGTTATCCAAGATTGTAGACGTTCAGACTTTTGAGACACCTATCACAGATGAGCATGATCCTACCAGAAAGACAGGTGCTTATCGTTTCAGAGTTACTATCGCAGGTAATCAGACACTTGTTGATATGAATGATTACAATACACTTGCATGTGTTGCAAAAGAGACAGGTAACAAGGCTTATCAGTCAGATATCGCAGGTTTATATGAGATTAAGTGGAGCAATGGCGCAGACTTCGGTATGTACAACGCTTCAATGGGCGGTGAACTTGCAGGTCTTGTTCAGATGAGAGACGGTAATAACGGTGAGTATTTCCATGGCACAGTATCAGGTGTCAACTATGATAAGGATGGCAATGCTCTTGTTAAGATAGCAGTTACCAATGATTATCTTGAGGATATCAATAAATCCACACTTAATAACACAGGCGTTATTAATGTTGGTAATACATTATATAAGTACAGCGAATGGTCATTTGATCTTAATACACATGAATACACATTCAAGATTGATGTAAGCGAGAATGAAGAAGAGATTACTCAAAAGAAGGTTGGTAAGGAAGCAAGCGTTAACCAGAGAGTAGAGTATCAGGGTATTCCTTATTACCAGACTCAGCTTAATGAGTGGGTTAGAGCTTTTGCCAAGGCATTCAACGGTATCCTTACTCAGACAGATTCTTATGATGAGCTTGGTAATCCCGGCGTTAATCTTTTTACAGCCAATCTTGCCAATGCTACTCAGAGTAAGTTCAAGAATGAAGATTCAGTAACAGGCGTTATAACATCTCAGTCAGATTGCTATCGTCAGCTTACAGCATCCAACTTCGGTATCAGCGACCTTGTTGCCAAGAATCCCGACAGACTTGCTACACATACAGTTCAGTCAGACGGACAGGATAAGTACGATGTCATCAGACAGCTTACTCGTATGAAGTCAGACCAGTCAGTTATGAGCTTCCGTGGCGGTTCGGCTCAGGATTTCCTCGAGTCCATGCTTGCAGAAGTAGCACTCAACACTGAAAGAGCAACAACTTTCTCAGATAATGCTGAAGCCAGAGCTTTAAGCGTTAGCAACCAGAGAGAATCCATTTCAGGTGTAGACAGAGAAGAAGAGACAGTAAAACTTGTAAAATATCAGCACGCATACAACCTTTCCTCTAAAGTTATCCAGGTTTTGTCCGAAGTATATAATAGACTGATTCTGGAGACAGGTGTCTAAAATTTTAGGACATCCTAAGAGGAAGACGGAGGTTACACATGAGAGTTACCAATAAGATCATGCAGAGCAACACTCTGTACAACATAAATCAGAATAAGCTTTTGCAGGATAAGTTAAATACCCAGATCACAACAAGAAAAAAGGTTAACAAGCCTTCTGAAGATCCGGTTATAGCTATTCGTGCATTAAGACTTAGAAGTAATCTCGATCAGGTTACCCAGTATTATGACAGAAATATCCCTGATGCAGATCAGTGGCTCAAGATAACAGAAGCAGCTATTGATACAACAGTTGATGTTATCTCAGGAATGATAGATGAGTGCCGTAGAGGTTCCAAGGGTTCCCTTACATCATCCGACAGAAAGACAATCCTTGAGAGTCTTAAGCAGTACAGAGATGAAGTATATGCAACAGGCGATTCAGACTATGCAGGCAGAACTCTTTTTACAGGATACAGAACGGATATGAAGTTATCCTTCCAGAATCCCGAGAGCAAGCAGTTCACAATTACAGAGCAGCTTAATAACCTCGCAGTTGACAGTAAGACCTATGTTGATGCAGGTAATCTTAATACAATTAACGAGACTACTTACAATTCAGGTTCCATTACTACCGAGCAGCAAGTAGTTAAGACCAGTGTTAATAGAATCCGTCTTGCGTATGATAACCTTGATGCAGGCGTTACACCCAAGGTATATCAGACTATCGGATATACAGCTGATGGTTCACCTCAGAGACAGGCTCTTATTACACCGACAGTTGTGAGCAAGAATGCTACTCCCGATCCTTACAGAGTAGTAAGTGATCCTTCTTTTTCAGGATATGATCCCAATGCAGCATACTTTATTCCTGAGACGGGAGAGATTATCCTCGGCGAGAATGCTTTTAATCAAGTTATGAATCTTGCTCCCGAGACAGAGATTACAGTTGAGTATTCCAAGACCGAATGGGCTTCGGGAGACCTCAATCCCATACATTACTACGCATGTGAATCCGATGGCGTCGAATATAACAAGAGTTATCTTACCGAGTTTGGTAAGGACGCTAAGCAGGAAATCAACTATGACGTAGGATTTAACCAGACCATCAATGTCAACACAACTTGTGACGAGATCTTTGATCCCGGTATCAGAAGAACAGTTGATGAGATGATTAGTATGCTTGATGAGATAGGACAGCTCGATGGAGTATTAACCAAGCTTAAGTCCATGCAGGGCAACTCAGCATACAATCAGGATGCGGTTACAGCTGATATCGAAGCAGTAGAAAAAGCTCAGGCTTATCTTACAGATACAATACAAAAGAGATTCGAGCGCGGAATTACAGACTTCCAGGGCTACCTTGATCAAGCTAATGAAGCACTCACAGCAGTAGGTAACAGAAGCCTTAGACTTGAGCTCGTTGAGAACAGACTCAATTCACAGATGCAGAGCTTCACAGAACTAACCAGTCTTAACGAAGATGCTGATCTTGCAGAGCTTGCAATCAGACTCAAGAGCGCAGAACTTACATATGATGCATCTCTTGCATCAACAGGTAAGATGTTAAGCACAACTTTACTTAACTACCTGTAATCAGTAATACTGCACATTTACAATTAAATAACGCGAACAGATTCCATAACGGAATTTGAAATACACGTCGACATGAGGTCGACAGAAAGGGTGGTAATTATTATGGTAATTAACACAAGATTATTCAATGAAGTTGGTGTGGATGAAGAGAAGAAAATCACTTTTCCCGGTGGTATTATCGGATTCCCCGATCTTCAGAACTTCGTTCTTATTCATGACGAAGAAAAGAGCGAGGGCTCAATCAGGTGGATGCAGTCTATCGAAGAACCCAATTTCGCAATGCCGGTTATCGATCCGTTGATTGTATGTCCTGATTACAACCCGCAGGTAGAAGAGGATCTTTTGAAGAGACTCGGAGAGTTTTCAGAGAACGATTTGCTTGTACTTGTCACAATTACTGTTCCCCACGATCTTACTAAGATGACGGTTAATCTCAAGGCTCCTTTCGTAATCAATACTCAGACTCGTAAGGCTTGCCAGATTATCGTGGAAGACTATGAAGTTAAGTTCCCGATATACGAGATTCTCCAGAAAAACAAGAAAGAGGGGTGATTGAAATGTTAGCGTTAAGTCGTAAGAAAAATGAAGCAATCATTATTAACAACAACATCGAAATTACTGTACTCGAGATAAAAGGAGAGCAGGTTAAAATCGGTATCAACGCACCCAAGGAAGTACCCGTATACAGAAAAGAAGTATACATCCAGATTCAGGAGTCCAACCAGGAAGCAACCAATGTTGCTGGCGTGGAGTCATTAAAGGGGTTACTGTAAAGTGTGCTGTTACACATTAACAATAAAAAAGAAACTCAGTTTGCGAAAGCGAGCTGAGTTTCTTTTTCTTATAAAATACATTTTTTGAAGATTTATATCTGATTACTCCCTAATCACAATATATAAAATATTAAATAGCTAAATAACTATATAACTAAATAACTATATAACTATATAACTATATCTCTATATATATGTCAAAGATTAGAAGTTCATATATTCTTTAAGCGCGTCATGCCAGTCAGCGAATGTATATCTTCCAGTGAGTCTAAACATATATTTATCAAGCACCGAGTAAGCAGGACGCTTAGCCTTGGTCGGATATTGATCTGTGGTTAAGTGATTAACCTTGGTGTTCTTACCTGCAAGCTTAAATATCTCCTCAGCAAAGTCTGCCCATGAACATACACCTTCACATGTTCCATGATATGTGCCGTACTCTTCCGTAAATACCAATGCATCGATTGCTCTGGCAAGTTCCATTGCGCTTGTCGGGCTTCCAACCTGATCACATACAACTCCGACTTCGTCTCTGTCTTCTGCAAGTTTGAGCATGGTCTTAACGAAGTTCTTGCCATCTCCGTATAACCAAGCGGTTCTTATGATGAAGTGCTTGTCTGCAAATTCTTTTACGAAGTTTTCACCTGCAAGCTTGGTTCTTCCATATGCGGATACGGGTGCGGGAGTATCAAACTCTGTATAAGGCTTAGTTGCATCACCTGAAAATACATAGTCGGTACTGATATGTACCATCTTACAGCCTATTTCGTTAGCGGCGATACTTAAGTTTCTGGGGCCCAACGCATTAATCTTATATGCCAGGTCCTCTTCATCCTCGCATCTGTCCACAGCTGTATGAGCAGCGCAGTTGATTATTGCATAGGGAGCTTTTTCTTTTACGAACTTGATAACTGCCTCATTATCGGTAATATCAAGTTCTGCCACATCAGTATTGATGCACTCGATATCACTTCTTCCCTTATATAATTCATTAATTGCACGTCCAAGTTGTCCGTTGCAACCTGTAATCAATAATTTGTACATATTCCACCTCAATTTGATAAAGAATCAACATAGACATTATATAATATTTTGTCTTTGCTAACAATTCCGGATAGATTAAGAGATAGAGAAATCTCTTAAAATTATTCAATTTAGTTAAGTATAATTAATCACACTTTAGGCTGAAAAGAAATTATCAGATTTGTATCGAGCGCATCGGCTATACGTGTAAGAGTTCCGACTGAAGGATTGGCGACACCTCGTTCTATTTTTGAAATGTCAGACTGATCAATGCCGGTTGCGTTTGATAATTCCATTTGAGAATAACCTTTATTAGCTCTGGCTTCGGCGACAGCATATCCGACCATAATATTGGTGGGAGGTTTTACAGTGCTTGTAGTCTTACCGTTTTCGTATACGGTTTCTGTTTCAAGGTCAATATCATCATTCCATACTATTCCGTAATATCCCATAAGGCGACCGGATGTAAAAAAATCACGATCATGCAAGGCATTTAGTTGAGGGTATTTATGGATAAGATTGGACATGTCATATTCTTTTACCATTCCATCCTGAAATGTAACCTCAACAACAGTACCTTCTTTAAAAGATAGATTGATAGCTTTATGAAACATAGTTTACAGTGGTGGGAGTTTTCTATATGTTTCAGTTTCCCACATCTCCTTTAGTTCTTTTTGGTATTTCAATATAAATTCTTTTACCAATTCTTTTGCTTTATGAGGGAATACCCCTTCCATTAGTTCGCCGTTTTCAATAAGAAATGGTGCGTCAAAATCTTGGGTTATAGCATGTATATGAGGAGGATTATGTTCCTTGTCTCTTAGATACATAACTATAATAATTCCGTAAAAACTGCATATTGTTGGCATTTGTGCTCCTTTCTATTATAGGGGATTTATCCCCTATATGCAATAATGATAAAAAAATTAACGTTACTATTTTTTTGAAATGGGAAACTGGATGAGAATCCATAAGATATATTGATTTGAATAAATCAACGTATGTGAATAATAAAACAAAATTATTTTACATGTCAATAAAGAATGAAAATAATATAGATATCCATGACAGGCTAAAAATGGTATAATAGGCACAGTTAGTTTCGTATAATCAGATTGGAGGAGAGGTGAAAAAAACATATACCGTGACCGGAATGTCCTGCGCCAACTGCGTGGCCAATGTTGAGCGAGCAGTCAAAAAGGTGGAGGGGATTAAGAAGGTCGATGTTAACTTAATAGAAGAAATGATGCTTGTCGAATTCGATGAGAATGTAACAGGCGACGAAAAGATAATCTCAGCTGTGAAAAAAGCAGGATACGGGGCAGTGGCCAACGCATCATCCGAGGAAAGCAATAATGCGGGAGAATCCTGTAATATAACTTGCGATTGCTCAGGAGCAAACAACAGCAATGAGAGTACCGGCAAAGGCGGGGAGAGTAATAACCGTAATTCAGCAGGTAACGGTCAGTTGGCGGGGTTAATTGCATCCGTCATTCTGATGGTAATCCTTATGATTATCGCGATGTTTGTCAAGTGGGATGCCGCGACCAATGCGCTAACACAGTTTATACTAGTGATTCCTGTGATTATCATTAACAGGAGATTTTTCATCAATGCATTCAAGGCACTCAGGAATGGCGGTACCAATATGGATGTACTGGTTTCGCTCGGCTCGATATGTTCGCTGGGATACAGCCTGTATGGACTGTATAATATACTTATCAGTCTTGAAAATGGCGATAGCGAGCATGCAATGCATTTGTCTCATAATCTGTATTTTGATTCGACAGGCATGATACTTACGCTTGTATCCGTGGGCAAGTTTTTGGAGTCGAGATCCAAGGGCAAGACCAAGGATGCCATCAATTCACTTCTTGATATTGTACCAAAGAAGATAGTGAGAATAAAAACCAACGCCGACGGAAGCGAGACGGAGGAGACAATATCACAATCGGAAGTAAGAAAAGGCGATATTATTCTTATATCCAAGGGTGAGGCTGCAAGTGTAGACGGAAGAGTGGTATTTGGCAATGCGGTATTTGACGAGTCTGCCATTACGGGTGAGAGCGAAGCCGTAAAAAAGAGCGTGGGAGATGAAGTAATATCCGCAAGCATGGTCATGGACGGATACGTAAGAGTACAGGCGGAAGCGGTAGGCGAAGAGTCAACGCTTCGAAAGATAGTCAGGATGACTAGGGAAGCGGGTGCTACCAAGGCCCCCATCGCCAGATTGGCGGATAAAATTGCTTCAATATTCGTACCTGCAATTTTGGCCATCGCAGCAATTACTTTTGTAGTGTGGATAATCATATCAAAAGATTTTACGCTTGCATTTTCCAATGCAATAAGTGTACTTGTTATATCCTGTCCTTGTGCGCTCGGACTTGCAACACCCGTAGCCATAACGGTTGGCATGGGAATGGGTGCTAAGAGAGGAATCCTCTTTAAGAGCGCTGAGAGTCTTGAGAGATTAAAAAGCGTTGAAGTGGCAGTTTTTGACAAGACAGGAACTATCACGGAAGGAACTGTATCTGTCGAAGGAGAGGTAAGAAAAGATACCATCAGAAAAACATCCCGTATTGCGATGGATTGCCTCAAGGGACTTGGCATCAAGACCATGATGCTTTCCGGAGATAAAAAAGACAAAGCATTGGCGATTGCAAAAGAAGCAGGAGTTGATGAAGTTAAATACGAACTTAAGCCCGAAGATAAGGCAAGAATAGTTAATGAGTTAAAAGCAGAGGGTAAAAAAGTCCTTATGGTCGGCGACGGTATTAATGATGCCCCGGCACTTGCGAGCGCGGAAGTCGGAATGGCTATGGGCGCAGGAAAAGATATCGCAATAGACAGTGCGGATGTGGTGCTTATGCATAGCGACTTATTGGATGTGGTTCGAGCAATAAGACTCAGTAAGAGTACATTACTAAATATAAAAGAAAACCTCTTCTGGGCGTTCTTTTATAACATCTTAATGATTCCTGTGGCAGCAGGTGTAGCCTATCCTTTATTTGGAATAAAGCTCAATCCGATGATCGGCGCTGCATGCATGAGCTTAAGTAGTATATGCGTATGTTTGAATGCAATCAGACTTATGAGTTTTAATATTGATAAGGATATAGAAAGATATACCAAGAAAAAAGCGGCGAACAACGTTATAGATGAAATAGATAATTCTGTAGAGAATAAAGAAATTAACAATAATGAAATGGCAAAAGAAGATAAGGAGGCAGTTATGATTTCATTTGGTGTTGAAGGTATGATGTGCGAACACTGCAAGGGCAGAGTTGAGAATGCTTTGAAGGAAATAAGTGGAGTAACAAACGCTGTTGCAGATCTTGAAAAGAAGTCAGTTACCGTTGAAGCTGATGCGAGCGTATCAGAGCAGGCTCTTAAGGATGCTGTTGTGGCAGCAGGCTATAAGGTAATCTAGATGAAAAGGCTCCCTGCGGTATCACTTAGTAGTGGTGTGGCAGCAGGGTCAGTGCGTCTTTTTTCAGATAATAATTCATCATTGAATTCCTATGTAACAGGAGATGTTAAAGAAGAACTTCAAAAATTTACGGATGCCTGTCAGGCAATGCTTGAGGGAATCAATCAAAAGATATCTGCAAATAAATTCGAATATGATGAGGCAGATATAAGAGAGGCTTTCGCTGAAATACTTAAGGATGAAGAAAGTAATTCCTTGATTATAAAAGAAATAGAAGGCGGCCTTAGTGCTAAGGAAGCAGTAAGAAAAGTCTATGAAGGGTTTGCGGACAAACTCGATGAGAGCGACGATGAGTTGCTTCGAGCAAGAGCAGCAGATCTTAGAGCGTTGGCTTCGGATTTGTTTGATTCAGATAACGTAGATGAGTCGAACGATGAGGATAGAACCGGAATAATACTGGTGAGTGAGAGAGTTTCGCCAACTAAACTTTTGATGTCGGATATAGAGGCCATCAGCGCAATAGTATCAAGGTGTGGAGGAACCAACGACCACACGGCGATTATAGCCAGGATGAGAAAAATCCCGTACGTAACGGGAGTCGATATAAGCGAATTTGAAGATGGCGAGAGTATCCTTGTAGATGCCAATGAAGGACTCATTATAAAAGATATTTCGCAGAATGAAGTCAATGATTATCTAAAGAACTCATCCATAATAAATGATGATAACACTCGTATCGTTAATAAGATTGCGATAGAATATAAAGATAGAATTAATATCCTAGCCAATGTGTCATCTGACGCAGATTACGAAACACTTCCGAGTGAGTTCGAAGGTGTGGGACTTTTAAGACTCGAAGCTTTTTATATGAGTAAAAACGATACTCCGAACGAGGATGAGATTGTTGCTCTTCTTGAGCCATTATCGAAAAAGTCTTGCGGTAAAACAGTCAGGGTTAGGACGTTGGACTTAGGCGGAGACAAAGCATTATCCTATCTTGATACCAATATATACGGTAATGCGAGAGGATTAGCGCTTAGTCTTAAGATACCTAATGAATTCGAAAAAGAAGTTCGCGCCATCTCGAGGGCAGCAGGAAATTTTGAAATCATGTTTCCTGTAGTGGAAGAAGTTGAAGACCTAAGGCGAGCGGTCGAGATAGTAAGGCGATATAATAAGGATATTCGTATTGGTATCATGACGGAGACCAAAAGAGGAGTTGAAAACCTCGAAGAACTTCTAACGATGTGCGATTTCGTATCCATAGGAACCAACGATCTGACGGCAGATATTTTGCACAAGGACAGAAGCGTTGATACTGAAAAAGGAAGTCAATATACGGATATAGAAAAAGAAGAAGTAGCTGGATATATTGAAAAGATTATTGGTACGACTCATAAGGCAGGAAAGAAAGTATGCATCTGCGGCGAAGCAGCAAGTAACAGAGATTGGCTTGATAGATTCATATCCATGGGCCTAGATGAGATAAGTATCAGAGTGTGGGAATAGTATGAAGAAAGTGTGTGTAATAGGTGGCGGTCCGGCGGGAGTAATGAGCGCGTATGCAGCATCCCTGAGCGGAGCAGACGTTACGATTATAGAGAGAAATCCTGAGATATTAAAAAAGCTCATGCTTACAGGCAATGGTAAGTGCAATTATTCCAATGCGGACTTGTCGGTTGAAAGCTATAGTTTTGATGCAAATCATCCTTTTAGCAATGTGATAAAAGAATATGATTCCACATGGCTTGAGAACCTCTTTTTGCAAAATGGAATGTACACTTACGTAAAGGATTCGCTTAAGTATCCGAGAAGCGAAAAAGCCGAGACCGTAAGGGATACACTCATGGATATGTTGGCCAAGCAAAAAGTCAGCATAATCACAGGCAAAAAGGTTACTTCCATCAAGTCATCTATTGACTCAGACTCAGTAAAAGTTGATAATAATAGTGCGTGTGAATTCACTATTTCTTTTGAAGATGGAAGTGCGATGGAATGCGATGCATTGATTATCGCAACAGGTGGAAAAGCCTATCCTTCGACGGGTTCGGACGGGGCAGGATACCGACTCGCAAGAGAAGCAGGACACAACGTAACATTCACATATCCCGTGTTGACGAGACTTTTTACCGAGGATAAGGACGTGCTTAGTCTTTCAGGAGTCCGATATAAAGGAAGAGTAAGCGCATACATAGACGATAAAGAAGTCATAGAAGATGAGGGCGAGATACAGTTTACTGATAAGGGGCTCTCGGGAATATGTGTGTTTAACATAAGCAGATATCTTTCCAAGCCGATAGAAGAAGGTGCATCCTGCTTCATATCGGTGGATTTTTTGCCCGAAAAATCAGACTGTGAATTGGCAGAGTACTTGCGAAAAAGACTTGATCTTGCAGGCAAGGACGATATAAAAGTCGACGCATTAGAGGATATATTATCCAAGATGATTAGTGCTAAGATTGCTGGACTCATAGTAGAAAAACTATGTGGCAAAAATGCAGGAAAAGTTGAGATATCTGATGATACCGTAACCAAGCTTGTCAATCTGATTACGGACTTTAAGATTAAAATCAGTGCTCATGATTCATTTTCCGCTGCTCAAGTTACAAAGGGCGGCGTTGATATAAGCGAAGTGAGCGAAACAATGGAATCAAAATTATGCAAGAACCTCTATTTTGCAGGAGAAGTTCTTGATGTTGACGCCAAGTGCGGCGGATACAATCTTCATTGGGCGTTTGCGTCCGGAATGAAGGCAGGAGAAAGCGCAGCTAAGTAAGTAAGACTTATTGAGATATAGGAGCAATGATGAAAAGAAAAGTTTTTAAAAGCATGTGCGTAGCACTTTTGGCAGGAGTTACATTGACAGGATGTACTCTTCCTTTTGGCCAGGTAATGGATGGAGATGGGATGATTAATGAGAATCCCAATGTTGACCCTATCAAAAATCCTTCCGGAGACGAAAACGAACATTTAGATGAAGTTTCATTATACGAAGAATTCGTTAAGGGTGAAAA
>JAEEQX010000079.1 GCA_016285575.1 Lachnospiraceae bacterium
GAGAGAATGATTTTGACATCCTTTTCTTTTTCGTCCGTAGAATAATTATCACTCTTTTTTGCAAAAATCTCGGGTTTAGCCTGACGGAATTTATAAATACTTTGCTTAATATCTCCAACCATAAAACGGTTGCCACGTGATTCTTCCTGCTTGGAAATGATATTTAAAATCGTCTCCTGAACATCGTTAGAATCCTGATATTCGTCTATCATTACTTCATCAAAATAATCTCTGTAACAAAGCGCTGTCTGTGTAGGCTTGAGTTCTTCACCTTCTTTACAAACAAGAACCTTAAGGGCAAGATGCTCCATATCATTAAAGTCTATGATGCCCCTTTCCATCTTTTTATCTTCAAGTTTTTTCATGTATGCAATTAAAAATCTGATCAGAGAATTTGATGAATGTATTCCGTCTCTTATCAACTGCTCGGTTGTACTTTCATCATAAGGATGAAATTTGGAACGCAAATCAGTCATCACCTTATTGCAATCATCTATCTTTTCAGAAAGTATTACCTTGAGTTCTTTGTCTTCATCTTTTGCTCTTGGACCTTTTCTGAAATCAACTTTTTCCATAGTACTAAAATGTCTTGTTCTGGAATTGTAATCCCCTGCCAAAAGAGAATCTATCAAAGATATCTTGTTAGATGCTTCCGTAAAATAATTCAATAAAGAAGTATCTTTTGCACTGGTTTGAACAAATACATATTCCTTTTTCACTTCAGGAAGAACTGCATTCTCATAATCTAAAATAAATTTTGCGAAAGGCATATCCCAGATATCCCGGCTCTCGTCTGCAAGCATTTTCTCAAGATAGTCAAAAGGATATGCATACGATGAAACAGAATTATACAGTTTTTTAACTATATCTGAAAAAGGTCCGAACTTGCCCTTAGGTGCATATATTTCTACAAGGTCTAAAAAGTCCTGATTACCTTCTACGAAGAATTCTTCCACAACCTCATCAAAAGCATCAGAAGACACCTGCGCAATTTCATCTGCTTCCGCAATCTTAAAAGAAGGATCAAGTCCTATTTCCTCGAAGTGATTTTTTAATAAATATAAGCAGAAGCTGTCGATTGTTGTAATCTGAGCGGTGTGAAGAGCAGACATCTGTTTTCTGATATGCTCATCTGAGGGATTTTGAGCCAGACGTTTTCTAAGTTTCTCTCCGATTCGCTCGCGCATTTCTCTCGCTGCAGCATTCGTAAATGTAACTATAAGCATCCTGTCTGCAGATGCTTTTTCATCGCATATTTTTTTAACGATTCTTTCTGTAAGAACCGCTGTCTTTCCGCTTCCTGCAGCCGCGGAAACCAATAAATTTTTATCCCAAAGATTAATAACTCTTTTTTGATCAGTAGAAAAATCCATATCTTTTACTCCGCGTTTTTCTTTTCTGCAGTTCTTATTGCATAACCTCTAATTCTGGTGTCAAATCCGCATAAACCTTTTAGTGGACAATACTGACACGCATCAACATTCTTATCAACAAATGGATTGATATCTATCTTTCCGTGAATAATTTCCTTGGAAAGTGAAAGTGCCTTTTTCTCCGCTTCATTTAACAGATTAGTAAACTGTTCTGTTGAATACGCATTTTTATTTTTTTCAAGAACAGCATCTTTTGTCGTTTCCAGACGCACCACATCAGATATATATGAAGGCTCTAAAAGTTTTTTATCGAGTCCCTCAAGTACCTTTTGATCATTGACTATCGCACCTTTAGGCATGAGTTCTTTTCTGATGTTTTCCTCGAATTCCTTATCGCTTTCTATAAAAGGATCTTTAATCTCATAGTAAAGCATCGCACCGGGAAGAACTTTTTTTTCGGAATGTCTTTCCTTTAAAAGTTCGATAGCATTTTTCATATACATCGCTAACTGAAGTGTAATTCCTTCGCGCATGGTATCTTCAGAAAAGTCATGCGAGGATGATTTATAGTCAGTGATTTTTACATATTCTGTACCTGCTTCTTCGCTTCCGTATGTGTCGACTCTGTCTATACGGCCTTTAAAAATTATCTTGTCATCGTCTCCGATGTCATAAACCTTCTTAAAAGAAAGTTCGTAGTCTTCAATCTTAAAACCGCCCTTGGAGAGCTGAAATCCAAGAGTCTTGACCGTGCGCTTCATGATTCTCGCAAGTTGAACAACATAGTATTTACTCTTTTCGTCATTGAGAATCAAATCACCATTATAATCCGATGTGATAAGTTCTACTGCTCTGTCAACTCGCTTCTCCAATTCCTTTTCATCAACTGAAGAAAAATCCAATTTATCATCTCTTAATTCTTTTCCAACTTGGTCGAGAACATTATGGCCGAGATTTCCCATGTCGATACTGTTAAGTCCAAATTCTTCTCTGTCCGAAAGTTCCAATCCATACTCAAAGAAATAAGAATAAGGACACTTTGCGAACTTCTCTAAAGTAGATATTGATACGCTTATCATTTCACCATATAAGTTGTCTGCAACTTCTTTTATAAGCGGTGTACTCTTATATTCTCTAAAAGCATTAGCGATGATTTTTTTACACCATTCATTTTCTTTTTCGCTGCTTTTTAGTTTTCTAATATTTTTGAAAAGAATATCTTCTTCATCTTCACTTATTATGCCTGCAACAAACTTACTTAATAGCTTTGCGGTTTCTTCTTTTACATCCCACAAAAACAGCTCGTGTCTTTTTTTAGTAAAGTCACTTTTTTCAAGGTCGGAATACTTCTCTCTAAGTACACCGATTAAATATGATTCAATAAGTTTGTCATTTTTCTTTGCTCCGACTGTAGCAAATGACAGATACAATTTATCTGTAGGTTTCGTCAGGTTAAGATAAATGTATAGTTGTTCTATGAACGCCTGCTCAAAAGGAGTGGGCGCAAGAACACAATCGTTATCTTTTAAAATCTCTTTTTCAGGAAGAGAAAGCAAACCGCCCGAAGCAGCCGCCTTGGGGATATTGCCGTCATTTACTCCGACAATATATAATGCCTTAATTTCCTTAAGTCTCGTTCTTTGCATATCGCCGACCAAGAGGGAATCAACCTTTTGAGGTAATATTCCGACTCTGATTTCCTTGAAGCCAACATCAAGAATATCCGCGAATTCTTTTATCGTGAATTCCTCGTCACCCATAAGATCGATAAGAGAATCGAAGAGTTCAACCACCTTGTCATAAACACCTTTGTATTCTCCTTCTTCTGCAATCTTACCTTCCTCGGAAAGTTTGTTGATAAGTTCATCAAGTCTGTCTGTAACCTTAGCATTTTCTGTTAATTCATATATCTGCTTGATCCAAACACTGAGTTTTCTCTTTTTGATACCATCTTCGATAATGGGTAAAAAAAGATTAATGAAGCGTTCTCGAAGATTATTAACTTCGTCGAGATTCTCTTCATTTCTCTTCATTTCTTCACTTAAGTATGCAAAAGGCTCTTTCCATTTTTTTGTTCCTCTTATTCCTCTTGCATAAATATAATTTTCGAGAACATCAATTTCCTCTTTTGTAAATGGAGCAAAGCCTGATCTTAAAAATCTGATTACGTCATCACTCTTAAACTGATGGCTAAGTACATCCACCGCAGACAGTATGAATTTAACCAACGCATTATTTTCTATGTTTCTGTTAGAATCCATATAGAAAGGTATGTTAAATTCAGTCAGATACTTCTCAAGCGTCTTTTGATACTTAGTCATATCTGCGCAAATAATCGCAACATCTCTATACCTGTATCCGTTGTCTGTTATATCTGACAGTACTTTCTCACAAAGAACATGACATTCGTTATCTACGTCTGCACACTTTGCTATAGTAAGCGCGTTCTTGGAAGATACTTTTCCCTCGATCTTTTTCGCTCTAAAAAGTGTACTCTCGAGATATGAAATAGCTGAGTTATTTTGATGTCTGTAATCGGTATTAAGGCGAACCTCGGGATTCACAGTAATACCTTCGCATTTCTCAAGAATATTTCTGATATTCTTTTTAGTAAGTGAAAACAGAGAATTATCATTCGGATTATCGTATGGGCTTATCGATAAATCATTTTCAAAAGGGAACGTAATATATACATCTTTTGCTGACTTAATTACCTCAACAATTGCTTTAATCTGAATGGGTGTAAATCCTGTAAACCCGTCAAAAATGACAATACTTTTTCTTATATTTTTTGATAAATGCAGTCTTTCAATGAACAGATCAAGTATCTCTTCATTAGTAATAAATCTGTCACTACACTCAGTAAGGAATGCTTCATAAAGAAGTTTTAGATCGGTAAGCTTTAAACTGAGTGAAACATTTTCAGATACTTTACTCATAATCGTATCAATATCACTCGGAGCTATTCCGTATTGCATAAACTCAGAAATAACCGACTTAACTTCTGCACTCCATCCGGAATTATCCATTCCTCTTGATAATACATGAAGGCGATCCTTAACTTTCAATGCACCCTTTTTTATCAATAGACATTTACCTGTATCATCGAGAACAGTTCTCTTAGGAGCTCCGACTTCTTCAAACAATCTTCTGGGAAGTCTTGAAAAACTGAGAACATCGATATTGATGATTCCGCCGTCAGGATGACGATTGGCCATCTGCCACTGTGTCTGCATGGTAAACTGATCAGGAACAATCATTAAGATATTATTGCTCCTGTCTTCCATAGCAAGTTTAATCGCTATGTTTTGAACATATTCACTTTTTCCGCTTCCCGAGCCTCCGAGAACAAATTGAAGTGCCATTTTTTATCCTTACTTATTCATAAAATATAATTGCATCCGCACGTTCTAATTATATAATAAAAAGTGGAAAGTTTGAACGAAAAAAGAGACTAAAAAGAGAGCGATTAATGGATAAAAATTTCCAATACATTCGAATAAATGATGTTAATGAATACATCCATACTGAAGATGCTTTGTATCTTACTTCATCCAGAAATGTCGCAGATTATCTAAAAGATAAAAATGTTCCTATCTGCATTGAATTAAAAAATGAAAATGAGATCTCCAGTTTTGATGGATATAAGTATTTTACCGTTGGAGATGAGATTGATATCGAACACCTTAAGAAAGTATATTGCCATCAAAAGGGAATCCCTTACGTGATAGGTGAATCTGATGAATTAATAATCCGTGAAGAAAAAGAAGATGACCTTGAGTATATCTATGAAATGTATCGGGATGAAGACTGCATAAAATTTCTCGAACCACTTCCTGACATTACATCCGTTAATCCTCACGAAAGATATCTCAGCGTCAAAGATTCATGCATGCTCTTTGGATATGGAATGTGGATTATTGAAGAAAAAGGAACAGGTGAAGTAGTCGGCAGAGCTGGATTCGAGTATTATGACGATAATACTGTATCTATTGGATTTATGATCAAGAAAGAAAAACGTGGCAAAGGCTGCGGAAAAGAAGCAGCTCGATTATGCATACAGTACTTGTATAAAACTCTTACCGGAATGAAGGTCGTTGCCAAGTGCCATCAAGACAACGTGGCTTCAATTCATATACTCGAATCGCTAGGGATTGAAATAGTAGAAAACACAGAAAGGGAGGCTGCACAAAGAACTTGTGCAGCCCCGGGGTTGAATTAACCAAAGAATGGAGTATGGAGATTGTATTTAATTGCTCGTCACCAAAGAACTGGCAACAGAACAGCAATTACGAAAGAATATATTTTATGTTTCCGAATGAAACTTCATCACCAGGCTTTATAAGGCACTCTTCTTTCTGTATTTTTATACCGTTCACACGACAGCCATTCTTACTGCAATCGGAGAGCACCATAGTTCCTTCAAATAGATCAATTATCGCGTGTTTTCGTGATACGCTTTTATCATTTATACATATATCAACTACATCTTTTTTTGAACCGATTATGCACGGAAATGTATCTATCACTTCATCTCTTTGAGAGCTGTCCCGGCTAATCAATCTATGCACATAACCTTCAGATATATCAATTAGCATCGTTTCATCATTATCTTCTGGTTCTTCAATCGTTGATTCGTTAAAATAATTGAACGATGTATTTATTTCTTTTTCTTTATCTTTTTCTTTTTTCCCTAAGAATAATTTCCATTTTTCTTCAATAAATAAGATTATTTTACTGAAAAATGTATTATTAGTTTCTTCCAGAGTTGCATAGTCAATAGTTCGATTGACTCTCTCAACTCTACACCCATCTCGCATTACGCTTGTATAATTTGCCTCGCATACTTGGCCTCCGTTTTCTTTTAACTCATTTTCACGTGTATTATTATCTGGTAAGTTAGATGTTTGATCTTCAAGTAAAGTATATAATTCTTCGCTCGCTATAGAGCCTTCCTTTGTTTTTTTGTAAAATGCGAACCCGGCTTTAACAACTCTTGAATCTGAATTATCTATATGATCCAGTATAAATTCGGAAAGAATCGTAATATCATTATTCTTATTATCATATGGATAAAAAATCCATACCGGTTTTTCTTCGTTGATATCCCAGAATATGAATTCCGGATTCATTACCAACCCCGAAATATCCAATAATAATCTAATACACTCATTAACCATGCGGTTTATGGAATAAAGTATTTCAGACAGCTCATCATACCCGATTTTCCTTTTGGAAAAGTATCTATCCATACTTTGCAGTCCTGTCACATCAACCATTATCGATTCTTCTCCATCCCAGTTGGATAGTTTTATTTTCCCAAACCCGGATGAGGGATTTTCCATAAGCATTCTTATCTGATAATCCATTGATTCATTTTTAATCACTAAGTAATTTCGGTTTAGATCCCTCTTGTAACTCGTTACCATCGTATCCTCCATCATCTACTAATCCATAATCTTTCAATATATTTTCATAGTAGTCATACATACCCTTGAATTTACGCGTATCTCTTATCACATAGGCAGGACTTAGTCTGGTTGAAGAAAACTCCATAGAGTTCTTCATAAGCTTTGATAAAACAGGCGACGAATCTGAAATATTCATCCGCATTTCCATCGAAGCAATGCATTTTCTTTGTTTAACCTTTGTAGTAACTTTACATTCCTCTACTCCAACCATATAATGCACGCTCTCCTCTTCTATACCTGCTTTAATTGCTTCCTTTAGAGAAGAATTGGTAGTATTGGGACTATAATCACTTATCAACAATCCATGTATCAACGCCGTCTGCGCAATGCTCAAATCATATAAATAGATTGTCAGCCAAACCAACGAGATTATCACGGTTAATATCATTGGCATGATAAGTGCACACTCAATTGTCATGTTACCTTTTTTTATCTTCATGCTATCCTTTCAAAAGCAAAAGAAACTATTACAGCCGGTATCAAAAATGGAACAAAAGGAAGTATCGTTTTTCGATCTGCTTTTTTGATAACCAATAGAAACATCGATACTATTGCGCTAAAGAAACATCCTGTAAACAATAAAACTATATTGTTCCTTACTCCCAGCAGCAGACCTGATATACATAGTAATAATCCATCGCCATATCCAATCCCTCCTTTTGTAAGATAAGCCAAAACTATAACCGTTAATCCTATCGCTATTCCAAATAGCGAACTAATTATTCGACTTTTTTCTCCTGAAATGACAAGAGTCAATATCCCAATAGACCCTGCAACTATCAAATACACTATCTTTATTTCACGTCGTTTAACATCAGATATAGCTTCTATTACAATCATTGCTAATGTTACTATCCAAACAATCAAATCATATTTACTCATCTATATAATCCAACATCTCTTCCCGATATTCCTTGCACCTACTGCACTCACTCATTCCAATTACTTGTCTTTTCTTGACCTTATACACCGTCCGCTTTAATCCCTGGCAGCTTAATCTTGTATGATATGCTTCACCATAATCCGTTAAATATATATATTCAGACTGATCATGACTATCTGCCTTTTTACAATACATGCATTCCTTATATTTTTTTCCATCCGCATTTCTTTGTTTCTCTACATCTGAACGCATCAATGTTTTAATGGATAGTCTTAAGTAGGTACAACTTGCATTAGTGTGATACACATTACCTTCATCAGTTATATATACATATTCTGAATCCGCTCCATTGTCATTTACATATCCAATCCATGAATGAATCTTCACTTTGTTAGCAAGTTTCAATTCTCCAACTTTGAAGATATTTATAGGCGGTTCAACTGTATATGTAACAATCAGTTCAACTTCTCCGTCATCATTGAATATGGAACTTCTA
>JAEEQX010000080.1 GCA_016285575.1 Lachnospiraceae bacterium
TATATCAACAAGCAGAAGGCAATATTCATCTTCTCTACTAACGATAAGAAGTCTTACAAGAACGACGTTGAGACAATGTTCGCTAACACTACCAAGGTTCAGTTCGATTCTTACATCGAAGAGATTACCAAGGTTGCTATAGACAAGACTGCAGAGCTTGTTCAGGAATTCAAGAACAACATTGATATGATTTCCTCGAACCTCGAATTACTCATCAAGGATGAGAAGAAAGCGAGTGCAGAACAGGCTAAGGCTAAGGCAGTTCTTGATCTTGTTGAGAAGAAGGATAAAGAACTCAACATGAAGATCTGGGGTCAGGACAAGGAAGACAATCCGATTGATGTCAATGATTCAGATATCGATGATGAGACCGAAGAATAATTAAATACAAGGGGGCGTGAGTTACACGCCCTCTTTTTATATGCGCACTCCCGCACAAGGAAATTTGCTGCTACGCAGCATGCGGGAGGCGCGGCGAGTAGGGCAAGATAAATCTTCCCTACTCGATTGCGCGACGAGTAGGGAAATATCCCTATTCGATTTTTAATGCTTAGGGATTATTGAAGTAACATGTGGATATGGTTGGTGCTGCTCTATGGCTTACTTAAGGGTGGCAGAGAAATAGTAAAAAAGAAATCGCTTGAGAAGAATACGGTACTTGAAGTGTTGATATTATATACGCTTCTTTCGTTTGTATTCATCCTTCCTACAGTGCCCAAGGCAGGCGGTGTGGAATGGAAGATAATGATATTCATAGCGTTAAAATCGCTCGTTATCTTCACAGCGTGGATATTGTCATTTAAGGCAATCAAGCAGATGCCTGTAAGCTTGTATGGCATCATAGATTTATCGCGTGTAGTATTTGCTACAGTACTTGGCGTATTGGTTATTGGCGAGACAATGACTCCTGCGGGTATAGTGGGACTTATCCTTGTCTGCGTGGGTTTGGTACTATGTAATACCAAGAAGAGCAGCGAGAAAGAAAAGGTACAGGCCAAGATAATCATCTATACGCTTATATCCTGCCTCTTTAACGCCATATCGGGCGTTATGGATAAGATACTGACAAGAAGCATTACCAGCACGCAGTTACAGTTTTGGTACACGCTTTTCCTGGTAATCTATTATCTACTTTATATCCTTATTACCAGAGAAAAAATCAGATTCGTCAGTGCAGTTAAAAACTATTGGATATGGATACTAGCGATTATGTTCGTAATCGGCGACAAGGCCCTCTTTATAGCTAATCAGATGCCTGAATCCAGAGTTACCGTTATGACGCTAATAAAACAAAGCTGTTGCATAGTTACGATACTTGCGGGTAAACTTGTATTTAAGGAAAAGAATATAGCTTTTAAGCTATTCTGTGCGTTTATAATCATATCCGGTATTGTAATATCTACAATATTCTAAATGGGTAAGAAAAGAAGAACTAAAACTAAATAATTTGTTTAGTGAATATAAATATGAATAAGATAGAAGAAAGAAAAAAGTTCATAAAGATTCGTTCAGAAATAAGTATCCCCAATCGTATTAAGAAATCCGAAGTGATTACAAGTAAGCTTATCGAGCTTATTGCTGAGGACGATTATGATGCGATTCTTTTATATGCTCCTCTTAAGGATGAAGTGAACATTTCGGGCGTATTCAATCATTTCTATGATAAGGACAGATTCTTTCCCAGAGTTAATGGCGATACTATGGAGTTTTATAAGGTTGATGCTCTGACGGATCTCGAAAAAGGCAATTTCAATGTATCTGAGCCTAAAAAAGAATGCGAAGCCATTCAGTATGATAAGAGCAAAAAATACATATGCGTTATGCCAGGCGTATCATATGACGAGAGAGGCTATAGGATAGGCTATGGTAAGGGCTATTATGATAAATACTTAGCATCCGTAGATTCTGCAAGCATATATAAAGTAGGCGTTTGCTTTGAAGACTGCAAAAGTGATGGCATAGAGGCTGAAGAAAGCGATATTAAGGCAGATACAGTTATATTCGCTTAAGAAAAAATATATTTTCGTCTTGACAATGATTTACTCGCCGAGTATATTCTTAATTACATCTTAATTCTTATATCTTAAGAATTATTATTCCCAATTTTTAATTAACTAATTGCTTTGCCGCCAATTTAATATGTTACATTTCCGCCGGTTTTAATGCAGGAGGTATATTTTGGCCGCATTTAGAAAACTATTAAGGAGTTTATTTGTTATTTTTGTTTTGTTGGCTTCGTTTGCACTGCCGATAAGTGCAAAAGCAGCTAATGTCAATGTAAGGATAGGGGAAGCGATTAACTATCCCAATGGCTTCAGCTATATGACACATTATTTCTACATGAATGATACACTGGCATTTTGCCTGGAGCCACGCCTTGGCCCTATGGCAGAGGGTAGTTATGAGGCAATTGAAGTATCATCTGAGGGAAGTGAAGGCTATCCGCTCTTAGTTAGGGTATTAGCCTGTGGATACGGAGGCCCTAATGACTTGACGGGTGTATTCTTTCCCGGCGCTTCAGAGCGAGACAGGTATATATACACTCATATAGCAGCAGGATATGCGTATCTTAACAATTCGCAGATGGATGGTAAAGTACACGATATTACAGGTTTGAGTACAGAAGAATTCGAGGCCTGCGGTCTTGGCGACTTCGTAAGAGCTGCCTGGGACAGTGGATACGAAGGTACGGTTAGGATAGTTCGTGTTAACGGTTATCAGGATATCGGATATCTTGCTTCATATGAAGAACCCGGATGGACACTTAGGATTAAAAAATCAGATGTGGAAACCGGAGCATATCTCTCAGGAGCCATCTATGGAGTCTACTCAGATCCTAATTGTAATAATCAGATTGCTACCATCGCAGCCACAGATTCGAATGGCAATTCGAGTGGAAAAATCAAAAAACAGTACTCAAAAGTGTATGTAAAAGAGGTCAAAGCACCCAAGGGGTACGTGAAGGACGAAAATGTATATGAGGTTGATAAGTACGATGATGTAACCGTTGAAATGACTGACTTGCGATATAAAGTTAAATTACGATTTAACAAAACGGACAGCCGAAATTCGAACACAATTTTGAATAATTTGACACCAAAAGCGGTCTTTGACATCGTTGATCCGTCGACTGGAGTAACCATTGCCTCCGACATCACAATTGATGAAAGTGGATATGCTATTACGAGTGATGTAATCCCTTCAGGCAGATATGAGGTCATCGAAAAAGTTGCTCCAAGAGGATACAGAAAATCATCAACACCTTTCATCGTCGAATTCTATGATGATACTGATACGGTTATGGATGATTCGATTTCCGAGAAGGTATTGCCCGTTGTTTTACCCAACACGCCCATAGAGGGCAAGTTAAAACTCTATAAAGAGGGAGAGATGCTTGTGGATGTGGTTAAGGGTGATGAGAAAAAGGGAACAGATGCCAAGTTCAAGTATGAAAAGAAGCCTATGAGTGGTATTAAGTTCGATCTTTTCGCAGCAGAAGATATCTACGAGCCTGACGGAAGCCTCGATTCCAATGGAAAGAGAAATACTGTATATAAGAAAGACGAAAAGATAGCTACCATTACAACAGATGCGAATGGTATAGCAACTTATTCCGACCACAACAAGCCCCTCTATATTGGAAAGTACTATGTGACTGAGGTAGGTGTTCCCAAAGGATATGTTAAGAACAACAATAAATATGAGTTTGTTGTCGATGATTCACAGGCGGATGTTGATTATGAGAGCAGAGTTGATGTTGAGAATATTAGAAGTAAGTTCAGCGTAAAGATTAGTAAGAATGATATAAGACGTACCACATATCTTAAGGGTGCGGAGTTTGGACTATATGCATACGAAGACATATTAAGCTTTGATGGAAAAGTATTGGTTAGCAAAGATGAATTCCTAGGAAAGTGTACAAGCGGTTCTGATGGTAAAGGAGCATTCAAGCCTGATTTGTGTGAAGGTAGATATTATATCAAGGAATTAAAAGCGCCTGAAGGATACATTATGAGTTCGGAGGCTAAGACAGTAATTCTTAAGGGCGATGAAGTGCATGAATATAATAATTCCACGATAGAATTTGCCAACGAGAAGATTAATGAACCTACGGAGAATAAGATTACTACAAACGCCAAGATAGTTAAGGGAGCTACGCAGTCCAGGGTTGTTAAGACCAATTACAGAACGGAAGATAACGGAGAAGAAGGATATTCAATAGTTTTAAGTGCAGCAGATGTTAGTGAATCTACAGTAGATAACAGAGTATACGCACTCGCACTTTTCATGCTTGTAGTAGTTGTGACTTCTGTTTCTATAGCTGCAAAGGAAAGAACGGGAGGTAGAAAAAATGATTAAGCATAAGTTTTTATTATGTTCATTTTTATCGACACTTGTCTTGCTTGAAGGATGCGGAAGTTCATCATCATATGTGGATGATGCTTTTGCTGATAAACAGGATGACATTAGTACTCAAACGAGTGAATGTATACTTGGCGAAGCGGCAAGTTTTTCCGTAGAACAAAAGAACATCCGCGTAAAAGAAAACCTGCCGCCCGATACGAATATGTCAGAAATTCCGAAGGAGAAGAATATTGCGTATTTTAATCAAAAAACAGGTAAGGATGAGTTGATTCCTGCAAAACTTGTGGAGACAGGAACGGATGATACTACAGTATGGAAAGAATATGTCGAGTTTAACTGGTCGTTTGAGAGTGAAAACAGAGATAATGAAGAATGGGATTTTCAAACAGGCAAAAAGATAAAATTATCACTTGATGCATCCTCCCCTAAATGGGAGGGATGCGCGAGTGATATCGTCCAAGCAATGGGGTTAATGAATGGATATAATATAGATCAGTCTTCATGGATTAATCAGGTTAATAAAAAAGATGACAGATGGGTTAGAGATGCAAGATTCGTATTATCGAGACAGATTAAAGGTTACTATGCGATATATGAAGCTGTATCCGAGGATGTAGTAGATTCAAGTGCTACATCATCGCATATGATTAAAAAGGATGCAGAACTTCTTAAGATGTATAAGGATTACAACGAAGATACATATGCTTATCTAAGAATAGAAGGAAGCAATATCAATCATCCTGTTATGCGTTCTCCTTATGATGAGGGGTATTATCTTTGGCATGATTTAGATAAGAAATATAACTCTCACGGTGTACCTTTTATAACCCTTGATTCAAACCTTGATGCGTCACGTGGCAATAGCTTAATATATGGTCACAGACTTAACGATGGTGATGTTTTTTCTGACCTAAGTAACTACTCATCAATTGAGTATTATAGGGAGCATCCTATTATCGAAACCATCACTGAAGAAGGTACAAAAAGATGGCTTATTTTTGCTTACTTTTTAGTGTGCAATTCCGATGAAGAATCATTTGATTATTTTGATAATTATCTCTTCACTTCCAAGGCCGAATATGATGCATACATGACAGAAGTTGATAAGAGAAATATGCTTAATGTTCCCATAGAAAAAAGTGTCTATGATTCATATATTACACTATCGAGTTGCTCCAAGGAACAGACGGGTATTGGCAATAACAGAATGGTTGTTATGGCTAAAAAAATAGATGATAATTTTGACTTTGAAGAGTGTGTCAATAAAGCCTCAATTAACACTAATGCATTGCTTCCCAAGAAGCTACAAAAATAGAGTGAAAACCAGGTTAGTTAAAACTATATTTTTAATTGAAAAAAGAATAGAAATTTGGTACAATTTATATATGTTTTACATGTGGGGAAATATGTAAAAAACGTGCTTAGATTGTAAAACAATTATTTACGTACGTCAGGGGGGCAACAGAATATGAGACTTCATTTCATTGGGGCAGATCACGAAGTAACCGGAAGCTGTCATTGCTTGGAAGCGTGTGGCAAGTGGATTCTGGTTGACTATGGTATGGAGCAGGGAGTCAATGTATATGAGAATGCGGAACTTCCTTGTGCCGAGAGCGATATTGATTATGTGTTTTTGACACATGCTCACATAGACCATTCGGGACTCTTGCCTCTTTTATATTCCAAGGGCTTTAAGGGCAAGGTTATCACAACCGAAGCTACCAAAGATTTATGTAGCATAATGCTTCGTGACTGTGCACACATTCAGATGCAGGAAGCTGAGTGGAAGAGCAGAAAAGCAAAAAGAGGTGCTAAGGACTTTGATGTTAAGCCCATCTATACAATGGAAGATGCGGAAGGTGTAATTAGGAGAATTCTTCCGTATGCATATAATGCTCAGTACGATTTGTGTGAAGGTATTCAATTCAGATTCACGGATATAGGACATTTACTTGGCTCAGCAAGTATCGAGTTATGGCTGACTGAGGATGGTGAGACCAGAAAGATAGTATTCTCAGGTGATATCGGTAATATTAACGATCCTATTCTTAAGGATCCTTCATTTACCGAAGAAGCTGACTATGTTGTAATGGAGTCCACCTACGGCGACAGATATCATTCCAACGATAAGCCTGATTATGTCAGGGAACTTGCGGAGATTATCCAGGAGACATTCGACCGTGGCGGTAATGTGGTTATTCCTTCATTTGCTGTCGGCAGAACTCAGGAGATGCTCTTCTTCTTAAGAGAGATTAAAGCACAGGAACTTATCAAGGGCCATGATGGATTCAAGGTATTCGTTGACTCGCCTCTGGCTGTTGAAGCTACAGAAGTATTCCAAAAGAACATATATAATTGCTTCTCAGATTCAGCGATGGAATTAGTAAGACAGGGTATCAACCCGCTGTTATTCCCGGGTCTTAACTTAACCATTACATCTGAAGAATCCAAGGAGATTAACTTCGATCCGGAACCCAAGGTTATCATTTCAGCATCAGGTATGTGTGAAGCTGGTCGTATCAGACACCACTTAAAGCACAACCTTTGGAGAGAGGAATGTACGATTCTCTTCGTTGGATACCAGGCTGTAGGTACACTCGGACGTATCCTTGTAGAAGGTATAGATGAAGTTAAGTTATTCGGTGAACCTATCGAGGTTAATGCTGATATCAGAGTATTGGCTGGTATGTCCGGACATGCTGATAAGAATGGACTTATTAACTGGATTAATGCATTCCAGAGAAAGCCTCAGAAAGTCTTTATCGTTCACGGTGAAGATTCAGTATGTAATATATTTGCAGATTGCTTGAAGGATGAGTATGGTTATGATACCTATGCTCCTTTCAGTGGATCGATATATGACCTTCTTGCGGATGAGGTTGAGTACGAAGCATCTCCCAAGCTCGTCGAGAAGAAAGATCCTACCAAGCGTGTTACCGAAGTATTTGCTCGTCTCCTTGCAGCCGGCAACAGATTGCTTCAGGTTATTGAACGTAACCAGGGCGGTGCTAACAAAGACTTGGCTAAGTTCGCAGATCAGATTAATTCACTTTGTGATAAGTGGGATAGATAAAAAAACATTTATTTACGGCATAATTTACGACGAAAAAAAAGAGGGGCATCGCCCCTCTTTTTCTATATTTAATTAGATAACTATTACTTCTTTTGTTGGTAAACGGGATCTGCAGGATATCCGCCCTTGAGCTTTTGCATACCGCGCTGTATTGCATCCTTGGAGTTCTTCCAGTCAGCATCCTTATTTCTGTAATCATATTTTTCGATAAGCCAGTTTACATCTTCCTGGAGACGATTCATATTCTCTTTCATCATAGGGAAGAGAATAGCGAAGAATTCTTCCTTTTGCTTATCGTTAAGTCTGGTCTCGGCAGCTTCGCATAAGTCTCCAAAGTGTGTCATACAGAATCCCTTCGAATTCTTGAACTTCTCTACGAAGTCAGGATCCTTTTTATACATTACGAAGAATGTATCGAGGTATCTTTCATACATTTCTTTGAATTCATTACATATATAACATGAGTCGTTTTTATCTTTTACCCACTGAGCAACTGAGTTTTTAAGAGGCGCATCGGATGATTTGGAAAACTTAGACATTAAAGAAGTCTTGCCGGGCTTATATGAATCCATAGCTTTTCCCATCTGAGAACGCATCTCCATATAGTGAGTTTTAAGTATCCATGCATTACCGAGAGTGTTGCCATAATCAAACATCTTCTTAAAATGCATTCTGCAAAAACCTGCTTTATCGGTCTTTTCTCTCATATCTGCTTCCATATATGAAGAGCCTGAACCAAGCACGAGGTCGAGTAAGTCCTGTTCAACATC
>JAEEQX010000013.1 GCA_016285575.1 Lachnospiraceae bacterium
CACTCTCTTCACCGATGAATATACCATATTCAGCACTCTTTTTTTCATGATCGATATCTCTAAGATATACGCTTCCAACAGGTGTATCATCAAGTAAGATGATGAACTGTGCAACCTTACCTGTCTCCACCATATTGCGAAGCCAATACTCGTGACTCTCCTTGGTGAAAAGACGCTGATCAATGAAGTGGCTTCTGACATAGTCAGAATTACGCCACTTAATGATGTTGTCCGTATCGTCATATGTAATTGGTCTGATTGTAACATCAGCCATGATAGAATTCCTTAACCTTGTCTATAATGTATTCTGTCTCTTCCTTCTTAAGTCCGTAGTATAAAGGAAGTCTAACAAGTCTCTCGCTCTCCTTAGTGGTGTATACATCCTCACCATTGAATCTTCCGTACATCTTACCTGCGGGTGCAGAATGAAGAGGTACGTAATGGAATACAGCAAGTATATCATTCTCTCCAAGGAACTTGATAAGTTTGGTTCTTTCTTCGAGATCCTTACACTTAAGATAGAACATATGAGCATTATGCTTGCAGTCTGAAGGAATAAAAGGTCTCTCAACTCTTTCAGCCTTCTCTAAATCTTCAAATGCATCATAATACATATTCCAAGTGTTCATTCTATCAGCTGTAATCTCATTAGCGAGTTCAAGCTGTGCGTATAAATAAGCCGCATTAAGATCGCTGGGAAGATATGAAGAACCCGCATCAATCCAAGTGTACTTATCAATCTGTCCACGGAAGAACTTGGCTCTGTTAGTACCTTTTTCTCTAATGATCTCAGCCTGCTCGATGTTCTTTTCATCTCTAATAAGAAGCGCTCCACCTTCACCCATTGAGAAGTTCTTGGTCTCATGGAATGAAAAGCATCCGAAATCTCCGAGTGTACCAAGTGCCTTGCCCTTGTACTCCGACATAATTCCCTGAGCAGCATCCTCAACTACCATAAGATTATGCTTGGCAGCTATATCATTAATCCTATCCATATCACAGGATACGCCTGCGTAATGAACAGGAACTATAACTTTGGTCTTATCCGTAATCGCATCTTCGATTAAGTTCTCATCCATATTCATAGTGTCAGGGCGAATATCTACGAACACCGCCTTAGCACCTCTAAGAACAAAAGCATCAGCAGTAGATACAAATGTATAACTGGGAAGAATTACTTCATCGCCGGGCTTAATGTCACAAAGAATCGCAGCCATCTCTGTAGCATGAGTACATGATGTTGTAAGAAGTGCTTTTGTAGTGCCTGTCTTTTCCTCCAACCACGCATTACACTTCTTAGTAAATTCTCCATCACCGCAAATCTTCTGGTTTTCAACCGCCTTCTTAATATAGTCCATTTCCTTGCCTGTGTAAGGCGGTACATTGAATTTAATCATTTTTTATCCTCCATGAATGATAGCAATTCAAATGAATTGTTTCAGAGTATTATATTTATTATTTTTCGTTCTTAAATATAAAAGTATCTATTGCTCCAGTAATGATACGTCTTATAAAATCTATCACTACACCTGCTGCGAATACACTCGCTACCGTCAGCAAAAGATGAGGTATAAAAGCAAAACTTTCCGCATAGTCCGATACATTGAACCATGTGGGCCATAAGTATCTAAGTAGCTTGTGCTCATGAAGAAGATATACACCAAATGTTCCTTCTGATATAAAAAGTACTATCTTGGTTACAACATCTCCTGCTTTTATCTTGGTCTTAATCACAAAGATGAAAAGCGCAACGCTTGCTATGAGTATCGTAAGCGAATTGTATTCATAAAAGTTCTTACAGAATCCACCAAACTTACCTGTAATCGAATCCAACAAAAGCAAGCCCTTGCCAAGTAAGAATGCGCCGATGCAACATAATGCATATATAGCAAGGCTAAGCCACTTGTTAATCTTAATCTCTTCGCCATATTTTCTAAGATATGCTGCTATCACATATAAGCAGATAAACCAGCATACATCCATACCTTTCCTGTCCGTCGCAGGTATGGTAAAAGGAAGTATGGTATTCCATATAGAAAAGATTGCCACAAGAATGATTATCAGATTCCTGTGTGTCTTTTTATCCATTGCTTTAATGCCGATATTCAAAAAAGGCGATACAAGATACATCAAAATATAAACGGTTGCAAACCAATAATGAGATCCTGTAACCGGCATCAAAAGAGGAAGCAATCCATAGAGCATGCCCTCTTCAAAATTGAACTGTCCTTTAAGAACAATTGCGAATATGGCAGTTATAATCCATGAATACAAAAGAATCTGAATCCATAAAAGCACTGTCTTTTTAATCTTGAAATTACTCTCGCATAAAAAGTATCCGCTTATAAGCACATAGATATTAACGCTTACCATGCAAAATGCTTCGATAATCCATGCAGCATTACCAACCGCTGTGTTGTTGGTTGCGAATTCTTTTAACACGCCACCCTTATCAAGATAGTGAAGCGTGATAATCATGCACATGGCTGCGATTCTAAGAATCTCCATGTTAAGCTGTCGCTTGGAAGTACTTTTCTCTTCAGTTTTCTTATTAACTGCTTTGTTATTTCCCATTTTTATCTATTCTTTTGTGGTCTTGGACACTATGTATCTGGGACGGCCCTTAACTTCTTCGTAGATTCTTGCAATATAATGTCCGATTATTCCAAGGCTTATCATAATGCATCCTCCCACAATAAGGAGAAGCAAGATAACTGTAGTAAATCCGTCAGCAGCAACGCCGAGGAAATAATTAACCAATGTCTCAATGCCTAATATAACTGAGAACACCATAAGAAGCATTCCCAAAGCAAATACGAACTTAAGAGGCGCTGTAGTAAATGATGTGGTATTTGATACTGCATATTTTACAAGTCCCGAGAATGACCACTTACTCTTGCCTGCTTTTCTCTCTTCCACATCAAACGATACAGATGTGCTCTTGAATCCTGCCCAGAATGAAAGTGCTCTAAAGAATGTATTTCTTTCAGGGAGTTCAAGCATCGCTTCCACAACCTTACGATCAAGTAACTTGAAGTCCGACGTGGCATTCATATCAAGCTTCATAAGACTGCTCATTATGCCATAAAAAATCTTAGTGAAGAGTCTGTAGATAGGATTCTCTTTTCCACGTTTGGACTTAATGCCTTCAACTACTTCATATCCTTCTTCCCAGAGATGATACATATCAACAAGCACTCTTGCAGGATGCTGAAGATCGCAATCCATAACCGCTACGCAATCTCCGTCCGCATACTCAAGACCTGCGAAGATAGCAGCTTCTTTTCCAAAGTTTCTTGAAAACTGGATACCTTGAATTCTATTGTCTTCTTTTGATAAGTTTTCAACTATCGAAAATGTGTTATCGGTTGAACCATCAGACACGAAAAGAAGGTCATAATCTATGCCTGCTTCTTTGAGCACGCTGCCTACGACCGATGCTGTATTCTCGATATTGTCCTCTTCATTAAAAGAAGGAATGATTACACTTAATCTACCCATTTTTATCCCTATTCGAGCTTAATATACATAATACCGTTAACTATCTTGATACTGCCTGCATCTGGGAATGAAGTCATGGCCTCATACTCCTCGGAATAATACATATCTATAACATCATCGCCTGTAAGTATGTTAAGCGATGCACCAAGATAATGCTTCATAAAGGCTTCGTACTGTTCGCCTCTGTATATCAAAAAGTCGCCGTCAGCTCCTCTCATCTTGCCTGTTACTTTTTCTGTAACATCCGTAGAAGGATAACTGTCCTCGCTAATTACTCCGACCATACAGATGGGCATTCCCTGGTAGTAACCGGGAGTCTGCTCAATCCTGTCAAGAAGCCTTACACAGTACGCATATGTTTTCTCATACTTCTCCTGTAAATTGAAGTATGCGATATTATCCATCAAAAAGAAATTATAACATATTATCGCAACCAATATTACAGGGATGGCTTTTGCGACATTAAGCTTATCTTTCTTATTCTCAAAGTATGTAAATGCGCGCTCAAGTATTACTGCAGCAAATACCAGAAATAACTCCCACTGCATCCTCATAAGAAGATGATATTCAGCCTTGTCGGTCATCATAAGGATGATGTTGCTTCCTAGAGGAATGATAGCCATTAGTCCGACTACCGATAAGTAGTTATACCATTTCTTATATGCATTGCTTTTTACGAATATTATTATAAAAGCAGCCAGTGCCATAACTATCACTGAACAAACTGCGATAAGTGAGAATATATTGTCCGCAAATATTCTGCCTCTGAGCACGAAAGCTGCGAAGTCATAATAGACATTGTATAATCTCTCAGGAATCGAAGACGCTGAGATTTTGCCCATCTCATTAAGGCCCTGATAAGTATCAAGTTCTTTATGTTCAAGCGCAAGGCATATCTTTAATATCACAAAGTAAAGTATTCCGCCGGATACGCCCATGCCAAGATACTTAAGACCTTTCTTGGCAGTCTCTTTTATCTCTTTATTAAGAATGACATCAAGCATAAGATCAAAGATAACTAAAAGGATTGTCATCGAAAGATATGCCTGATATGTTCCCATACTAAACGCTAAGAACAATGCACCCCACGCAATACCTGCCTTATACTTTCTGCAGGTGTATACAGCAAGAACCGCAAAGATGAGTCCTATCATGTATCCATCAACCGTATACATATACGTCATCGTTGCCGCCACTGCGGGGAACGTCATCATAATCGCAGGGATTAGAATCATTGCAGATTTCTTTTTAACATTGAAGAATCTGGTAACGTACACTGCTGCCACTGATAAAAAGATAATCGCAAGCAGACCGTTAACAAAGTTAAGGTCATAAAAAGATGAGAGTCCGCAAGTTACGGTGAGAAACCATCTGCCGGAGGTGACCATATTCTGATCAAAATAGAAATTGGTCATCGAGTCACCGTTGGGATACTTGTTAACTATCATCGTCATATGAGTGATGAGTCCGATAACAAGCGCCGAAACAAACGGAACCTTATATTGTTCTTCTTTTAATTTCGCTACGAGTTTTTCCATTATTTCTTCTCTTTCACGATGTATATAGGTCTGCCCTTAACTTCAAGGTAAGTCTTGGACATGTACATACCCATTATTCCAAAACAGAAAAGTTGTATTCCTGCCGAAAACGTAATCATACAAGCAAGTGAAGGCCATCCACTTACAGGATCTCCAAACACCAATGCTCTGACAAAAAGGAATATAAGTGCTGCAAAAGATATAAAACAGAAAATAATTCCTATAATTGAAGACCACACAAGAGGTGCTGTCGAAAAAGCAACTATTCCTTCAAACGAATATTGAATAAGTTTAAAAAATGACCACTTGGTACGACCGGCTACTCTCTTTCTGTTTTCAAAAGGAACCCACTTGGTATCAAATCCTACCCAACCGAATATACCCTTACTGAATCGGTTGTATTCACCTAAGGATACTATGGAGTCAACCATGTTTCTTGTCATAAAACGATAGTCTCTGGCACCGGGAACCATATCAACCTTGGCAATGATATGCATAATAGCATAAAAGAGATTGGCGAACATAGATCTGATAGGAGGCTCGCCCTTTCTGTCTACTCTTCTGGTGGCTACACAGTCATATCCTTCATTAAGTACACTCTCATACATGGAAGGAATTAGTTCAGGAGGATCCTGTAAATCAACATCCATGATGACAACATAATCGCCTGTTGATTCCTTCATACCTGCATACATAGCAGCTTCTTTTCCAAAATTTCTGGAAAATGAAATATAATGAACCCTGTCATCTTTCTCAGCAAGTTCTCTCATCACTTCAAGGGTCTTATCCTTGCTTCCGTCATTGACAAAGAGATATTCAAATTCGAGATTAACGTCTTTTACTGCTTCATTAACAGCTTCGTAAAAAAGCGGTATGGCTTCCTCTTCATTGTAACAGGGAACCACTATTGTACATTTTTCCATACGTCCTCCGTATTGCAAATATATGTTTTAAAAATCCATTTTCATCGTCGCCTTGATAAACTTGAACGGGCTTAACATGTGAAGTGATACAAGGTCTTTTATATCATCGTCATACTTATCATAGTAAAACGGATTGGTTTCAAACTCAGGGAAGCAATCGCTTATAGCATCTGCCAGTTCTTTAAGGAAAGTAATCTTTCTTTTTCTTCCGGGTGTTATGGCCATGTATGTAAACAATGTTTTTATATACATGTCATCCACAACTGCCGCTTCTATTTCTTCCGGATACTCTTCAAGTATCTCTCTCTTATAGCACTCCTCTATAAAGAAATTCATAACATCAATTCTGTCGAATAAATCTTCTTCTGAAATATCCGATGATATATCTTCCGCTATGATATAAAGAGGTTCTTCAGTATAAGCGAATCTTTTTGCACTAAAGAGTAGTAATCTGTTAACTCCAAGTTTTTCATATGATAAATGTTCCGGAAACCAGATACCATTCTTATCAAAGAGTTCTCTTTTTACTATCCTTGCTTCTGCTTTGCCGGGATTAAGCGCCAGGAGGCCGTACTTGTCATAATCGAGTTCACCCGATGCATTAGCCCAGAGTTCAAATATCTCTTCCTGCTCTTCATCTTCCTCGTCGTTAGATGAATCGAACTTATAGCCGCACGCAACTATATCTGCATCCTCTTTTGATGCTATCTCTAAAAGAGTCTTGGCAAAATCAGGTGATAATTTATCTCCGCAATTAACGAATGCCAGATACTTGGAAGTTGCATTTCTAAGTCCTAAGTTTAGGGCTCCACCTCTCCATCTTTCCTCACTCGTATTAACAACTTTTACTTTGTCGGGATTTTTATCCTCGTATTCTTTTAAAAGTTTTTCTGTATTCTCGCATACATAATCGCCTGCCAAAATTACCGATACATCTACAGTCTGCTTAAGTGCAGACTCTATGCTTCTTTTCATTGCTTCATCCGATAGTGTATCTTCTATTGCGACTATAATACTTAATTCCGTGTTCATCTTATCTATATCTCTAAATCCGATTTAAAACTTTTATCTTTCTTTTACCGCGTGACCGTTTTCGATTCTATATACTGAATCACACTTCTCGATGGTCTGAAGTCTGTGTGCAATAATAACAAGTGTCTTCTTACCGTGGAGACTGTTAACGGAATCCATAATGGCTTTTTCGGTATCACCGTCAAGAGCACTGGTTGCTTCGTCAAGAACAAGCACCTCGGGATCTTCGTAAAGCGCTCTTGCGATACTGATACGCTGTCTTTGTCCACCGGATAATCTGATTCCACGTTCACCTATACCTGTCTCAAGTCCGTCAGGAAGGCCTCTAACGAATTCATCAAGTTGTGCTTCTTTTAATACTTCCCAGATTCTGTCTTCATCTATCTCATCTTCCGGAATACCGAAAGCAACATTCTTTCTAATTGATGCATCAAGCATGAATACCGTCTGAGGAATATATCCGATATTCTTGAGCCACTTTCTGTAGTTATCAGGATTAAGCACATCCTGTCCGTCTGCAAGTATTTCGCCTGATTCAAGTTTCAAAAGTCCAAGCATTACATCTACAATTGTCGACTTACCTGCACCTGTTGTTCCTACGATACCAACTGCTGCTCCAACGGGTATCTCCATGGATGCATCATTGAGGACGTACACGTCTGTCTTTGGATACTTGTACTTTATATTCTTAAGTTCAATAATGTTTTTAACTTCAAGTTTTTCCTTAGGTCTTGCAAGAGCATCGACTCTGGAATTCTCATCCGAAATATCATCCTGAAGATTATCGGATACTCCCATGAAGAAAGGCTCGAAGTATGAGATGTTATTTAAGCAATTGTTGATTCTGTTGGCAGAAGGCATGAGTCGCATAATCGCGAATCCGAATACACCGATTGTGCTGACAACATCTTCAACATTGGTTCCTTGAAGATAAATGCTTATAAGGTATGCAACGATACCGATAATGCAGACTACTTCGATAATAAGACGCGGAGCATTACTTAAGAGTGTATATTTTTGAACAGCACCTACATATCCTCTACCGCAGTCAATATATTGATCTACAAAGTAGTTTTCTTTTCCACCGATTTTTACTTCTTTAATACCGGTAATAGTCTGATTAATCCACTTAAAAAGTCCGGCATAGTAATCCTGATTGTCTTTACCTGCCTTGTATAACACAGGCTTAAGAATAATCTTGATAAGTAAAAGAGTAATGCCTAAAAGCACGGCCAAGAATGCAGTCATAAGTGGGCTCTCTTTTACGCACACAATAATCAAAGTCACAAATACTATTAACTCAGAAAGTAAAAGCATGAGTGACTGAATAAGCGCATACATATTGTTAACGTCAGATGTGATGTTACGCTGTATTACCGCACTGTCTGCATTGAGATAATACTCATAATCTCTTCTGACATAATTCTTCATCATTCTCTCAGAAGTTCTGAACTGATTGGAATAGATGAATCTATATAATATCTTTTGCTCGAGATATAGGAATAAATTCTTAACTATAAATGCAACAACGATACTTAACATTATCGCTATCGAAAAAGCCTTCTCTGAGGTAAAAGGTGATATCGAATATGCTAATGCGAGATACCATTTTTCTTGTATCGCATTGGGTGTAAAAAGTACCGTTACTACAGGTATAATGAGTGCTACGGAACATGCTTCAAGGATTGCTCCGATAAACATCAAAAATATTAATCCTACTATTGATCTTTTCTGTTTTCCATCCAGAAGCTTCAAGAGCTTCTTAATAATCTTCATCTTGTTTTTATTGCGGTGCCAAGCACCCATCCTTTTTATTTTTCTACAGGTATTCCTTTTAGGAACATTATCTTATTGTGCACCCACTTACTAAGATGAGGTGCTCTACTTAAAATCATAAGATTTCTTCTGTCTTTTTTTGCAAGATACTTATTGGTCTTGATATCCACTCTCCAAAGTTTTAACTCTTTAAGTACCTTATCCGCCATGGGATTATTCTTCATCTTGGATAAAGGTGTGTGGAGTGTATAATCAAGTCTCTGATATAACTGAAACTTTCTCGATTCTTCCAAAAGTGAATGATGCTTTTCTTCAACCAACTTTCTAACCATATCTGAATTCTCTATCATGCAATCATAAAAGAGATTCTTGTAGGTATTGCGAGTGTTGCTTCCGAATCGAAGTATTATATTGTATCCTGTAATCTCGTATGTATATATTGCATCGAATTCCTCTGCCATATATACCAAGAGTTCAAAATCTTCGTTGAGTCTTCCTTCGTTAAAAGAAAACTTTTTCATGAAATTCGCTTTTATCATCTTGGAGCAAAATGAACTGTCGCCAAGATGAAGTAATAGTTCGCGAAGATATTCTTCCGAGGTTTCCTTTACTATCTTACCGCTGTCTTTTAGCGGGCCACTCTCAAGTGTACCATCTTCTTTTCTGCATACCGCCATGCACTGTGCAACCAATGCATCAGGGTATTCATCAAAGACTTTGCTTAAGTTCTCAATGATATCCAATTCATAATAATCATCAGAATCGCAAAAGCAGATGTATGTGCCCGTTGCTTCTTTTATACCCACATTACGAGCACTTGATGAGCCACCGTTTTCCTTATGAATGGCTCTTACTCTCTTATCCTTCTCTTCATATTTTTTGCAAATATCAAGCGAGTCGTCCTTGGAGCCATCATCAATAAGAAGTACTTCTAGATTCTCATAAGTCTGATTAAGAATTGCATCAACGCATCTTACCAAATATGCACTTGAGTTATATACCGGTACTATAACCGATACTTTATCTGTCATCTATACCATCCATTCACTCATCATTTCGTATGAGTCTGTAAATGCATTTTATTCAAGCCCGACAAGTTTTTTATACATCTTCTTTTGGCGGATTACTCTCGCTTCGCTAAGAGGTCCTGACTCGAAAAAGAAAGGCTTGTCTTCAAGTATCGCTTCACTTAGTTTAAGTAATCTCTTGGCAGCTTCCTCGTGATTCCATCCACCTTCCAAGGTCTCGTATGCGTTCTCACCCAGGGAAAGTCTCCACTTTTGATCCCTTGATAATTCGGCTACCAGAGAAGCCATTTTCTTATAATCGCCTGACGGGAAAATGAGCCCGTTTTGTCTATGCTTAATAAGCGTAGGAACCGCACCTGCGGCGTGGGATGCAACTATCGCACATCCTGCATTCATCGCTTCGTTAAGTACTGCTCCCCAGCCCTCTCTGTAGTCACTGCTTAAAATGTATACATCTGCATCATTCATAAGTTCTCTGACTTCATCGGGCGACTTGGCGCCTAATAATTCTATCTTGTCGGATAATGATTTCTTGGTAATTTCTGACTGAATCTTATCCTTACAGTCTCCATCGCCAACTATTGTAATCTTATATCCGATTCCTTCAGCATCAAGATAAGTTGCCAATTCAATGAGACTCTCAGGATGCTTCCATCCTATCATTCTGCCGGCCCAGAGAATATGAAGTACATCATGTTCTCTGCGTCTGTCCCTTCTCTCCTTTCGTTCATCATCGCTATAAGAAATGAACTCAGGAAAATATCCCCACTTGAATCTCTTGCCGGGGTAGGCTCTGATGATATTAAAATCATCCTGCACATAAGCTCCCGCACAAAGAAGGTAAACTCTCGAATTATTGAATCTCGTATGATCCTTGTACTTTTTCACAAGTCCTCTCGGAGATATCCATTTCCACTGACCTTCTTTATAGAGTCTCTCGGAATATCTGATTACGGGCTTATCTTCATTCAGTCTGTCGATGATAATCGACTCGTCTTCGCATCCTCCGAATACCACGATATCACTTTCGGCTATTATCTTTTTGGCCTCGTATTCATCCTCGTAATACTTCTTTAAAAAAGGAAGACTGTCGAAGTCACCGCCCCAGCCCATCCTGATGCGTTCTTCTTCCATGGGCTCGGTCTGAATAAATGTATAATTATCACCCAGGTTTTCGTAGAGCACGCGACTCACGGGAAGCTGATGGTGATTGATGTAATTGGAAACAAATGCTAACTTCATCAATTTTTCTTATCTATCTCAGAATATATTTCTTTTAATCTGCCAAGGTTCTTATTGGCATCATGCGTATTTCTCGCATGATTGCATGCCTTTTCGCACATCTTTAAAAGTTCTTCGCTGTCTTTTTCATCGAACACTTTTATTACGGCTTCGCTAAGCATATCTGCATTGCACGAAGGGAATATATATCCTTCATCTTCATTAATGAGATTTCTGACTCCGCCGCAATCACTCGTGACAACGGGCATCTTAAGAAGCATCGCTTCGCCAAGCGAATTGGGCGAATTCTCCATAATGGAAGGAAGAACGAATACATTGGATTTTAAGTATCTCTCCTTCATCGCCTTGGCATCAAGACTTCCGGTGAATACAACATTGTCTTTTAAATCATTCTTGTTAATTAGCTCGTTAATGTACCTACCGTATTCGCCGATAAGTATCTTTTTCTTAAGACTGTCTTCGCCGTTAATCTTATTACCTGCAACATACAGCTTTACATCAGGATACTTTTCCTTAATATGCGCCAATGCCTTGAGGCATACATGAAGCCCTTTGATCGGATAGTCTCCCTGGCTTACAAATATCGAATGCTTCTCACACGAATCGTAATTCCAGCTGCCTTCATAAAAGTTCGAACGAAGAGTCTCGTTCATAAAATAATACACGGCATTCGAATTGATCTTTTTTACATTTTCTCTGTCCCAATCGGTACGCCCGGTTACATTACCTGCTATCTTAATAGCCTCAATCTCGTGCTCGCCTCGTATCGTATACTTGTCAAACTGCTCTTTTATTCCGTCTTTTTTCAGAGCATCTCTTAATGTCTTTTTATTTATTATCTTTTCGGGCAGTGCATCAAAATAATGTCTTGCATATACACTGATTAATCCCTGTATGCCTATCAATATCTTGGAAGGATGATGACAAGCCTTGCACATGGCAAGCGTATGCGAATATTCAGTACCGAATATATGTATCACATCGGGCTTAAAATCATCAAGGATAACGCTGAATCTCTCTTCAAGCGCATCGTCATACAGATGAAAGTTCACTCTGTCCTCATAAAAGGCGTATGCGGTTATTTCATAATCGCCTTTAAAATCGGAATGACTCTTGTCCCAGGGAAAACAAACTCCGAGAGTGATATTCGAATCGTTATCGAAAATCAGTTTTTCGGAGAGAGCGCTAAGCCAGCCTTCCTTGTTGCCTATATTCATATCAAGGTGCTTTGCAACCACGGGAATACACTGATTGCATAACCACAATACTCTCATATCTCTACACTCATATCTCTATCCGCGTGAGTAGATCTTTCTCTTTATCTTGTCGTACAGCGGAGCAAATATACTCTTTTGAGCTATCCATGTTCTAAGCGGCTGAAGTGTAAGAATCATTATCCTTCTGTAATGAGCCGCTCTTTTTTTGCCCATGTATTTTTCTACTATTTCTCTATGTTCAGCTTTATCTCTTTTTTGATTCTCTTTATTCTCGGAATAACCGCCGCCTTCATATGATGCAACCGTTATACCAAGATATGCAGGCCTTATATTCTTTTCAAAGAAACATCTTAAAAAGAAATCGTAATCAGCTCTTATCTTGTAAGAAGTATTAAGCGATATCTCATCCCACAAAAGTCTGTCAAAAAAACATGACTGATGATTGGGCATATGTCTATAGCATATAGACTCGGTTATCTCCTTAGGCTGTGAAATAATCTGTGATGCAGTCTCAAAATATGCATCACCGTAATATATTCTCCTGCCCGGATTATCATCTATTGCTTTCGAAGTATTTTTTAGAACATCCTCGTCATAAAAAGTATCGCCGCAATTCATAAAGATGACATAGTCACCTTTGGCATGTGATACAGCAGCATTCATCGCATCATAGATGCCATTATCCTTTTCGCTGTATACCTTAATCTTTTCATTTGCAGGAATCGAATCAAGAGAGTTGTCGCTTGATCCACCGTCCTTAACCACTATCTCATAGTCTTCATATGACTGGGACAGTATGTTGTTAATCGTATATGCTAACTTTTCTCCTGCGTTGAAGCAAACTGTAATTACACTGAATTTCATTAGTTAATCCGTTAAGCGATATCTACCAAATATCTTAGTTAATCACCCAGTTAAAGTAAGGAATAAGTCTCGTTCCGTTAGTCTCACTGGAATATATGAAGTATGCATAATATGCAAATCCAACTACTATAAGTCCTACCTTGAGTAATACTCTAAGCCACTTCTTGGGTATCTCATCAATGAATGCAGGTATTAAAATCAACTGGAAGATGTTGAAGTAATAACCGATTCTTGATACCACCGGAAGGAATGAACAGCATATATACACAATTGCAGCGAAGATATTCATGTTGAAATAAAATCTGTACTTTTCGCTGTCCTTAATTACTTTCTTATAAAGGATGATGGCAACTATCAATACCACGATGCATCTTGCGATATTAAAGTAACTTATATCCACAACATCATATATCGAATTCTCGTAGTGAGGATATACGAGGAATACAAGTCTTCTGTATACCTTGGGAAGGAACAAAAGACTTGCGCTTAATGTGGACATAACTGCAATTGACCAAGGCTTCCATTTAATAAGTCCAAGAGGGTAAGCAACCAATACAATCAGTATTGAGATATGGAATGTCGATGCCAAAATAACCAGCAAGAAAAACTTCCAAAACTCTCTCTTGAAGATATATTTTACTGAATAAAAAGCTACTGCAAATGCAAGATAACTTCTTATTGAGTTGTAACTTGATGCATAGTAACCAAGAAGCATAAAGAGCGCAAATGATATTGCAAAATCATCGCTTTGATCTCTTAATCCCTTAAGGAAAAAGAATATGGTTACAAATGCAACTATCGCAAATATTATGATGTACTGCTTGCCATCGAATCCAAACAAAAGTTGGATGAACTTAACAAGCAGATTGAATCCGAACTCTGTGGCTACAGACGCATCTCTTTTTTGAGCAAGCAAAGAAAAGATATCGGTGTAGCTCCAATAATCTCCGCCGACCGCTATACGCGTAGCCGACATCGAGAACAACAGGAAAAATATGAGTGCAAGTACTGCATTGTTTTTAATATATCCTCTGCTCTGACACGGATTCTCAAAAAACGACTTATCCGTTCTGATCCACTCATTATCGGTGAGGAATGCTATACCTATAGTCAGCGCAGCAAGTATTAAATATACTGCCATGCGTATCTCCTTGCGAGCCTGAGATTAATTGTTCTCCTGTAATAATCTGTATCCTTCGCGAATGCCATCCTTCATAAGTCTGTTGGCATTCTTTCTGTCTATCTCACCCTTAAACATATCTTTCTTAACAAGGATGAATCTAAGTCTCCAAAGCCATGCACTCTTGCCATATAGAAAGGCAAAGAGGACTCCTCGGTCAAAGAAAAACTTTTCATTAAATCCCGAAAACCAGGTGGACTCACTTGGAGTCTCACTTCCAAGAAGAACGGGTGAAGCATACATAGCAACTTTTTTATCGTATGCATCCTTTAAAAAAATTGAGTCTTCTCCGTTACTGTACTTGGCTCCACCTCCAAAAAGAGTGGAATACTTGAGACCTTTTTCTTTTAATACATCCGTCTTAACAGCAATGCTGTAAGCGGGATATCTGCCGATATTGTATCTGCCAAGTTTCTTATACTCTGTGTTGTAATAAGTTCTTCTTTCCTCACAAACATTGAAGTTAAACATTATCATGTCTGCTTCGGGGTGGGAGGTGAATTCGTCAACTACTTTCTTTTCGTATCCGTCGTCATATACGATATCATCATCGCAAAAGAGTACGTAATCGCCATATGCTTCATCGATGCACATGTTTCTGTTAACACCGACTCCTCTGCTTTTTGAACATATCACCTTAACCTTGTGAGAATTGTACTCCCTCTCTTCAAGAGAGTCTGTATCGCACTGGTTGACGATTATCGCATCCGAATCAAGATGCATATCTTCAATCATCTTATTAACATCTTTATTAAGTGAAGATACAAGAAGAGTTAAGCCCATCTATTCTCCCTTGGTAATATCTGATTCACTGCTAATTGTCTTGTAAATATCTTCTTTAAGTTTCTTGGTTGAAGAGCAAAACGGTGAGAAGATGTATCTCTTAATAAGTGATGAATTAACATCATAAAGAATCGCACCTACTACATTTGCGCCTTGAATTCTAAGTAAATCAAGTGCTCTCTCAACAAGCTTGCCATTATGATCGCCAGCCTTAATAAGAACGATAACCGCATCGCACTTTGCTGCATTGACAGCTACCTGAGGCTCCATGTTTACTGAGCCCTGAGCAATCAATTCGTACTCGGGACTTGAGAAGTAAGCATCCTCTTTCATGATCTCGCAACAGTCAATCTTAAATATCTCGTTCTCTCTCTGCTCCTTGATGATGCAGTTAAGATGATTGACAACATAATCTGTATTATCAAGAAGTGAAGTTCCGACAACCGCGATCTTTTTATATCCTGAAGTAACCTTAAGGTAGTTAACCTCGAGCCACTTGCTGTAAAACTCAGTCTTCTTGTTAGACTTCATAGCCATGTGTCCAAGATAACTCTCGTCCGAATCTCGATTGTAAAGACGCATCTTATCAGTAGTAATACCAAGTGCGGGTATACCGTATCTGATCTCAGTAACCGAAGGAACATATATTGATGTATCCCATACAAAGTAAAGGATAACGATTATAAAAGATATCACTCCGCCGACTATCGCACCTGCGATAACCATGTTAAGAGTTCTGTCTTCGAATCCGACTATCTCGGGTGCTGAAGCACTCTTAAGAATACGTGCAGAGTCTACTTCTTTTAACTCGGGAGCAAACTTGGCAACAGCCTTTGCAAAAGCATCAGCTAAATCTTTTGCTTCATTAAGGTCAGTTGACTGAGCTGTAATTACAACGATTCTCGCATCAGTTAAAAGTGTAGCCGATACCTTTTCTTCTGCTTCTGCGGGAGGAATGATTCTCTTGGCTGCATCCTGCGCATAAGTCATGATGTAATCGTTATACACTAACGTCTCCCATGTATGCTTGTTGATGTATATATCCTCAAGTTCCATCTTGTCTGTATACTCGAGATATACGCTAGATGTAGATGAGAAGAGTGTCTCGCCAGAGAGTACATTCTTAACAAGATAATATATTCCGCCAAAGAGAATAGCACCGATGCAAATACCATATACGACGAATCGCATTCTCTTTATAGACACTAACAACATTAACCTAATATCAACAGGTTCTTTACTGTACGGTACTTTCATCGTTGTCCTCCTCGGTAGCTTTAGCTGACTTCATTGCTGTAATCTGGTTCTCTGCGACACCTTCTGTAGCATCCGGTGTCAACAATACTCTAAGTGTCAAAAGCATTAGCCTGATATCAAGCCATGTTGAATATCCTTCAATGTATGCAAGGTCAAGTTTTAACTTGTCATAAGGTGTGGTGTTGTATTTTCCATAAACCTGCGCGTATCCTGCAAGTCCTGCCTTAACCTTGGTTCTGAATGCAAATTCCGGCATCTCTTTTACATATTCCTCGATAATCTCAGGTCTCTCGGGACGAGGTCCTATGAATGACATATCACCCTTGAGGATGTTGAAAAGCTGGGGCAATTCATCTACTCTGATTTTTCTGATTATCTTACCAATCCATGTGATACGATCATCATCCTTTTGTGCGAGTCTGGCTTTTCCGTCAGCCTCGGCATTGACCTTCATGGAACGGAACTTAATAATCTTGAACTGCTTGTCGTATCTTGTAACTCTGACCTGCTTATATAACACGGGACCACCGTCAGTGATCTTGATTAAAATCGCCGTGATAATCATTATCGGGAATGTAAGTATAATCAGAATGAGTGAACATACGATATCAATCGCTCTCTTAACAAATCTCTGTTCAAAAGTGAGCGGATACTCTCTGGTCAAAAGAATCGGAGTATCGAAGAAATGAAGTACGTCCGCTCCCTGAACGATAACGTCGGAAATCTTGGGCATCATATATACTCTTATGGACTTGCTGTAGCAAAACTTAAGAATATCATTACGTGACTTCTGAGGAATATCCCATACAACTACGCCCTGGTATCTGTTGGGAATCTCTTTTAATACCGCATCGAGTCCCTCAGATATATTCATGATCTTAACTATCTCAAAACGGTCTTTTCTGGTCTTGAACTTTTCAACTATCTCATCGACAGGTCTCTCACCGCATACCAAAAGAAGATCGCGAGGAGCAAATACCGAGCGATATATGAGATTGGATAAGAAAGCCCAACCAAGTGAGAATACCATCTCAGCTGCCGTTAATATCAAGATGTATTTGGGATTGATAAGACGCGCGTTCATAAGAGCAATCTGTGCATAGCCGATGGTGTTGGCTGCCAGTATTGAGAAAGCGTGTGATAAGAATATCTCAAAACTTCTCAAGTATCCGACTTTTCCTGCGCCGTATACCAAGAAGAATCCAAAAAGAATGGCTGCGTATATAGCAATCAAAAGAGCATCACCTTTTTGCCAAAAGTGAATTTCCAACATGTTCTTATATCCAAACAACCATATAAGTGCGAAGCCTGCAACATCAAGTATGTATTCAACCGTTACAAGCTGTAAAACCAATATTCTTTTTATGGAATCGAGTTTTCCCATAAAAAACTCCCGAGTAATATATTAAAAGTTACTACGCATAGGCCACTTGTGGGCATGGCATAGTTCATTTTATTATATCACACGAGAGGTCAAATCGCAAGAAAACAAGGACAATTAAAGCACATGTGGGCCTTGTTTTTATAAGCATATTACATTCTGCGTCTAACAGCCCTAAATCCCCATACGATAAAGCAGAAAACACTCTTAAAAAAGCTTAAGTGCTCCCACTGTCTGTAGAGATTCCAAATACGCCTTAAAGCCTCTATCTTATTAGACGATAAGGACTTGGCGGGGCGACGATAAATAACCAGGTTTTCGTTAAGTCCGTAAGCTTTTACGCCGTTTCTAAGTAACTGCCACCAGAGAGCTGTATCTTCGCTCTTGATATGGGGCATCATAATCTCATCCTTCGTAAGCTTGGTCATATCGAAGCAGACTGTGGATGTGAATATAGTTGTATTTCTAAGTGCTTCTTTATACGTGATTGTTTCCGGTACCTTTACCACTTTACCAAGTGGATTGGCATCTTCATCAGCGAATTCATATCCGGTAAAGCAAAAAGCTGCATCGCGTTCCAACATGTAATCTATCTGCTTTTGCAACTTATCTTTAAGCCATAAATCATCCGCATCAATGTATGCCAAAAATCTGCCGTCCGCTTCTTTCACGCCTCTGTTTCTGGCACCTGCAGCATCGGAAACATCATCGCAAAAGATAACCTTAACCTTGGGATTATCTATACTTTTTAAGACTTCCTTGGTATTATCCGTCGAAGTGTTCTCGCATAGAATAATCTCTATATTGTCGTAGGTCTGATTAAGGACGCTGTCGATAGTCTTGAGTATGTAGTTTTCTGCGTTGTGAACGGGTATCACAACACTGACTTTTTCTGCCATCTTTTTCCCTTATTGATCCGCTAAGTATTTCTTTCTAAAGAGCACGTAACCATTAGCATCGTAGACGGTATCGTAATAATATTCCACATTGGTATCGTGTCCAATCATAAGATGACTGTAATCGGACTCGAGCCAATCCGCTCTGTAATGTGAGAACTTGGGTATAAATATATATCCTGCATCGCTTGAATAGAAATCAGAATCCATAGCGTAGTTTTGTCCCATTCCCTTAGGCATCGCAAGAATTGCCTTGGGCTCCATGGTGTACATAAGAATTGCGTTATCCCACGGATCGTCGCTTTCTTTTATCCTGATTGTCTCTGCTATCTCTTTCTCAAGCTGCTTCCACTCTCTAATCTCTTCCCTGCTATAGTATCTCTCTTCCTTGGCAAAATTCTTAAGATTAACAGGAAGAAATACCATACCTGTAAGGTTGCAAAAAATAATCGTCCAAGCAAAATACTTATCAGCAGTTAACATCAAAAGATATATCGAGAAGATAACCGGTATCTCGGTTCCTCTAAGGAAAGTGTCAGGAACTATCGTATAAAGTGTCATATACATAAACACAAATATGCATATTGAATATATCGCTATAAGCGATAATGTCTTGTCTTTTTTCTCCGATGTTTTTGAGAAAAATGTCATCGCTGATGACACAATGATAAGAAGCATTATCATGACATGGAAGATATACACTCCATTGGTACGAATGTAGAGTCTTAAGTTAAAAAGACCTACCAGGCCGTCATATATCATCCTGAAAAAGCTCTTAATCGCCTTGAATATCTGGCCCGCTTCAACGAAAGCCAGAAGTGCTTCCGTCTTGCCAATGTTATAGTTACTCGAGATAAGATGAAGTATACCGTAGCTAATAAAACTAATGAATCCCATGGATACAACCGCTACGAATATTCTTACCCAAAGTTTTTTGTCTTTTAAGAGAGCAAATACGTATATGGGAATTGCGAATGCAAAGAATGTGTATACCTGAACGCTATAAAGTATCACAAGCGGAGCCACAATGTATTTTATCCATTTAGGACTCTTGTCAAAAAACATATTGTATAAGAATCCTGCTATCAATATTGCCAATGCATATCTGAACATCTCTGACATGTTGGTATTAAGATAGAGAATGAATACAATGCTTGTTACTTCTGCAAGGATTAGCTTGATCTTTTTCTTATCATCAGGCTTAACCAAAAATAAGAATGCCACATTAGCACCACTAATGTATACGATATTGCATATATACACAAATGAATATCCAACAGGTAAAACTATCGCAGGTATTATGTATGGTAAAAGTATCGCTGTGCTCCAAGCTGAGCCTGTGCCAAGCAATGCATGATTGCCATTAAATCCCCAGTACCCCACGGGCGAAAAGTGTCTGGAATAAGTCTCTATAAGCTTGATGTAAGCAGCCTCGTCATTCCACTTAATTCCGGGAAGAGCCACATTGCCTGTTACTATCCACATAATAGCCATTGTGATAAAAGATAAAATGGCGGGTGTCAAAATAAAAAGTATGTTAAGAATCAGGCTCTTTTTATCTATTTTCTTCTTTGCTATATTCTTTTTTGTTTTTTTCTTATTATCTTTGCTCATACAGATACAATTATATAGCATATGAAGCCAATAAAAAACCCCTAAGCAGTTATTAAATCTGCCTAGGGGAATCAATACTTATTCGATTAAATATCCTTATCGGTTCTTACGCAATTACGTCCGTCAGCCTTAGCCTTATAAAGCGCCTTGTCCATTCTGTCAAACGCAAGATCAAAACCATCGTCCTTCTTAATCTGAGTATATCCAACACTGCAGGTAATTTTTCCGATAACCTTGAACTCTTCTTCCGATACCATTGTTCGGCTTTCCTCTGCAAAGAAATTGGTTTTCTCTGAATCCGAATCGTAACATACAACTACGAATTCCTCGCCGCCCCATCTGCCAAGTACGGCATTCTTGTCCTTGTAGTAATGTCTAAGCATATGTGAGAAATGCTTTAATGTCATATCACCAACAGCATGTCCGTACTTATCATTAACTTTCTTGAAGTAATCAAGGTCGTACATCATTATCGAGATATCTCTGCCTGTACGACCAACAATCTCGATAGCATTGTGAAGTTCGGTCTCAATTCTGCCATGGTTAAATATATCCGTGAGTGTATCCTTTGATGCAAGTTCCTCGTACTTTTTAAGTGTGGACATAAGCTGTACTGAGTTCTCATGAATATCCTGAACCATAAATACGTAACGGAAGTCTTCTTCCGAGTTATTGGTCTCGGCACGGGAGAATGTAAGCTTAACCCAGATGTACTTGCCCTCTAGGTTCTGCATGAGGCAGTCGAATGAGGATGTTCTGCCGGGCTTGAAGTTGTTCTTCAGATAATCGGGATCGGTTCTCTCCAAGAACAGAGCCTGATCATCGGGCCATATCATGTTAACGATCATCATGCGCCAATCGGTGTATTTGATCTGAGAATGCACTGTATCATCAGAAATCTCTGTAATACTAATACTGCTTGTCTCATTCTTAACCAAATCGATATACATGGAGAACAGGTAAGTATTCTGGATGGACTTAACCTTTTCGTTGGTTAAGAATTCCTGTGCCTTTTCACTGTTATCAAGCTCATCAAGCACGATGAAATATACCTCGTTGTTAACGGGATATATCATCATGTTGGCAGCATGAATATCGTCATTATAATTAATCTTTAATCTCTTGCTGTATTTACCTGTGAATTCACCGAATGCAGGAATGAAGACCTGATAGTCCTCTGTTATGGATTCAGTGCCATCATTTAGATGGAACCACAACTTCTGAATAAGATCGGGGTAATCACCGGTCTCGTCTATGATATCCTCAAAGATACCTTTCTTTATTATAGATTTATATGTATTGGTCTTAATATCCACAACCAATACACAATCAACATTGTTCTTAACAAATTCTGCAGCAACTTCAAGTGTCACATTATTAAAATTAATGTCCATTTCTGCCCTCCGTTTCTACACATATGGAATTCTTTCGAACCCCATTATCTATATTATATCGGCAAAAGTAACTTGATTGTTTAATGATTTTTTATTATTTTTTATATCCTTAGGCTACTATTATCCTCTTATTTTTCTAAAAGTACAACAATAACACTGTATAACTCACTGCGATAGAGATTTTTATACCTCCTAGTCAATTATATACTAAACGGGTAATGATTGTTAGAACAGTTTTTATTAATTGTACTGTTCGATAGTGAAGAAAGTATGAAAAGGGGATATGTGAAATGAAACAGAACAAAGGTTTTTCGTTGGTCGAGTTAATTATCGTCATCGCAATCATGGCTATATTAACAGGAATTATTGCTCCACAGCTAATAAAGTATACCGAAAAAACCAATGTATCGGCTGACACGCAGTTATGCGATACAATTCACGATGCAATAATTATCGCAATGTCTGATCCGGACGTGGTAACAGATGAAACAAGTCAGAAGATGTTATTCGAAAGCGGCGGAATAATGGATCCTGCAGCAGGCGGATGCAGACTCGATCATTATGGAGCAGGAAGCGCGTGGGTTAATTGTGAATTTGCTAAAGATGTGGAAGAAACCACAGGAATGAGCCTGTTTGCAATGGGTAGCGACCACAGTCAGTACTTAAGATCCAAGGGTGCCAAGGACAACGGAATCATATGTGTTGTTCCCAATAGCGAGGGTACGGATTGCGCGGTATACATCGCATGGAGCGATCGCGAGGCTAAAGGTAATGTAGAAAACTATACCGGTTCATATGATGGTATCGAGAGTTCAAAGGTGATATATGTTAAGTGACGTTTTTCATATATAGTTTTAAGTTCCCTTTCAAAAAATCACCCGTAAGAGCGTAGCTTACGGGTGGTTTTTTCTTGTATTATATATAACTTTATAATTCGTTGAATATATTGCTGTTCTTTCTCTGCTGCAGTCTCAAGAAGTAACCGGCTATTAATGATGAGAGCATGGTAGTGAGAATCAGTACCGTGAAGAATTCGAGACTGATGATGTCATATGAATATGCAACAGTAGCCAATACAATACCGGGGCCGCCACGAGCGTTCATTGTAATGGCGAAGTTTAATCTGGTACTCATCTTGAGTCCTGAGAACAAAAGCAAGAGCCATGTGCCTATGAACTCAAGTCCAAAAGCTATTGCAAAGAACAAGAGGAATCGTACGATTGAAAAATCGTGTACAACATTAAGTTGTATTCCTACAAGTGCAAAATATATCGGTATAAAAAATGAGAACGATATTTTCTCAAGAAATGCCATTCTGGTCTTAGCTTCCTCGTGAGTGCCAAATATAGCCTTGATCAGATATCCTACTACAAAAGCAGAATACATTATGTTGATACCAGCCATATACAATAATCCGCAAGCTGTTAAGAGAATTACAAAACTAAGGGTATAAAATGTGGTTGCTTTCCACTGATTCTTAACTTCTTTTATAACTCGTGAAAGAAATGCTATTGCGACGAAGATGCCAATTGTTACAACCACAATAACAATCATCTCAACCAGTTTAATGCTGCCGGATTGAGCGATTCTTGTTGCCACGTTTAACAGAATCCAGAGGCATAAATCCTGGAATGTTGATACGGTTAATACGGTGTTGGAAAACTTGGTATTCATTATTCCCATATCAAAGAATATCTTGGAAATTACAGGAATGGACGTAATCGCTACACCTATGGCGAATACCAGAGAATAAGACACTTCATTGTTGATGCTTCCAATAAAGTGTTCTTTGAACAGATTGAAAAACGGAATACTTCCAAGCATGGGAAGTATGGTTGCTCCAACGAAAACCAAGCTGATGGTTTTTACATTGGATTTATCTATCTTGATATCCGTGTTATATCCGGATAAAAACATCAAAAAGATCAAACCTAACTGATAAAAGATATTGAGGACTTTTCCTTCCTCGGGATATCCAAAGAAGATGGCCTCGGAGAACTTTGGCGCTAGCAAAAACAAGCAGCTTCCGCCGACTATCATACCACCGATTATCTCTCCGACCACTCTCGGCCCCTTAATCTTTTCTATAAGCGTTCCAAATACAAATGCAGAAAGTAACAAAAGCGCAAGCGCAATCAGAGTAACTATTATTTCATTTTCCGATAAAGTGGCAAGTCTCATAATATTCATTCCCCTATCAATTAAAAAACTTGATTACTAGAAATTGTATTGCATAAAGTTTCCGTTATGCTTGAAGCCATACGATTCGTAGAGTTTAACTCCCATGTTGGAAGCTGTTATGTATATCGTACCGCATCCATAGTCACGAGCTTCTCCCACAACTTTGTCGAGTAACTTCGTTGCAATGCCCATTCTTCTGTAATCAGGATCCGTATACATACTCGACAAAATTCCGAGCCTTCCTGTAACACATGTAAAGTACGGCGGCTTTTCTGCAAAAGACATACCACTTGTGCCGACTATCTTATCCCCATCCATTGCAATCCAGGATACATAAGTTCCGGCAGCCATATTTCTTTTATAAAAATCTCTGAGCGAACTCTCAAGATCCACATCCTTAGGCACAGTCTTCCCTTCGGAAACGTATTCCTCGGTCAACTGATTAATCCTTAATTCAATGATTCTATCAAGCTCGCTCTCTGTTAATTTCTTATAAGTAATATCCATATCTATCTCTCCTTAATGACACATTGGTTAGTGCATCATTACTGTCGAGATAAATTATAACTCTTTTTAATTGGCTTCAGCAAGAGTCTTAACGGGTGACACCGATGGCTCACCAATTGCCCAAAGTACATTAAGCCATTTTACCTTTTATGTGTATTCTTCTTTCATTCTTATAATACTGGTTTTTGGTATAAAACTTTCTCTCAATATGTCGATATATACTTATAATGTACTAAAAATGTGTGTCACAAGAGGGAACGAATATGAATGAGAAATCACCAAACACTGTAGAAAACAAGGGAATTGACTATCAGCAATTTATTACTTCCAATCGTAGTAAAGTTAATAAATATCTGAATTTCGTTCTATGGTTCTTTATCGGAACCGGTCCGATTATTGCTCTTGGTGTAAAATTAGGAATCTTTCACGATATCAGCTATACAACATGTATCGTGATTTCTATTGTTATGTTCTTAATGTCCGCGATTCATTTTCTTTTATTGAAAAAGTTTTCGGACTCCATTATGACCAGCTTGTTTGCTCTCATCGCTTTGGATGGGCTTATTCTTTATATGGCTCTTTTCCATGTATCCATATACCTTACATGGTTTCTTGTTCCCTTATTAAGTATCTTATTGGTTGAAACCAGAATATTTATTTTCTCAGTCATTTTTAACTACATTCTCATGACTGCTTCAGCATACCTTACAGCCCCTTATTACTGGGCAATGCAAAGCAATTATGAAACACCTACCGCATATTTCCTTAACACCATCGGTGGCTTTACGATAGAAAGCACCATCATGCTTATCTCCGGTATTATGATTGTTTACCTTACTGTGAATTATCTTAAGAGCCTCACAAATCAGCATATTATCATAAGCCAAAATGAAGCTAATATGAAAGAGAAAATGGAAATATTGGATTCAATGGCTGAAATCTACGATAACGTAAATCTGATTGACTTCATAAACAATACTGAAATGTCCATTCGCGACAAAGAACAAAAGAAGCAAGGTATTGATTTGAGTATGCAAACTCATACTCTTATGAACCAGGAAATTAAAAACAAGGTTATGCCTGATCAGCTCGATGATTTCATGACATTTACCGACATTAAAACCGTAAGATCCAGACTGTCACATAAAAAACTTATCAGTGCCGACTTTATCGATGTAGTACACGGATGGTTTCGTGCACAGTACATTACCGTAGATGCAACATTGGACGGAATTCCTAACGTTGTAATCTTTACAACACGAAATGTCGATGACGAAAAACGTCGTGAAGAGCACTTAATCAGACTTTCCCTTACTGATGAGCTTACAAGACTCTATAACCGTCGTTGTTATGAAGAAGATTTGGGTGAATTCAGAAGACAGGGTCTCAATGAGAAGTTCGTTTTGTTCTCTATTGACGTTAATGGATTGAAAAAAGTTAATGATACCCTTGGTCATGCCGCAGGTGATGAATTAATAAAAGGTGCTGCAGACTGCCTCGCTCTTTCTGTTCGTGGAAAAGGAAAAGTATATAGAACCGGTGGCGATGAATTCTTTGCCATCGTTCATTCAGATGACCCTGCATCAATTAGTGATGATATCGCTACTAAAGCATCTGAGTGGCATGGAATGCATTCAAAAGAAATGTCTCTCTCGGTAGGATATGCTTCTTTAAAAGAATATCCTAATTGTTCGATCGATGAACTTGAGAGAAAGGCTGATGCTTTCATGTATGAAGCAAAAGAAAGATATTATAAAGAAAAAGGAATCGAGAGAAGGAAAAGTTAGATTCATATCCAACTTATATACATCAGAAATTAGATAAAAACTTTCACGTCCTCCGCCGGATATTGTTCCTATTTCTTTATCGCCGACAAATATACCCGTTAATAGTTAAACACAAACCTTAATCCGCTCATCTATTACGAAACAGAAATTTTCAAATATACTTTAAGTATAATTTACCCACATCACAAACGAAATGATTGCTAATACAATTTGAACAAGGACAAAACTGATATTTATTATCACAAATATCTTGTGTTTTGGAATCAATTGATCATTTTGTTTCAAATAAATATATGCTACCGCAATAAGACCTGCCGCAGCAAAAGCTGTTTTGGATCCGGGCAATGATTCCTCGTATGCTATACGATTTACCTCTTTAGCACCATCAAGCTCAATTCCAAGTTTTTTACACTGTAATTGTAATCTCAAATATCCTAAAGCATACCATATACCGGTAATTGCAAATAGATTAATGAAAATAACTAATGGATATGTGAAGATTCCACCTCTATACATAAAAGATTCTTTGGAAAAATCACCATTAATAAAATTTCCAACAATTGATGTTCCAAATCCTAATAACAAAAAAATAATAAGTGAAACGGTGCAATTAACAATAGAAATAATGCTTAATTCCGATAAAAATATTATTCTCTTGGCAACACCAATACTTTTCTTTTTTAGTTTTATATTATCATCTGATAAATTATTTGTATTTGCCATAGTTTTCTATTATGTTTAATAAAAATGTATTTTTTAGTTAATTATCTACCGATATAATTTTCCAGCAAAAAATTATCGGATTCCAATTCTGGTAAGATATCCTTCTATCCATACAAAACAAATCATATTCCTTCTACTCATCTGATTTTCCCTCATATTCATTTCATTTGAACGATAAATGAAAAGTTAGTTTATATAAATACTGTGATTCATCTATTCAGATATTCTATCCCACACTTGAACTTCCACATAAGCATACTTGCCAAGTGATTCTTTGAGAAAAACGTCAACGGAACCATTAAATTTCTCGATACGTTCAAACAGAAGTTTTTTCGTCAAAACCACCGGTTCATTCCCATGCACAATCAAGGCGCAACTATCTCCCAGCGTGAAACTGACCTGATCATCAGGGATGCTTTCCAAATCAAAAATGATTTTTTCGCTGCTGTTAAACCATTCTCTGAGATAATCACACTCTAGAAAAGTAAAAGAATAGGGATGCTCAAGCTTCGGATTCCCGCCTAACCCAATGAACTTCTCACGAACAAACGCATCTGCTTTCTTTCTTGCAGGATAATAGTTTTCAAAATCAGCAAACCGTCCGAAACATGTAGTGTTCGGATGTGCTTCGGAAAGCTCCTTAGCTACGCGAAAAGCTTCATCCTCAGGAAGATTCATTATGTTTTTCCACGGATCCGTCCCGGGATAATAGTAGTGTGTAATATATAGTTTTTCCATATTCCTTACCCGTTTACATTATTGACTGTCTTTTTTGAACGGGAATGCAAATCTCGCTCACATAGTCTTGTGAACTTGGATCTCCGGGAAGATAATTTTCTATATCTACATCGGGGATCAGTTCGTAGTCAGACGCTGGAAGCCATTCCTTGTATATCCGCTCCCACATATCCTGTATTGCTTTTGGCGATGGACCAACGCATTTAAACACAGCCCATTCGTATTTTGGGATATGGATGATTTCAAATCCGTTCGGTACACCTTCGACGTCAGTCGCTTTGCAGCCGATACCGTACTTAAATTCATCTCCTTTACTTTTCTCTTGAGCACATACTCCGAGATAACCAGGTATTTTTCTGTACTCCTCATCGGAAAAGTATTCTTCCCAAAACTTTGGAATTTGTGTCTCGCTTGTCTCGGCATGAAATTCCTTTGCATGTACTAGAAGATCCATCTCTTCCCATTTTTCAATCTTGTATTCCATGATACTACCTCCTTTGATTGTGATCTGGACGGTATACCTGCTCATGAATAGGATAGGCTCTCCTTTTTTGACCTGTGCGGGTGAAACACCATGAAACCTCGTAAACGCTTTAGTAAAGCTTTCCGGCGAATCATATCCATATTTGAGTGCGATATCTATGACTTTATCATCTCCTTTTGACAGTTCCGTTCCTGCCTGAGATAATCGTCTTTTTCTCAGATATTCAACAGGGGACATTCCTGTCAGCAATGTAAAAGCACGCTGAAAATGAAACGCTGAAAGATTCACTGCCTTAGATATATCAGCAAGAGTTATATCTTCTGTCAGGTTTTCTTCAATATATTCTATTGCATCGTTGATTGTCTTTACCCAATCCATACGGTATCCCTCCTTTCACTTTATATTTTACGGCTGTATCTGAATACAATCCTGTCTTTGGTTGCTTCAATTTGTCCGGTTCATTTTGTCCTTTCTTTCACTGACACCTCATTAGCTATATATTCAGCAAACCTGAAATTTTTCTTCTTTCAAATTATGAAAAATTTTTTCTTTATGTAAAAATATTTACTTACTATAATATTCCAATCTATATTTTCTTTTGAAACCATATAAGATCATACCATCTGTCAAATTTCTTACCGACAGTGTTTATATGGGCCACTTCTTTATAACCTTCTTTAATATGATATTTGAAACTGTCATGAGAAAGATACTCATCCTCTTTTTCGCTATAAGCTACTCCTGCAAGAATATTGATTATTCCGAGTTCCTTAAGTCTTTCTTCAAGTTCATAATAAAGCATGGAACCTATTCCTTGTCTTCGATAATCCTTGTCGATATATATCGAGGTTGTAGCCGTCCAGGAATATGCCTCTCGTGTACTGTATGCTCCTGCATATGCATAACCAACAACTATATTGTTCTTCTCACAAACCAAATACGGATATTTTGGGGTCGTATTGATTATTCTTTCTTTGAATTCTTCAATAGAAGGTGTCTTATACTCAAAAGAAACTGCAGTATTCAAAACATAATATGAATAAATTTCAACAAGCCTTTCTGCATCTTCCGATTTCACGTCCCTTATAATTATTTCGTTTTTCATTTATTCTCCATATTTAACTATCTCTGTTCTTTTATTATTTCTTCAAGTATATCAACCGCATTCGCAACCATTTGCGGGCAAAACTCTGTAAACAATTTGTTTTCCAAAGCATATGAAACACCTTCCTGTGTCGAAATATCACATTTCAACAAATCTTTACAAATATAAGATCCACATCTTTGAGCAAATCGTTCCATCATCTCATCGTTTACCTTATTTGCAGTCATTCTACTCTCAAGGTCTGACGAATCAGATTGTCCATATAAAGCTCCGAGCACCATTAAGGCTCCGGCGCACGCACCACAGACTTCTCCTTTTCTCATACCGCCGCCAAAACAGGCTCCTAATTTTAATGCTTTTTCTTCAGTTAATCCGCATTCTTCTGCAAAGGCAGCAATAACAGACTGCGAACAATGAAACTTATCGCCAAAGTATTCTAAAGCTTTTTCTTTGTGAGTCATATCTATCTCCTATTCAGCAAAAATGTAAGTTTTTTACTAAACTTTCTGAATATCTCACTATTACCATAGTGGCCATTCTACTGTTTCGTGTTGTATTTCTCCCCATTTACCTGTACTATCAGAATATTCCTGCCAATAATCATCAAAGCATTCACCACCAGCTATCGAATAAAATAGTTTTATATCACCATCGTTGAATGTAACTTCCCTACCGAGGACACTAAAACCTATAACTTCAATGTCTTCATTCGGATCAAATTTGTTAGCTTCAGTCATTAAGGATTACTGTAATTTTATTCAGATTCAACTATATACTTATAATCCGGATACCATGATGAAAAGTAGTCTTCATAATCATATTTTATTACATCAAAATGACCAAACTCAGGATTAAACAAATTGTAAGATTTTCTTATACTTTCAAGAAAATCATCTTCATCAGATAAAGCTACCCATTTAACTGCGCAGCAACTTTGTTTCTCGTATTCCGACCAATATTCATTCATATAATTCAAATATGATTCTTTGTCAGCGAAAGATTCATTTAATGAATTAGAAAGTTTTGTATGAACTATCAAAGTATCAATATCCGAATCTGGAGACACATGACAACCGCCTAGTAAATCTCTTTTGATTCCTTCTTTAATTGAATATGAATAGTATGCAATATATTTTTCTGGCCACCCAGAACTGCAGTAGTCTTCGATCAGGTAATAATACTCATCACCCTTTTTATAGCAATCATATACCGTGTAATCATAATCATCATCGGCATACATTTCACTTGCAAGGAAGTCCCCAGTGTAATCAGATGATTTATCACTATTAATATCAAGCATATCGAGAGAAGAATAATCATTAGAAATTTCATAAAAATATGTGGTTGAAAACACACCACTTCCCTGGCACGTAGAAACAATAGCTTCAAGTCTTCCGTTATGATTCAAATCGGTAACCGCAATACTAGAACCAAGAAACACATCACCTTCAGGATTTATAGTATTACAAAAAAGATCATAATTATCTGCGATTATTTTCAATTGTGATTCTATATCAGAAGATATTTCTTCTGGTTCAACATTATCGTCTATAATCACTTCCTGTATTTCTTCATCGATAGGTTCCTGATTAACTGGGTCGTAATCGTTGCATCCTTCAAACGAAAGGATAAACAACGATATGGCCATTATAATAGACGCATTTTTGACAAAATTATAATTTCTTAAATTCATAATTCCCTTATTGTTAGTATATTTCAATACTTAATCTATTTTGAAAAACTGAAATATTCCTAGTTAATTAACTTCTGATTTAACGCTCTGCTAAGTTTTTTCATTTTGCAAATTCACTTTCAGTTATCTTTCGACTTTCAACTTCTATCCATGCTGGAGCAAATCCGCTTGATAAAGCAGTTTTCCATGATGCCAAATTCGAAAGGCTGGTCCCATAATATGGTATAGCTCCCCTCAGCAATACTTCATTCCTAAGAAGCTTTACCAATGTTTTCGCAATTCCTCTTCCCCGATATATAGGCTTAACATCAATGCCTATCTGCCACAATTTCGGACTATCTGCAGAACACCCAGCCATTCCCATTATTTCGTTTCCATCAAGTGCTACAACAGCCAAAACATCAGGTCTATCAGGGTGAAAACAGTCGCATATAGCATTTGAGAATTCTTCACGTCCGTAATAATCCATAATTTCATCCTGCTCAAGCCATTTAATCTTAAGATTTGTATCGATATTTATCAACTCGGAGCTTGGCAAAAACATATGATGGGTGAGAGACATTTTATATCCTGACTTCCGAATCTCCATCTCGAGTTCAAAAAAATTGTGCTGCTCGAAAAGCCAAATTCCACTCTTTCCCTTAATCCATTCATGAAGCCATGGGTGAATGGATTCGTCTGCTGATATCACTGCTCCTTTACCAAACGTAGCCATCTGATTGAAAAATACCTCTTCCGAGAACTTTCGTCTTTTTTCGTGAAGAATTGAGGTGGTTATAGTGTTTTCATCTTTGAAAAAATCATTTGGCGCACAATTAAACTCATAAGCTAATTGCTTTTTCACCTCATAGAAAATGTCAGTTTGTGTCATAATATCGTTGTCCATTCCTAATCCGCCACCTCGAAGATTATCCTGTATATTAGTTTATTAAGAAAATTTGCGAGTTTCCCAATTATATATAGTCCCCAATTTTTCCAAGTGTCTTTCCTAAACTATGATACCTGCCCGAATAAATTACCGGATCAAGCGCCATCAAATCAACATCAAATATGTCTTCGCATACAAGGCTTTCAATCATCTGTATATTACGTATACGACAAAAGAATGTAGTTGAATCTCCTGTTTCGACTGTTCTTGCAACCTCGCATTCATATACCCAACGACTCTCATTCAAAACAGGAACGTCCAAAACTTCTCCGCGAACTACCTCGTAAGAAATATCGTCTTTAAAACCCTCCTTTGCATGTTTTGATCCAAAATAATCCATAAGCGGCAACATATCCGTGCTAACAAGATTGGCGCTAAAAATACCGGTTCTCAAAACATTTTTCTTGGTCATCTTAGTTCCCGACATACTGATAACGAATAATTATCCTTCACCTTCCTCATGCGTCGCACTTACCCAAGTTATAGGTGCAAAGTTTGCTGAACCATCCTCATTATTCGTGCCTATAATAAAAGAAGGCTGAACACACATAGAATATATGGGATCAACAGATCGTCTTTTTACCATTTTCTCTCCAATCAAATAATTCAACTATTAATCCAATGACTGACACTCAATCATTTTCATCATTTCATCAGGAAACATATCGCAAATAGCCATGTGATTAATCTCATCTATCTCAGCATTAATTTCTATCAATCTTTTTTACCTATTTTATAGAGTTGTCTCCATATACTACGTACCAGTTTTAGGTATAATAATAGATTAGCAGCTACTGAATGATACTATAAGAAAAACTTTTAGGGAACTTTTTGGCAAAAATCGAACCGGAAAGTTCCCTAAAACTTCATTTTTTCTCAAATATCAGAAATTTGCCTCGTTCAAGACTATCGAAGGTGACACCACCCTTTTGCTGATAATAAGAGCTATACACTTTCTCAAAATGAATCCCCTGCAAATCCTTTTCTATGTATTTAAATCCATATTCACTTATTTCTTCAATCAGTTTTTTATATGAATACTTGCACTTCTTTTTATTCTTATCACGAAAATTTGACAGATGAAAAGGCAGGACAGCAAGAATTCCGCCATCTTTAAGCGTTCTTTTTGCTTCTTCAATCATCACAAAACGATGAAGACCATTATATGTTTTCTCTTCGCCGTGAAACATATCCACATAGATGACAAGATCAAAAAATTCACTGTCAAAATCATGTCGATAATCCTCTTTTCCCTCAACCGGTATAATGCAATTAATCTTCTCATCTTTTGCTTTTACACTTATATACTCCAAGCACTGCTTATTAATATCTACCGCATATACTTTGCATTTCCGCCCAAAAGCATTTGCAGCCGCAAAAGAATAGTTGCCACAACCGCAACCATAATCAAGAATAACCGGACTACTCACATCAATAATCGAAGAAAAAATATACGCCCCTTCAGTTTTTTCCCATCTATTTACTTCATCAAAAATAGTCATATGTTTCTCCATTATTTAGGAAAACTGAAATATTCCGATTTTAAGTTCCAACGTTCATCCCGACAAACTTGAAGTTGTCATGCTGTTTACTTCTTTCCTCTTTTATCGTTCGCTTGTGCATATTCTCATTTTGCCGTTAAGCGTAAGCACGCCCCATGTTTTCTTAATAGCAGGTGAAGCAGGCGGGATGAAAAATGCGTCTTCTATGACGTCACATTCTGTTTTTCCGAGATTCGTGATGCTGTATCCTTCGGATTTGTCCATATGAAAAAAGTTCTTGCCTATAAATTCAGCTGACTTACTCTCAAATCTACCTCTGCTCGCCATCATGGCCGCATCCAAAAGACCCGGATCAAGAGCCGCATAGCACTGCAATACAAGATAAAATGATGCGGGTTTCCCCGATATTGTGCGAACTTTTTCATGAACCTGCTTTGCTATCGAAAATATATCATCGCTACAATTACTGATTTCAACCGAAAAAGCAGTGGAATAATTCCCCATTGCCCCGGGTTTATGGCATTTTAAAAATTTTCTGATATCTGCTGCTCTGACTGCGCCCACGGGCAAGCCCGTGGGGTTCTGATTGGCAAGCGTAGCTTGTAATCGTACATCATTCTCAGACTTTGGATTTACAAGTGTAAATCTATTTGAATCAGAACTTTCATTACCAAGCAGTCCGACGACCACATTAACAGTAAATTTCTGCCTTACAGCAAGGAAGTACAGTCAGTCTCCCTTATTATTAAGTTGTTAAGCTACTTTAATTCCGCTGTTTAATACTTTAACCTTATGAGCCTTCATCCATGCGATCAGGGCTTTTTCTTTATTATAGCAATTATCAAATTCTACAATACATTTGTCTTTATCTATGTTCTGTGTCTTATGATCGTAGCAATAAAGCAGGAATGATGAATACCAATCCCTCTGTACTTCAGTGCCATCCTGAAGTTTATATAATCGGTCAGATAGTTTCTTTTTAATGTAATCGTCAGCAGTATGGTCGTATTGTGAGGCTCTATAATTATTTGGTACTTCTATATATGTACCGCCTGTTATCTTGAATTTCTTTTCTACCATGGTCTGAAATCCCGAAGGGCATCTGTTCCTTATAGATTTTCCAAAACGTTTTTTCTTATTGAATTTGCCCTTATCATTTTTGGTAGTCTCTTTGGCTCGCCTCATGAGTTTGATTGCATTTTTAGGCTCTGTTATAAATATATCTCCAAGACTTCGCAAATGGTTGGCGTCCTCATTTATCGCAAGCTGCCTGTTAACTGCATTGATGCGACATAATTCGGAATGTCTGGCTTTCAGCTTCTTATAATGGTTAGAGTATTTCCAAGTCTTACGACCTTTCTTAACAGTACCATCCTCATTATAGTTTTGCGGGTTGGTCGCTCGTCTTGATCTGTCCATTGCACGATAAAGCAGGCGCTCTTTTCTTTCGGATGTCTGAATACTGTTTCCACGTTCCGAAAGATTTTTCAGACCAACTTCAGTATCGGAGGTATAGGCAACTGTCTGTGTCCCGATATCAGCACCTATCATGCCCTTGCCATACTTAT
>JAEEQX010000081.1 GCA_016285575.1 Lachnospiraceae bacterium
TCCGGGTATGAACCGGATGCTCTAGCCAGTTGAGCCATCTCGCCAAAACAACTGCCTATTTAATATACAAAAATGCGCGGCAGTTGTCAAGAAATATTTTTATTAATCTTACATCTTGTCAGGAGCCTCAAATCCAAGGCAGCTGATACAATCTTCACAGATTGATAATGTGAGTTTAAGAATAGCGATATATGTCTTCTTAAGTTCCTCATCTTCTTCTGACAAAATCTTGGTCTCATGATAGAAAGAATTAAAGAGATTGGCTGTCTCATAGAGATATGCACATATCTTATGAGGAGCTAACTCTGCGAATGCACCTTCCATCATCTCGTTATATGTAGCAAGCTTTCTAAGAAGATTCTTCTTGGACTCGTTCTCTTTGGTTGACATAATCTTGCAAGAGTCGATATCTCCACCTGCTTCAGCAAACTTTCTAAGAATTGATTTGATTCTTACCATTGTGTAAAGAAGGTAAGGACCTGTATCTCCTTCGAATGACATGAATCTCTCAGTATCGAAGATATAATCTTTTCCTGCCTGGTTGGAAAGATCGCCGTACTTAATTGCTGATAAAGCAACTGTACTAGATATTTCTTTTGCCTCTTCCTCGCTTACTTCTCTGCCTGATAAAATCTTTTCATACATCTTATCATTGATATCCTTGATAAGATATTCAAGACGCATAACTCCTCCGTCTCTGGTCTTGAAGGGCTTACCATCCTTACCGTTAACGGTACCGAATCCTATATGAGTAAGGGTTACGTTATCTGAAACAAGACCTGTCTTTCTTGCACATCTGAATACCTGCTCGAAGTATAGTTCCTGTCTCTTGTCTGTAAGATAGATGATTGCATCGGGATTATAATCCTTAACACGAACCTTGATAGTAGCAAGGTCTGTAGTGTTATATAATGATGCACCATCGGACTTAAGAATCATGCAGGGAGGAATTTCCTTGGTATCGTCCTCTCTTGCTACATCTACAACAAGTGCGCCTTCTGATATATGAGCGAAGCCGCCTGCTTTCATCTCTTCTACCATACCGGGTATTACATCATGAACGTCCGATTCGCCCTTCCAGAGGTCGAATTCTACGTTAAGGTTATCATAATTTCTCTTAAGGTCAGTTACGGATACATCAATGATATGATGCCATAATGCACGATATCCTCTCACACCGTCCTGTAACTTCTTGGTGCAAGCCATTGCCTCATCCTTGAATGCTTCATCTTCCTTGGATCTTGCACTTGCCTTGGGATATATCTCTTCAAGGTCAGAAACAGTAAAAGGAGCTTCCTTGGGATACTCGCCTGTAAATGTATCATCAAAATAAACCAAATCAGGATGTGATTCCTTGAATGCTGCAATTACAAGGCCCATCTGAAGCCCCCAGTCCCCAAGATGAATATCGCCTATCGCCTCATGGCCCATGTATCTTATGATTCTCTTGATGCTCTCACCGATAACAGCACTTCTTAAGTGTCCTACGTGAAGTGGCTTGGCAACATTGGGTCCGCCATAGTCAATGATGTATCTCTTTTTATTGCTGTCATCAGCGACGTCAACGCCGAACTTTTTATCAAGTGCAACTTCACATATATAATCAGTCAAAAATGCATCGCTAACATTAAGATTGATGAATCCGGGAGGACATACCTCAACCTTTGAAAAAGAAGCGGAATCCTTGAGTAATTCGCCAACTTCATTGGCTATCATAATGGGCGCCTTCTTATATATTTTGGCACCACTCATTGCACCATTACACTGATACTCGCAAAGGTCAGGTCTGTTGGATATACCTACTTTTCCGAGATTCTCATCATAGCCTGCTTTCTTAAAAGCCTCAGCTACTTCTTTTGAAAGTTTTTCCAAAAATTTTTCCATATATATTACTCCTGTCTGTCCCTTTGAGAATATACACAACCGCAGTAGTTTTGTCTATAGAGATTGTATTCTTTTGATAACTCAATGGACATTTTATACCCGTTCTTTTTCTTAAAATCAGTCGGTAAGTATGTTATGTCAACCTCTTTACCGATTCTTCCCCCTATCTCATTAATGAGCTCTGCATTCTTTAGAGGCGATAAGGTTAATGTCGTGGCAAAAAGATCATATCCGTTTTCTTTTGCCTTGATTGCGGTCTCTCTTAGTCTAAGTTCAAAGCAGACACTGCAGCGCTCTCCTCTCTCGGGACACGCTTCCAATCCCTTGGTCTTTTCAAAGAAAAGCTTCGGCTCAAAAGTTGAATCAAGATTATCTATCTTGTTGACATAAGTTTTTGTTATGTCAACTTGTCTGCAATCTTCCGGAAGTCTGTAATCGGTATTATTATATGCCTCAATCAGTCTTAACAGTTCGTCTCTTCTCTTAATATACTCTTCTTCATTGGTAATATTAGGATTATAAAAGAACGTTGTTATATTAGCACATTCTCTTAAGCATAACAAACAATAACTGCTGCACGGAGCGCAACAGCTATGTAAGAGAATTCTCGGATTATCGTATTCCGAGAGTATATTATTCATTGTGGCTATTATATTAGACATATCAATAATTATTTCTTATTAAGGCAGTAAGTCTCATAGAATTCTTCGCATGCAATGGGCTTGCCATAGAAGTATCCCTGTACAGCGTGACAGCCGAAATCACGAAGCATATCAACCTGCTCCTGTGTTTCAACACCTTCGCAGATGACATCAATATTAAGTTCCTTGGCCATCTCAAGAATCTTCTTAAGAATAACTGTACTTGCATTGGATATGGATGCTTCATCGAAGAAGTCCTTATCAATCTTAAGGATATCAAAAGGAATATCCTTTAAGATGTTTAGTGATGAATAACCTGATCCGAAATCATCCATTGCCATATCAAATCCAAGAGCCTTGAGGGAATTGATAACCTCAATCATCTTATCCTTTTGATCAAAGAAGAGGTTCTCTGTAATCTCAAGCTGAATCTTACTTACATCAGTATCATATCTCTTGATAACCTTCTCAACATTCTTGACGTAATCAGGGTTGTTGATAAGGATTCTTGACTGGTTAACACTTATGGGAACAATCTTATATTTTCCGTTCTCAGCTGTTAATTCCTTAAGCTTAACACATAACTGCTCGAGCATATAGAAGTCGAGAGTCTCGATAAATCCGTTGGATTCAAATACGGGAATGAAGTCCGAAGGATATACCATGGAGCCGTCATTCTTAATCCATCTAACGAGTGCTTCACCACCGATAATCTCATCCTTGACAATATCCCACTTAGGCTGAATGAATACTTTGAATTCACCCTTTCTAAGAGCTTTTTCCATCTCGGATTCAATCGCATCGACTTTACGCATGGTCTTTACGATGTTATCTGAATAAATAGCCTGTAAGTTATTGGTTGTGGTATCGACTGACTTTCTTGCAGCGTTTGCTCTATCAATCATCATATCGATATCTCTATCTTCTTTTCTGACCTGATACATACCAACCTTAAGACGGATGGGGAATCTGATGGAATTTTCATTGGCCTCATCAGTAATACCCTTAAGGTATCTTAAGTATCTGTCGTCAAATCCCATATCGTTGGCAACGAGTGCAACGAACTGGTCGGAGTTAACTCGTACACAGAGTTCTTTTCTCTTGTCGAATATCTTTTCAAACTCTCGGATAGTAGCTCCAAGGACGATGTCCGCCTTGTCATGTCCGTAAGATTCGTTGATATATCTAAAGTTCATGATATCGAATCTAAGCATCATAAAAGGTGTCTCTTTATGAGCCTGAAGTATTGATCCGACCTTCATTCTAAAGTAGTTAAAATTATATCCGCCTGTAACTTCATCCCTGTATGCAAGCTTAACGATAACATCATTGGACTCATTAAGCGTGAACCAGATGAATACTATCATCGCAAGAAGAATAAGAATCATGAAAAGACACATGATAAAACTTCTTGTCGTTGCACCTCTGATGGAATTGGAGATTGTACCTGACTTGAAATAGTACATGTAGTACATGTCATGAGTTCTGGGCACTTCGCCATAACATACCAAGCTTCTCTCACCATTAGCAAGGTCAACCTTGGTTCTGTCGCTAATCTTGGTATAGATATTCTTTTTGATATTACTTATCTGTTTTTTAGCCTTGTTGGTATCGGCTGTTTTTGCCTGAATGGAACTGATGAAATTCTCTCTGTTATCAAAATCATCGTAGTAGTTAAGAGTTGCAGCGATTATATTGCCGTTACCACTGATAATTGCGAAATCACCCTTGGTTGTAAGGTAATTGAATGTATCCAAATTTAAAACTTGAGTTAAGTCTTTTCTGATAATGAGGTATTCGATATTACCATTATCTTTTTCAAGTCTCTTAACACCCATGATGCAGTTTCTTGACATATCGTCATTAAAATAAGACTGTGCGGGTACACAGGTGTAATTATCCGAAAAACTGTAAATGGGAATTTGAGATATCTCGTAATAGAGTTGAGCATGTCTCTTGCTCTCTTCAGAACCGACTAATGCTCCATTAGAATCCAAATAAAAGAAATCATACCCATTAGTGAACATCTCCTGCTCGCGAATAATATCCTCAATATCCTCATCAGCACGAAGATTTGTTACATTCTCTGTGTACGATTCCATCATATTCCTGATCATATTAACCTGGAATGCAACTTCATTGACTGCTGTATCTACGTGTCCTTCGTATGACTTAAGCATCTCTTTTTCGAATACATTTTCTATGTCGAATACATGCAAAAAAGTCACACCCACGCATATAACAAGTGCTCCGAGTGCAATCCAGAGAACGAACGCTATGCTTTTGTCAGACCCCAAGCCCTTTTTCATGTCTAATATACCGCCACAAGGGTATTTAAATACTTATTGATTATATTACCACAAAAGTGAATTATCTTCAAACAGTATTGATAAAAACATGACCTTTTAGTATTATTTATATATTATATTTTTAAGTATATAGAGGACTAATTAATGAATCAGAATGCAGAAAAGATTGAAATAGCCAAACAAACCATCAGACAGGCAATTCACGGAAAAGATGAAGTAATCGATATGGTTATGTGTGCAGTCTTCGCAGGAGGTCATATCCTGCTCGAAGATATCCCCGGTGTTGGTAAAACAACCCTCGTTACTGCACTCGCTAAGGTTCTTAATCTTGATTATAAGAGAATGCAGTTTACTCCCGACGTACTTCCTTCTGACGTATCGGGATTCACAATGTTTGATAAGAATAAAAACGAGTTCACTTTCAAGGAAGGTGCCGTATATACCAACCTCTTCCTTGCAGATGAGATTAACAGAACTTCTCCCAAGACTCAGTCAGCTCTGCTTGAGGTTATGGAAGAAGGTCATGCAACCGTTGATGGTGTAACGAGAGCACTTCCCACACCTTTTATGGTAATTGCTACTCAAAACCCCATCGGTGCATCCGGTACACAAAAGCTTCCTGAATCACAGCTTGACAGATTCATGATTCGTCTCTCAATGGGATATCCTTCACATGATTCTGCAGTTAGCATCCTTAAGGGCGATTCCCATAAGACCATCGAAAAGATGGATCGTATTCTTACAAGAGATGAGATTCTCTCTTTCCAGACAGAAGTAGAAAACGTCAAGATTAAAGACTCATTATATGATTACGCTGTCTCTCTTACAGAAGCTACCAGAAACTCAGATACTTTTGCACTTGGCCTCTCACCCAGAGGAAGCATCGCGCTTATCAAGATGACAAAAGCTCACGCATTCTTGGAAGGCAGAGATTACGTAATTCCCGAAGACTTCAAGGCTGTATTTTTCCCTATAGCCAACCATAGAGTTATCCTTTCTACAAAAGCAAAAGCATGCGGTATGAATATTGAATCCGCATTGTCACTTGCATATGACTCCGTAAAGGTACCCTAATGAAGATTAACATACTGACACTAATACTATATATTCTATCCGTCTCGCTCTTAATCGCAGCGAGCGTTATCTACGAACAGCCCTCTCTTGTGCTGTTTGTTTTTTCATTTTTGGCTTTAATTCCAATTTCTTTTATAGTATTCAATATTGTCAGCAAGAATTTCGAATTTTCTCTCTATTCAGAATCCGAATATGTTGAGGAACCCAATCCTCCTGTTTTTGTATTCAGCTATGAAAACAAAAAACATCTCGGTCTTTTTACATGCGATGTTGAATTACAGGTTGAGAATGCATACTTTCCCAATGAAGCATCACACAAGATATCAATCCCTCTTGTTAGAAAAAGCAATACTTTCAAGATTCCTATCGAAGTAACTGAGATAGGTCTTATCAGTGCACGTGTAAAAAAGATCACTCTTAACGACTATCTCTCTCTGTTCAGAAAAGAAATAGTTCCCGAATTCGAAGTATCAATTCCCGTTCTTCCAAAGGGAAGAAGTATCTCGAACTTCCCACCCGCTGTACCAAAAGACGGACCGGATGAATATACCGAATCCGACAATACAGGCAATGTATCAAGCGATGTAAAAGAAATCAGAGAATATCGTCCCGGCGACAGACTCCAGAGAATCCATTGGAAGTTATCTGCCAAACTCGATGATCTCTTCGTAAAAGAGATGTCTCACACATCTTCTCTTGCGATTATTCTTATTCCCGAATTATACGATAAGGATATTCATGATACTGCGGACACACTTATCTCATGTGTACGAAAAATGATACAGCTAAAAGAGAGATTCGAACTCTATATCTACAATGACAAAGCATGTGAATTCTCCGTATTCGTTCTCACAGATGAGGAAAAGATTCCGGAGATTATGACGCATTTTTACTGCCAGCCTCTATACGAGGGCAGAGATAATGCACTCAATACATTTTTAAGTTCCACCGATAAGAATGCTACCGTAGTTCATATCGTTGGTAAGCAGATACAATACGGCGAACAGGAAGAGACTAATGTTTACTAGGATTGAAAAACTAATCTACAAAAAAGACTTAGCCGCTAACCGACTGCTTGTGGGAGAAGTATCCCAGGAGAAAAAAAGCAGCCGTCTTGTTCTATGCCTTTTTAAAGGTATCTTAATCTTTTTGGCATCTTATTGTTCCATCGTATCTTTGCTTGATGCATTCGCGATACCTCATAATAAGCCGGTTATTTTGGCAGCGTTTATGTTCTTTTCATTTTACGTTGCACTTTTGTATCTTAATAAGATAATCTTCTATTCGCTTTATATCTTAATGTTCATCGTGTTCACGATAGAACTGGCCAGATATTACATATATGCGAACTCCGGTTTCCAGGCTGCAATCAACATATTATCCAAGGAATATTCAGATTACTTCAATATGATGGTTTTGCGTGAAGCACAAGAAATCGTAGCCGATCGTAATCTTACGGTAACCGTAGCTGCAATCTTTTTAGGTGTCTTCATAATAATCTTATTAAACGTAACAATATCAGGTTATATGAATGTCATTGAGACAATGCTTGTTACATTGCCATTCGTTGAGATATGTCTCTTCATACACAAGATACCTCCCTTCAGATATATGTTCGGTCTTCTCTTTGTGTACTCAGCAATTACACTACTGCAGTTCAGCCGACATTCGAGGATGCAGGTTAAAAGTAAACGAATGCATGAATTCTCGCGGTTTAAGAAAAAGAATGAAAACTTTTATACATATCAGGCAGATACAGGAGTATTCATATATTCATTCATAATCGCAGGTATCGTATCGCTTGTACTTCTCTTATCACTCGGAAGTATCCTTACTCCTCCCGAGAGTAAGATTGCAGGCAATAAGATACATGCCAAGACTCAGGATTTCGTAAAGATATTTGTTCAATCAGGTTTCTCAGGATTCCTTGATTCATACGCATCAACCGGCGGATTATCAGGCGGTAAATTAGGTGGCGTTTCCCAGGTTCGTCCCGACTTCGAAACAGACCTTGTTGCTACATATGTTCCTTCCGACTATAAAACCGTCTATCTTAAGGGCTATACAGGAACTACATATCTCTCAC
>JAEEQX010000082.1 GCA_016285575.1 Lachnospiraceae bacterium
TTATTAAACTTAAGAATGCTTAACGGAAGAGAATAATTAGAAATATATAAAGATTCGAAGAAGATAAGTTGTAACAGAAAATTAGTAATACATAAAAGAATTAGGGATACAAAATGTCAATAATTGCGGACCACCTGACTTACGAGTATGGTGCCAAGACCAAGTTAAAAACAATTGCTGTCAACGATATATCGGTAAAAATCGATGACGGACAATTCATAGCTTTGATAGGACATACGGGTTCCGGCAAGACGACATTTTTACAGCTGCTTGCAGGTCTTATTAAGCCCAAGTCAGGAACTGTCTATATAGACGGCGAGGATATATTTGCCAAGGGCTTCGATATGCACTCTATTAGAAGCAAGATTGGCCTTGTGTTCCAATATCCCGAGCAGCAGCTTTTTGAGGAGACAGTATTCAAGGACGTATGCTTCGGTCCAAAGAACTTAGGTCTTGAGCAAAAAGAGACGGAGCTAAGAGCATATGAGGCATTAAAGAGTGTTGGACTTGCTGACGAAGACTTCTATCGTTCTCCTTTTGAATTATCAGGAGGACAAAAAAGAAGGGCAGCCATAGCAGGAGTTCTAGCGATGAAGCCTCATACCATGATACTTGATGAGCCTACTGCAGGACTTGACCCTGCAGGAAGAAACGAGATGTTAGGTCTTATATATAAGCTTTGCAAGGAAACAGGAATGACTATTATCTTGGTTTCCCACAGCATGGATGATGTATCGCGTTATGCAGACAGAATACTTGTGATGAATGATGGAAGTATCGCGATAGACGGCACTCCCAAGGAAGTATTCAAGCATAGAGATGAATTGCTTGAGTTTGGCTTGGCTCTTCCTCAGATTACAGAAGCCATGTATAAGCTTAGAGAAAAGGGCATCAATGTAGATACGGATATTATATCCATCGAAGAGGCGGTTAATTCAATTACACGTTCAGTAAGAAATTAATAATACGAACCCATATATAATTAAAAATTTTATTTTTTTATATTTGAATTGAGTTATCAACAAATTTAAATTGTGTTGAAGCTCATAGATTTTTGTAAGAATTAAGAAGAAATGTTCAGAGATGTAACACTGGGACAGTATTATCAGGTAGACTCACCCATACACAGACTTGATCCGAGAGTAAAGTTTGTTGGGACGTTTATATATATGCTATCCCTCTTTATTTTCAACAATATATTTTGCTATGCGCTTGCAGCATTGTTTTTGGTAGTCGTTATAGCGCTTACCAGAGTTCCTGTCGGATATATGTTTAAGGGCATGAGGGCAGTTTTGTTTATCATGCTTTTTACAGTTATCTGCAATCTGTTCATGACACCTGGTGAATACGTATGGCAGTTTGGCTTTTTACATATCTCGAGAGAAGGTATCAAGACAGCAATACTCATGGTAATCAGACTGACACTTTTGATATCGTCAGCGTCGATAATGACGCTTACCACCACTCCGCAGAGACTTACGGATGGTATGGAGAGGCTATTTGCATGGATGAAGATATTCAAGATTCCTGTTCATGAGATGGCTATGATGATGTCGATAGCGCTTAGATTTATTCCTATATTGGCAGAAGAGTCGGACAAGATAATCAAGGCTCAGACCGCAAGAGGAGCAGGATTTGATTCCAAAAAGATGTCGGATCGTATCAAGTGCTTGATACCGATTATCGTGCCTCTTTTTATATCTTCATTTAGACGAGCTTCTGACTTGGCGCTTGCGATGGAAGCCAGATGCTATCACGGCGGAGATGGCAGAACCAAGTTATATCCGCTTAAATACAGAGCAGCAGATGTCGTAGCATATCTATTTTTGCTCGCATACCTTGGCGGAATAATCGCGATAGGTATTATATACGGATTGAAGAGTGGAAACATGCCATTCTTAGCCAACATAATTGGAAGAATGTAGCTATGTATAGAAGAGATATTCTGTTGTTTGGTTAAAAAGGAAAATAACGTAATAGATAATTGATGACTATATATGGTTTTAGACCATTAGAGTTTTTATGTATTTGTTTTAGCATAGCAGAAGAGATTGAATAATAGATGAATGAGGAATCAAATAAAAAAAGAATACTCCTCAGAGTAGCATACGACGGAACGGATTTCCACGGATGGCAGGTTCAGCCCAATGCGAGAAGTGTAGAAGGCGAACTTAATAAGGCCATACAGGAAATGACCGGCGAGGAAATAAGTGTAATTGGTGCTTCCAGAACAGATGCAGGTGTGCATGGTATTGGTAATGTGGCGGTTTTTGACACATTATCACCTATTCCTGCGGATAAGTTCATGTATGCTCTTAACACTAAGTTACCGGAAGACGTATCCGTGGTTGAGTCACGTGAGGTGGCAGCAGACTTTCATCCGAGACACTGTGACAGTATCAAGACATACGAATATAGATTCTACGTATCAGAGGTTAATAATCCGCTCAAGAGACGCAATGCTTACAGGATTCAGTATAGACCGGATACTAAACTTATGAATGAGGCAGCAGCCTATTTGGTTGGAGAGCATGATTTCAAGAGCTTTTGTTCCGTTCATACCAGTGCAGAGACTACAGTTAGGAAGCTTTATTCGGCAGCAGTCAGAGAAGACGGCGACGATATAGTCATTAGAGTAAGCGGCGCTGGCTTTTTATACAACATGGTTCGTATTATAGCCGGTACGCTTTTGGATGTTGGCAACAAAAAGTATGAGCCTGAGCATATCAAGGGTATTCTTGAGGGATGTGACAGAACCTTGGCTGGACCGACACTTGAGCCGCAGGGCCTGACGCTAATTTCAATTGAATTTCCTGACATAACAAATTAAGAATATTTAAAGGCAAAAATTTTATACAAGAGTATTTATATAATAGGTATATTATTAAGAATTCTCTGTGTGGAATAACCAAGGATAACTGTTGAGTTAACCACAACTATAAGTTGATTAACAAGTGATTAGTATATATAATTATCTTGAAGTAATAAGGGGTAAGGGTGACTATCTGTGAAAGTTAACATTTACTATGGCGGACGCGGATTTTTCGGAGATCCGACCAAATATGTAATCAGAAAAATGCAATCCGTTTTCGAAGAACTCAATGTGACCGTTGAGAGATTCGACCTCTATGATATGAAGAGTGCGATAACCACTTTACCTAAGACCCTCAAGGGTGTGGATGGTATAGTGCTTGCTACTACAGTAGAGTGGTACGGAATCGGCGGATATATGCAGCAGTTCCTTGATGCATGCTGGTTGTACGGCGACAAGGAAGCAATATCCAAGATATATATGTGTCCCGTTTGTATGTCGACGACATACGGCGAGCGAGAGGGCAAGATGAACCTTGCTACAGCATGGGAGATACTTGGCGGTAAGCCTTGCAGCGGTATCTGCGGATATATTCCTGAGATATCTACTCTCGAGACCAACGAAGAGTACGATACAATCATCGAGAAAAAAGTCGAGAACATGTATCGAAGCATCTCACAGAAGTTTGCATCATTCCCTGCAAGTAACAAAGCCATCAAGCAAAAGATATCAGTTACCCAGAATGTTGACTTCACTCCTCAAGAGACAGAGCAGTTATCCATCTATGCTTCTGATGAGGAATACGTAGCAAGACAGAAGGAAGATATCAAGGAACTTACCGGAATCTTCCATACCAAGCTTGAGAATCAGGAGACTGATGACGAGAGTCGCTACATAGATGATTTTAAGAGAGTATTTAAGCCCCAGGCGGGACTTAATGTAATATACAGAATCCGTATTAAGAACTTTAAGCGTGACTTGATTATCAAGGTAGCTAACGCAAAACTTGATATCTACTACGGAACCAATGAATACGGAGATGTTAAGCTCGAGATGAATCCCGAGATTTTAGAGCAGATAATTAAGGGCGAGAACAGTTTCCAGAGAATGTTCATGAACGGAAAGATGACTTCCAAGGGAGACTTCAACCTGATGAGAGCGCTCGATAGTATTTTCCCTTTCGTAGGATAAAAAATCATACTAAGATTTATCTAATTGTTTGATAGATTATCCGGAAGAAGACAACAAATGAATTATAAGGATAAAGAGTTTTAGCAATATTATAATTATAGATAAGTAAAAGAGAGGCATGACATGAAAGACGATTGTATTTTTTGTAAATTAGCTAATGGTGTAATACCTACCAATTCAATATATGAGGACGATGATTTTAATGTGATCCTCGATATGGGTCCCGCTACCAAGGGACATGCGCTTATTCTCCCCAAGGAGCACTATGCCAATCTGTATGAGATTCCCGAAGAGACTGCAGGTAAGGTAATGATACTTGCCAAGAGACTTGCGATTAAAATGACAGAGAGACTCGGAGCGGACGGATTCAATCTCGTACAAAATAACAACGAGTGCGCAGGACAGACGGTATTCCATTTCCATTTTCATTTGATTCCCAGATATGAAAATGACGGACAGCATATCCTCTGGAATCCCACCAAGCCTTCAGCTGAAGAACTTGCTGAAGTTAATGATATCCTTACAAAATAGTAATTGTATAGTTGGTTCTTGCGTAGAAAGAATTAATACTTACATATAAACAAATCCGTTTTATGATAACGGACAGATTATGGCTGGACAGTGGCAGTGATTAGTTGTCACAGGAGACACAGATGGAAGATAAGGAAAAAAACATTCCTGTTTCACAGGATGATGAAATTAATAACCTTAGAAAAAAATACATGCATGCAGACCTGATATGGAAATCGGCTTCGGTGCTGGTTTTGATACTTACTGCAGCATATATTTTCCTTGTATTCAGAAAAATAATAGATTTGCCGTTTTATGCAACGCTTATCACGGTATTGGTTCTTTTGATACTCATTTTCCTATGTGTGTATATGCTTCCGCACTTTTTGAGAATGAATTCCAAGCTCAAGACATATTCGTCCAAGTACAAGGCGGCATATCTTAAGCCCACGTTGGAAGAGGCATTTCCCAAGGGCGAGTATAACGACTATGAAAAGATATCCACGAGGGACTTAACCAAGAACTCGATGCTGAAAAAAGCCAAGAGTGCGGTGGCTAATGACTGTATCCGCGGTTCATACAAAAAGATACCGTTCCTCAGATACGATCTTGCACTCAGATACGGTAAGAAAAAGGCCGGTTCCGAGTGCGTAATGATAGTTGCCGAGATTAAGACGGGACTTAAATCAGAAGTCCAGATTATAGGCAATGATTTTAAAATCGGAGGTATGGATTACAGCCAGCCCGAGACCTATTGCAAACTGCTCAGTTCCAACGAGAAGTTTGATTCCAGGTTTTCGGTATATGCCAAGGACCAGGATGACGGACAAAAGTTCTTGAAGGATAAGTTTGTTACCAAGATAGCCAAGTTTAAGACCGACGGACCTTTTGCATTGTTCTTTGATAAGGACGAGGTAAGTCTTATTATAAGAAAGAACAAGGATGCGATGGAAGCACCTGTGTATAAAGCTGTTAAGAAGGAAAGAGCAGTCAAGGAAGCCAACAATGAAGTCGAGACAATAAAAGAGTGGGTTGAGCTTTTAGAAGATTTAATCTAGAGAATATATAATAAGAGATAACAAATAGAAAAAGTTGCGAGAAATCGCAACTTTTTTCATTAAGTATAACAACAATTTATTAAAGTTCCTATTAAGGTTTATTGATTACAGCATCTTCAATTAATCCGGTAATAATATCAATTGAATTGGCGGAACTTCCGGATTTCATGGCATTCACATATTTATCTCTGTTCTCGTAGAGTTCGTGAACTTTGGCTACGAGAGATATTTCATCGAGATCTTCCTCGTGAAGAACCATAGAGAAGCCCTGAGACTCAAATGACTGTGCATTAAGAATCTGATCTCCTCGGCTGGCAGCTTTTGTAAGAGGAATCAAGAGGTTTGGCTTTCTCAACGATAAGAGTTCGCATATTGCATTGGCGCCGGCACGTGAGATTACGATATCGCTAAGTGCCATCACATCCTTAAGTTCACCCTTTAAGTATTCAAACTGCGCATATCCTTCTGTGGTAAGAAGAAGATTATCGATTCTGCCGTTACCACAAAGGTGAACCACCTGGAAATCCTTCAAGAGTTCGGGTAGAGAACTTCTGACAGCCTTGTTGATGGCAACCGATCCGGTACTTCCACCGATAACCATGATAACGGGCTTTTCCTTATTGAACTTGCACATCTCTCTTGCAGCTTCTGCATCTCCGTTGAAGAGCTCGCTTCTTACGGGCGAACCTGTAAGAACAGCCTTATTTTTGGGAAGGCGACTTACTGTCTCAGGGAAATTGCAGCATACTTTGAGAGCCTTGGGTATACATATCTTGTTAGCAAGCCCCGGTGTAATATCGGATTCATGTATGATGCAGGGAATCTTTAGGCTGGCAGCAGCCCTGACGATAGGAACAGATACATATCCGCCCTTGGAAAATACAACGTTGGGCTTAATTTCCTTGAGATACTTCTTAGCTTCTTTAAATCCTTTGATTACCTTAAAAGGATCCGTGAGATTCTTGGGATCAAGGTACCTTCTGAGCTTGCCTACAGGTACTCCATAGTAGGGAATATCAAAGTCAGCGATTAACTTCTTTTCTATACCGTCAATCGATCCCATATATACAATATCGTATCCCAATTCCTTAAGCCGTGGCATAAGCGCTAAGTTGGGAGTTACATGACCGGCAGTTCCGCCTCCGGTCAATACGATTTTCTTCATACTGTTATATCACCTCTGTATATTGAATAATTCGGATCCGGCTCAAAAAAAGATGTATCTGTCCGGATTCCTTTTGCTGATATAATATACATCTATATAAGCAAGTATGATTATAACAAATATAAACAAAATCTTCTACATATATAAAGGTATTGTACAAATATTGTGGTTAAAGAAAAAAATCACAAAAAAATAATAAAATTGCTAAAGTAATAATTAAGGTTTCCGATATAACAAATAGGAAAACTAGATTTCCCTCTATTTTGCGACCTTAAAAACAGGTAGGGGAACATGTAACTATAGTAATGCATTATAAATGCGCGGATTAATCACACGGAGGTGATAATTATGATTGAACCGTTAGGAAGCGTAACAGCACTGCAGGCAGAAGCATATAAGCCTCAGGCGCCTACGGCTCAGCCGGTTGAAGCGGCCACGGAGGGAGCGAAAATTGAATCGCAGCCTATGGTTGATGCCACAACCAAAGCTGTTGAGTCCGCAGACGAAAAATCAAACGAAGGCCTTCAGCAGGAACTTAACCAGCAGAAGCAGCCTACACAGGAACAGATTCGAAAAGCTGTTGATGATGTCAACAAGAAGATGATTACTAATCAGAATTCCGAGCTTCAGTTCGGTATCCATGAAGGTACTCATCGTGTTACTATCAAAGTTATCGACAGAGAGACGAAGAAGGTTATCAAGGAATTACCGCCCGAGAAGACCCTTGACATGATTGCCAAGGCTTGGGAACTTGCGGGTATTATGGTAGACGAAAGAAGATAAGGAGGAAATCATATGGCTTCTAATAAAATAAGAATGTCCGGAATGGTTTCCGGAATGGATACAGAAGCGCTTGTAACAGCGTTTACTAGTTCTTATAAAACTAAAATTGATAAAAATAAAGGTGAGCAGACAAAACTCAGTTGGAAACAGGATGCATGGAAATCCATGAATACCAAGATTTATGGTTTATATTCAGGCAAATTGTCTTCCTTACGTCTTCAGAACTCTTACATGAAGATGAAAACAACCTCATCCAGTTCTGCACTTAGTGTTGTAGCCGGAAGTGGTGCTACCGAAGGAACTATGTCTGCAAAAGTTAATTCCCTGGCAAAGGCCGGATATCTTACAGGTGCAGAGATTACAACCTC
>JAEEQX010000014.1 GCA_016285575.1 Lachnospiraceae bacterium
CGTTGCGGTTATCGTGGCGCAAAGACAGGAGTGCTTGTAGAGGATTCATATTTTTACAAGAATCTTCAGGGTGCAAAAGACGCTGGCATAGATGTAGGAGTGTATTTCTTCACACAGGCACTTAACGAAACTGAGGCTGTAGAAGAAGCCAGTATGGTGCTCGCACTTGTGGGTGATACGGAACTTGATTATCCGATATTCATCGATACGGAAAATACTAACGGACGTGCAGATCCACTTGATAAAAATACAAGAACTGCAGTATGCGATGCGTTTTGCAAGACAATAGAACGCGCCGGTAAAAAAGCAGGAGTGTATGCGTCAAGAAACTGGTTTAATACAAAGCTTGACGATGACAAACTTGAGAGCCATGTCAGATGGGTTGCGGAGTATGCATCTACAACTGCGTATGCCAAGAGATATGAGATGTGGCAGTATACTTCTTCAGGAAGTATCGATGGTATCAACGGAAGAGTTGATCTCGATGTAAGTTATATAGGAAATTAAAAATATATTTCAAAATATATACGTGGAGGAACTATGGGAAAGTTTACAGTTGAAACATGCGATATAGAGGGTTTAAAAGTTATAACCCCAACCGCATTTGGAGATCAAAGAGGATATTTCATGGAATCATATCAGGCGAATGATTTCAAGGAATTGGGAATCGATACAGTATTCGTACAGGATAATCAATCCTCATCTACCAAGGGTGTGCTTAGAGGTATGCACTATCAGATAAACTTCCCTCAGGATAAACTTGTCAGGGTTATTTCGGGTGAGGTGTTTGATGCAGTTGTGGACCTTCGTGAAGGTTCCAAGACATATGGCAAGGCTTTTGGTGTAGTCTTATCTGCAGAGAATAAAAAGCAACTTTTCATCCCCAAGGGATTTGCTCATGGCTTCGTAGTCCTTTCAGATTACGCTGAGTTCTTTTATAAAGTAAGTGATTTTTATCATCCCAATGACGAGGGCGGATTACTTTGGAATGACCCTGAAGTTGGTATCGATTGGCCTATCAAAGAAGAGTCAGAGCTAAATATAATTGAGAGAGATAAGAATTGGCCCACTCTCGCTGAACTTAAAAACAGGTAATGCAATTTGAAACAATCGCTTAAGAAGACATTGCAGAACGCAATGCTTTTACCGCAAAAGAATAAATACGAGAAAACCCTTCGCACTCAACTTAGCGTATATGAAAAAGAATACGCTTCACTTGTTGATACGTTAAGCAATGAAGAATCACAAAAAGAGATTTCCACTAAGATAACGATTCTTAAAAAAACTGAAATCAATTCTTTATTGAATGAGAGTAGTATTGCTTCATCTAATATTTCTATCGATGATGAAAAGTATTATGTATTGCTTGATGAATCAAGATTTGTTTATAGAGATGAAAGCACGAGGGTTATATACGAGTATGTTAACGATAATCCTCAGTCACTGTTATGTTACGGCGACGAGGATTATTTTCCTTTTTGCACTGAAGTTGGAATCGAAAAAAATGCGTACTACTATAGAAGAGCATACAGATTCTCCAAGCCCTGTTTTAGCCCCGAGACATTATGCTCATTTAACTACATAGGCACACCGATAGTAAGAGGTGATATCTTAAAAACTTCTCTTAAAGTGTATGAAAAAATGTGCGATAATATTCAGATAAATGATGCGCTTTCAGAGAAATTATACGCGTTAACTTTTATCTTGTGTGCTGAATCAGGAAAAGCAGGAACAGGGTCAATAAAAAGAATTCCCAGAGTATTAACCTCTCTTCCGATTAGTACTGATAAAAAGACATACGAATCAATCATTTCCAATCCTTCAAATATAGGATTGCTTAATGAAGAATATAAAAAGATTGCTCCTTTTATGAGCGAAGAATCATACGGTTCTATTCGTCTTGAAGGAGAGAAAATTCTTTCGCTTTCATCGCCCAATAAAGCAGACGAACAAGTAAAGGTATCAGTGATTATTCCGTCAAAGGATAATCCCGATATGCTAAGAAGATGTATAGATTCTCTTGGCATAAAAGAAAAAGATAACGTAATTGTCATCGTTGTTGATAACGGATCGAACGATGAGAACAAGAAGACAATTGAAAAATATATTGCGTCACTTGGAGGCAAGAACAGATATATTTACGAAGTAAGTGAATTCAATTATTCTCATATGAATAATATTGCTGCAAGAGAATCCGATGCAGATGTTCTTATTCTTCTTAATGACGACATCGAGTGTGACAATGGCGATTGGATTAATGTTATCGCAAACGAAGCAATGAAGGATAAAGTCGGATGCGTTGGATGTAAACTCCTTTATCCGGATGGTACAATACAGCATACTGGAATCGCAGGTGGTGTCGATGGCCCGGCACATGTACATATGGGCGAAGAAGACTCTAAGTGTGGTTGGGGTGAAAACCTGATTAATAGAAATGTACTTGCAGTTACGGGTGCATGTTTGGCTATTAAAAAGAAACTCTATGATGAGATGAATGGTCTCTTCGAAGAGTTAAAAGTCGGATATAATGATGTGGATTTATGTATGCGTTTATTCGAAGCAGGATATCGCAATGTAATACTTAATGATATAAAGTTAATTCATCATGAATCCGTTACCAGAGGTAAGGATGCTAAAAGCAATGTCAAGAGAAAACGACTTCAGGCAGAGAGAGAACTTTTGGTAAAAAGACATCCGATGCTTATGACAGAAGATCCTTATGTAGGTGGAATATCTGATTACAGATTACAGTCAGAAAAAGTAGTAAGCAATCAGAGTATCGTAAATGTCAAAAAAGATATTAGGAAGAGTAACGATGATGAAGGTTGGATTTATTCATCATTCAATACTCTTAGTGTTGAAAAAGATAATGACACTGCCAAGTTAATCACAAGCGGATACATGTTAGTTCCCGGAATAGATAATATGAGATTTGATTTTGATTTCATACTTCAAAAAGATGATGAGCAATTCATCATTCCGGTTGAGAAGAAGCTAAGCATGGAATTAACGGGCAGATTTAACGGCACTGACAACACTCAGTTATCAGGCTTCAATTTTGAGGCTTCGCTTGATGGATTAACAAGTGGCGAATATGAGATTTTGTTTTATGCAAAAGATCACGGAAATGTTAGAGAGATAATTACTGATACAGGACGAACAATAACAGTATAGATGTAGGTAAATCACATGAATGAAGAATTGGAAAAACTCAGATCGGAACTCGAAGAGATTAAGCAACAAAATGTTGATCTCTCGATGCGTATCACTGAACTCGAAGATGAGAGAGATGAGTTGTCAGAGAATCTCAACAGAATAAAAGGCAGTAAGCTTTATAAGATGAGTAAGCCTGTGCGCGTGATTCGTTCGCAGGTTAAGAGAGTTACACAATACGGTTCTGTATCTGCAGTAAACAATAAGATTAAGAGTAAGAAAAAACTCAAGAAGAGATACAAAGATTTAGGATCTCTTTCTTTCCCTGATGAAGAAAGAAGAATCAAAGAAGAAAGCAAAGAATATTCTACTAAAGTTACGTTTTCTATTTTGGTTCCTTTATATAATACTCCTGAGTTTTTCCTTCACGAGATGATCGATTCAGTTATCTCGCAGACTTATAAGGATTGGGAACTCTGCTTGGCCGATGGCTCTGATGCGGAGCATGAATATGTTGGCAAAATATGTCTCGAGTATGCGAAAGGCGATAAGAGAATAATCTACAAAAAGCTTGAGAAGAATGAAGGAATATCTGGAAACACCAATGAGTGTTTCAAGATGGCTACAGGTGAATACATAGGTCTTTTTGATCATGATGATATTCTCCATCCGAGCGTTTTATATAAGTATAGAGAAGCGGTTGATGATGGCGCAGATTATATCTATTGCGACGAGGCAACATTTGTAGATGGTGATATCGACAAGATGATTACCGTACACTTTAAGCCGGATTTTGCGATAGATAATCTTCGTGCCAACAATTACATCTGTCATTTTTCAGTATTCAAGAGAGAGCTCTTGAATGAGACAGAGTTATTTAGAACTAAGTATGACGGCAGTCAGGATCATGATATGATTCTTCGCCTTACCGGACTTGCAAAACATGTCGTGCATGTTCCCGGAATATATTATTACTGGAGAGCGCATGCAGGCAGTGTGGCAAGCGATATTAATGCAAAGTCATATGCAATCGATGCAGCCAAGAGAGCGGTATCTGATCATTTAAAAACCAACGGAATATACAATACAGCTATTACATCATCGAGAGCTTTTGAGACAATTTTCAGACTTCATTATGAAGTGATTGGTGAACCGCTTGTATCGATTCTTATAGAAGATGATACTGAAGAATGCATTGCTGCTATCAACAAGTGGAATACTTATAAAAACATAGAGATTATAAAAGCATCCGATTACTCGGAGTCTATAAAAGAACTCAACAAGGCTGCCATAAGAAATTATCTTGCCACTAAGGCAAAGGGAGAATATCTCTTATTCATTAATGGACATGTGAATATGACTTCTCCCGAGTTTGTAAAAGAACTATTATCTCTTGCTCAGAGAAAAGATACCGGTGCCGTTGGCGGAATGCTTATTAATTCGTCAGGCAAAATAGAACATGCCGGAGTTGTTCTTGGTATAGGTAAGGATAGGGCAGCAGGATTAGTTCATTATGGATTCGATAAAAAGTATATAGGATATATGGGCAGACTTTGCTACATACAGGATGTATCCGCAGTTGTTTCGGATATGCTTATGGTTAAGGCATCGGATTTCCTTAAGGTTCAGGGATTTGATTCCAACTATACAATTGGATTTTCCGATGTAGCATTTTGTCTTAAGTTAAGACGACTTGGACTTCTCAATATCTTCAATCCTTACGCTGTCGGTATATGTGACAGAGGACAGATACTACTTGGAAGCGAGGATGATTTTTATAAAAAAGATCTAAGCAGATTCTTAGATGAATTTGAATCAGAGATAAAATCAGGCGATCCATATTATAATGTTAATCTCACCAGGGATTCACTTGATTATTCCATAATGTAATTATCGGAGGCAGGTATGTGGTCATACTTTATCGAATTAGCTATATTCGGTTTGTTTATCTTTTTGGCCAATAAATTTAAAATCTGTAGTAAAAGCAGTAAAAAAGATATAGCTCGTTCGATTATAGTTGGAGCGGCTTTTATACTCGGTAATGTACTTATAGATTTTATATTCAATATAATTCTTCTATTTATTTATGATATGCCATCAGCTTATATGACTTTTGCATTTTTGATGGACATTATCGATATTCTTCTTCCGGCACTCGGAGCATATGTAATCAGTCAGCTTCTTGGATGCAAGAGGAAGATTGGAATTATTGCAGCACTTACGGCTATTGTTGTTTTGATTTCTCTCGCGCTTAGTTACGTAGAGATTGATACAATAAAAGTGCCTGATGAAGCATTGGAAAGCATCGAAGAGATTTCAGCTTATGAGGAAACCTCCGAAAAGACAGCAGCTTTCTTTACAATAATAAGAAATATCATCAATTTGGTGCCTTGCCTATCTTACGTATTGTATTGCCTAAGCAGTAGAGGAGATTCCAAGGCACATAATAAACAGAGCAAAAAGAAATAAAGAGGTTAAAAAGCCCTAAAAATGCGGATTCGAAAGAATCCGTTATTTTTTTGTCAAAAAAGTGTTGACAAGTGTTACATACTGTTATATAGTGTTTACTGTTATAAGGTGTTTACCGACTGTATAACAGTTGAGATGGTTTTACTGGGAGACAAATATGAAGATAATAGTCAATAATTCTTCAATGATTCCAATTTATACACAGGTAGTCGAGCAAATTAAGTCGCAGATAGCAGCGGGTAAACTTAACGAAAATGATCCGCTTCCTTCTGTTAGGACCTTATCGGGCGAACTTAAGATAAGTGCTCTTACTGTTAAGAAAGCTTACGACGAGCTCGAGAGCGAGGGATTCGTAGTTACTGTTCATGGTAAAGGTACATACGTATCGGGCGGTAATACCGAATACATAAGAGAGAACCAGATAAAAGAGATTGAGACTGATCTTCAAAAAGTAATCGACAAAGCAAACTTCTACAATATTTCAAAAGAAGAACTTTTTGAAATATGGGATGTATTAACCGAGGAATAAAAAACAGTATTAGATAATCGGTGGACAATATGATAGAAATTAAAAACCTTACAAAAAAATATAAAAACTTTACACTTGATAACATTTCGATAGAGATTCCTTCGGGAAGAATTACAGGAGTAATCGGAGCAAATGGTGCAGGCAAGAGTACAACTTTTAAGGCGATACTAGGACTCGTAAAGCCTGACGCCGGAGAGATTATCATAGACGGTAAGAACGTTCGAGATTTCAAAGATGAAGATAAAGCACGCATCGGATGCGTTATGACAGATTCTTTCTTCTCGGATACATTAAGGATAAATGATATTGCTAAGATAATGAAGGCAATGTTTAAGACATTCGATGAAAAGTTCTTTAATGAGAAGTGCGACGCTTTTAAACTTCCCAGGGATAAGAAAATCAGAGAATTTTCAGGAGGAATGAAGGCCAAGATTAAGGCGATAACAGCACTTTCATATGATACTAATCTTTTAATTCTTGATGAACCGACAGTTGGTTTGGATGTAATTGCAAGAGAAGAAGTACTCGATCTTATCAGAGAGTATGTTGAAAAGAATGAGGACAGAACAGTAATCATCAGTTCGCATATTTCATCCGATATTGAGAAGTTATGCGATGACATCTATATGATTAATGACGGCAAGATTGTTTTCCATGATGATACAGATAAACTTCTTTTCGAATATGCAGCTCTTAAGATGGAAGAGGAAGAGTTTGATAAGCTTGATAAAAAATACATCAAGGCATACAGAAAAGAAAAGTACGGAGTAGAATGTTTGACCAATCAAAGGGATTATTACATCGAGAATTATCCCGAGATGGTTGTTGAAAAGATGAGCATCGATGAAATGATGATGATTCTTATAAAAGGAGAAAAAGCATGAAAGGTATGATAGTTAAGGATCTTAGAATTCTTTTAGAGCAAAAGAGCCTGATGATACTTGGCTTAATCTGCGGAACGATATGTCTTTTTACGATGAAGGATCCCACGTTTCTGATTGGATATGTTACTTTGATTGCAACGAGCATGGGATGCGTATCGTGTGCATACGATGAGATGAATAATGGCATGGCATATCTTATGACGATGCCCTGTAGCAGAACAAAATACGTTATAGAAAAATATCTCTTTGCGGTAGCCATAGGACTTATTGGATGGAGTTTAAGCATAGGTTTATCATTCGCATATCTTTTTGCCAATCATATTAATGAGACTTACTTAATTATGGGAGAGTCTTTAGGACTTCTTGCTTTAGTGCTTACAATCCCAGCAGTTATGATTCCGATAGTTTTGAAATTCGGCCATGCAAGAAGCAGGATAATGATATACATATTAATTGGAATTATAGTTGCTGCAGCCGGAGTAATGTCTCTTACACATCTTACAAGTATTACAGTTGTAAAAGATGAAATTGTGGTTTACGTGATTGACTACACCATCACGTTGATTCCAAGGACATTGGTTTTATCAGCATTGGCATTGGCAATAATTATATTCGTAACTTCTATGCTAATAAGCATCGGAATATTAAAAAAGAAAGAGTATTAGTATAAGAAAAGATTAAGAAAACAACATTTAAGAAATTCTTTAAGAATTCAATTTAGAGTTAATTCGGAAGCTGAAAAATATGCGTTTCAGCAATCGGTTTAAGAATAAAGAAGTAAAAATATAGAAGGAGAACAACGATTAGACATGGCTTCACTGATTGAAATCAGGAATATGTGTAAGATTTACAATCCGGGTGAAAACGAAGTTAGAGCACTCGATCACGTATCCCTGTCGATAGGCGAGAACGAATTTGTAGCCATCATCGGACACTCCGGTTCAGGTAAGTCCACACTCATGAATATGTTAGGGTGCTTGGATGTACCAACTAGTGGAATATATCTTCTACATGGATCGGATGTATCATTAATGACCGATGACGAGCTATCGGACATTAGAAATAAGGAGATAGGTTTTATCTTCCAGGGTTTCAACCTGATATCTAACCTAACAGCATTTGAGAATGTTGAACTTCCTCTTATATATAGAGGAGTTAAAAAGAGTGAGCGAACAAAACTTGCAGAAGAAGCTCTTAGAAAAGTAGGTCTGGAAAACAGAATGGATCACAAGCCTTCTGAGATGTCAGGTGGTCAGCAACAGAGAGTTGCGATAGCCAGAGCGATAGCACAGGCACCGCCCGTTATCTTGGCCGATGAGCCTACAGGAAACCTTGACTCGCATTCAACCAAGGAAATAATGAGTATCCTTAAGGGCTTACATGCAGAGGGTCGAACAGTTATCATCATCACTCACGATAACGAGATAGCAGCTAACGCGAGTCGAATTGTTCACATAGAAGATGGACGTATTACATCGGATTCATCCAATGACGGACACTTAAGCAGAGATGATATTGCAAGACAGATAAAAGAGTCCGAAACGGATAATCATCCTGTATCAGGAGTAGAAGATGAAACTGATACGAATGAATTCAATTCAGATTTGGCATCAACCGGTACAGTTGAAAATGAAGTACAGGGAAATGATGATTACGACATAAATGATATTAACGATAGTGAGATAGATTTACATTTGAATGGAGAGAATTAAGATGAGCAAGAAACAACCTACACTTTCGCTTGACAGAGAAGACTTGGATGCACAGCTTGAACTTGCTGCGCAGAAGAGAAAGAAACAAAAAAGAAAGAAGACAATAATCAGAATAGTTGCAATAGCTGCAGTATTGGTAGTAGTACTTGCGATTGTCGGAATAATTATCGGAGTTATAGCAGCAGGCAAGGCTAAGAACCAGATGGTTAATGTAACTCATGCTACTACTGCGGAACTTACACAGGAAGTTAAGATTAACGGTACAGTTCAGAGTGAGAATGTTCAACACTTTTACTCAATCGCACCAATCAAAGTTCAGAAGGCAGTTCCCGTCGGAACTTTTGTAAAGAAGGGAGATCCCATCATTACATTCGATCCCGATTCTTACGCAGAGGCACTTCGTGAAGTTGAGATAAACGACAAGATGGCTGACAACAAGAATAAGAGCCAGAATACTGAAGACGGAAAAGTATATCAGAAAATAGCTGAAGCAAAAGCTGAAGTTGCCAAGTATGAAGAAGAGGTAAGAAAAGCACAGGAAAAGGTTGACTCTTACGAAAAGGATGATGGCCTTCAAAAGTTTAGAGAGAATGTTGCAAAGCAAAAAATTATGTGTCAAGCAGCAATTGATAGCGCACAAAATGAACTTGATAATAGAATCCGAAACAACGAAGACCCAGATTCTGATGCTTGTAAAGCATTAAAAAAGACTATTGCTGATAATTCGGGTATTATTTCAAATATATCAAAGCAATTAAGTGATTCTGAGGAAGATTATGCTAAGGCAAAAAATAATGTAGATCCGGATAGCATGACAGGCGCAAAGGGAAAACTTGAAAGTGCAAAGCAAAAGGTTGAGAGCCTTCAAAACTCGTTAGGTAACTCATACGATAGAGAAAACACCAAGCTCAGTGGTGAACTCTCAACACTCAAGTCAGGCAGTGAATACGAAGACCTCCAGAAGTATGAGAATGGTTGTCTCATCGCTCCTTTTGACGGTATCGTTACGGCTTCCTTCGTAAGCGACGGTATGACAACATCTGCAATCAGCGGAACAGAAATCGTTACATTTGCAAGTATCGAAGATGTAAGTGTAACAATATCGGTCAGCAAGAAAGACCTTGCCAAGATTAAGGAAGGTCAGAAGGTTACTGTTACAATACTTGATAAGGATTACGAAGGCGAAGTAACAAGAATCGCCAGAATGGCTGTTATGTCAGGTACGACTTCTTCTGTAAGTGCGGTTATCAAGGTTAAGAATCCCGATGACAGCATCTATCTTGGTATCGAAGCCAAGAATGTAATTATCACGGCACATGAAGATTCATGCATCCAGATTCCTTCCGAATCGGTCAATGTCGACAGTGAAGGATACTTTGTATACATTGTTAACGACATGAATATCGTTGAGAAGAGAAGAGTTGAAATCGGTATCTCTTCAGAGAGTTTTACACAGATAAAAGAAGGTATTACCGAGGACGACAAGATAGTATCATTTGTTACATCAACAGTAAGAGAAGGTGCTGTGGTAGTTCCCGTGGATGAGGATCAGATGAACTCTCTTATGGGAGGTGTTACAGGCGAAGACGGTGCGGAAGTAACGGTTGAAACTACAACTACAGAAGTATCAGAATAGTGATTTGCAAAAACAGATATGGGACAGTTTTTAGAATACGTAAAAATAGCATATAAGAGTATCGTTACCAACAAGGGCAGAACTTTTCTTACCATGCTTGGAATCATAATCGGTATATCATCGGTTATTATGATTACCGGTCTAGGAAGCGGAGTAAAGAATGCCATCGGAGGTTCGATGAGTGACCTTTTTAAGGGACAGACATATATTCATACAAAGGGTGATCCATACTTCATCACTACGGATGATATTGAATATATAAAAGAAAATGTTTCCGGACTTAAGATGTGTACTGTAGAGGAAAAATACGGTGCGACAGCTCAATCGGTAAAAGGAGATTTTAACGTTACATATACTCTCGTTAACGAGACTTATGAATTTTATGCAGTCGAGGGATTGCTTCACGGCAGATACTTTACCGAAGACGATGTCAAAAGAGGCGACAGAGTTGCAGTTATTGATGAAGTGGGAGCCAAGGCATTTTTTGGTAGTGATGATGTTGTAGGTCAAACAATATTAATCGATCTCTGGGGCAATGAGATTGAGTATACAATTGTTGGAGTCAGAAAAGCGAAAGATTCACAACTTATGAATATGGTTGATTCGCTTGAGGGAGGGGTTAAGAGTTTAACTCTCGAGGTACCATACAGCAGCTTTGAAAAAGCAACCGGTGAGACATGGATGACGGAAGAACTCTATGAGATGCTCGTATCATCAGACTCGGAAGACATCAACGATACACTTCAAAGAATAGTATCAATTCTTGAAGCGAGACATGATGCAAGAGGCGAGGAAGCATTTGTTATAGATTCATTTGAATCATTTATGGAGACGGTTAACAAGATTATCGGATATATTACATTGTTCGTAGGGTTTGTATCAGCGATATCGCTTGTTGTCGGCGGCGTAGGTGTTATGAACATTATGCTTGTATCCGTTACTGAGAGAACGAGCGAAATTGGTATCAGAAAAGCACTTGGCGCAAGAACAGGATCGATTATGACTCAGTTTTTGGCAGAGTCAGGCATGATAACATTTGTCGGCGGCGTGCTCGGTGTTATATTCGGATATGGAGGTGCGGCACTTTTATGCTTCATAGTAAGCAAGGTGGTGAAGATGCCGATTCATATTTCGGTCAATATATTTATTGCACTTGGCGCTGCACTATTCTCGGCCGGCATAGGACTTTTCTTCGGTATTTTCCCCGCAAGAAAAGCAGCCACATTAAGTCCGATTGAGGCATTAAGACAGGAATAAAACATGGGCAAATTTATAGAATATATTAAGATTGCATTTTTTAATATAAAAGCGAATAAGATCAGAGCTTTGCTTACAATGCTTGGTATCATCATTGGTATATCTTCCGTTGTTGCGATAGTAAGCCTCGGTAACGGGTTTAAAAAGACCATAGATGAAGAGTTATCGACACTTGCAGGTAACACACTTGAAGTATACAGCTTGGGTGATCTTGATATTACGGATGATGATATTGAAGCTTTGTTGGAAAAGGAAAAGCACATCGTAGGAATCACACCTAAAATAACACTTACAGGTGAAGCTGCATACAAGGATTTAAAAACAGCCTCCGCATCGATTAAGTTGGGTAACGAAATTCTCGATCAGAGCTCGAAATATAAGATTGTATACGGCAGATATTTTACCAAGGAAGAATGTCAGTACTTGGAGAAGGTATGTGTTATCGATAAAAAATCAGCGAGAAAACTCTTCGGTACGGAGAATGCTGTCGGAATGACAATCGATCTATACTATTACAACAGAGGCGGAACATTCAGAATCATAGGTGTCAGAGATGACAGTTCCACTCAGATGGCGAATCTGATTATGGGTGAAGGCAATACCGATGTCAATGCGGAAGTACCATATAATTCATTTATGGATGCAATCGGTTTTAGTAATTATATGAACGGTTACTTTGATTTGGTATTATTGCTTGATGACGCAGAAAACTCCGGTGTGGTTTTGGACCATACCAAGGCGATACTTGAAGCCAGACATGATGTAAGAGGCGAAGGCTCTATAATGGTTATCGATTACAATGCCATTTTGCAGACAGTCAGTGCTTCCTTAACGGCGGTTACGTTACTTATTATGCTTGTAGCGGCGATATCGCTTTTTGTAGGCGGTATAGGAGTCATGAATATCATGCTTGTATCGGTAACGGAGAGAACGAGAGAAATCGGTATCAGAAAAGCACTCGGAGCGAGAACGGGCTCGATTCTGTTCCAATTCCTTGTTGAGTCGGCTTCAATATCTCTTCTCGGAGGTATTATAGGTACAATACTCGGATTGTCAGGCTCGGAATTTGTATGTTTCCTGGTAAGTAATTTTTCAACAAGCAAACTTGTAGCGGATTTTAATCCTATATTCATTCTTGGCATTGCACTCTTTTCCATGTCGATAGGTATTGTATTCGGAATCTTACCTGCAAGAAAAGCAGCGAAGTTAAGTCCCATCGAGGCGCTTCGCCACAGATAATGTTTGAAACCTCACTGGTTTTCAATAAATACACACTCCCCTACAAAGACAGAGAATTGCGCGTACAATTCTCTGTTTTTATTTTGGTAACTAAAAAAACACAGTTAGTATGATATAATCCAATTATGTTATCGTTTGCAGCAATAGAGATAAAAGATAAAGCAGTTATTACACCATATCTTAACAGATATGGCGCTTTGTCATGCCAACATTCTATGACTTTATTTACAGGTTTGTCGATGAAGTACGGCGATGAGTATGCGATAGTGAATGAAATACTTTTTATTCATAGAAGCAAACTTGATGTAGAAGGAAAGAGAGTATACCTTGCTCCTCTTTGCGAGAGCGAAAAATATATAGAAGGAGTAGATGCATTATTAACTGATGCATCTTCGTATAACTGCAAAGTTGTATTTAATACGGTAACAGATGAATTCAAATCATTTCTGAACGATAACTATCCGGATAGATTTGAATTCGAATATTCAAGAGACTACGCTGAATATATTTATGAGACTGAGAAACTATCTATTTTACCGGGTCGTCCGTTGGCTCCAAAGAGAAATAGAGTTCGTGCTTTTTATTCGGCATACGAAGGACATATAGATATTCAAAATATCACGAGAGACAATATTGCTGATGTGGCAGCTTTTCAGGAGTATTGGATAAAAGACAGATTATCTGAAGAATATGACGAGATGCTTGCAAGAGAAAACGAAGCAATTAAATTCTATCTTGATCATTACGATGAACTAGAGTTCAAAGGAATTGTAGTCTATGTTAAAGGAACTGTTGTAGGATATGCGGCAGGCGCAGCTTTGTCAGATGACTGTATGGATGAAGTGATAGAAAAAGGAAGAAAAGATGTAACAGGAATCTATCAATTGCTATGCAACGAATTTGCACTAATATGTGCAAAAGGATATAAGTATATTAATCGCGAAGAAGACTTGGGAGTTGAAGGACTTCGCAGAGCCAAGGAATCTTATTGCCCGGATATAATGCTTGAGAAATATGTAGCAACTGAAATATAGAATACAAAATATTTAATAATCTGAAATACAAAATATAAACATAAAGGATAGAAATAGATGTTATCGGAGATTCTGAAAAAAGAAGATTGTGCTGCCTGCAGATTTTGTTGTGCTTTCAGGAGACAGTCACTATGGGAGACGCCTATTTTCACATTAGAGAATACTGAGTCAATAGAAGCAGATCAAAAATTGGATGCATCTGTTCTTCAAAAGTTTTCGTTCGAAAACAATACTTATGCAAGATATGATTTATCCAATAACTACAAAACCGATGACAGTGAAGAAGAAGCACCATGTCCATATCTTTCAACTAATGGTTGTATTTTGGACGCCAATGAAAAACCATGGGATTGCAAGATTTGGCCACTCAGAGTAATGAGAAAAACAGATGGTGCATTGGTAATAGCCCTCACTCCTACGTGCCCATCAGTTAATAAGATAGATATAGAAAAAGTTCGTGAATTTGTTAATGAAAAGTTAGCAGACTCTCTTTTTGAATACGCAAAAGATCATTCATTTCTAATCAAGCAATATCATGAAGGTTTTCCAATATTGGTGGAAAAATAAATCGATTGTAATAGATATAACTATATGAAGAGCGCCACGAAGGCGCTCTTTTTATGACTATATTTAAATGGATTATTGACAATAAAAGCAAACTATGTTACTTTAATGCCATAAAGTGTAAAACTTTAAAGCGCTAAATTGCTAATATAATTAGCAAAAGGAGATAGTTATGAAAATACTTACAGTAATCCTACTAATATGCTTTTTCTCATTGATGATTGGAGTAGGATTTTACACCAGACAGAAGGCAACAGATGTTAACGGCTTCGTACTTGGCGGTAGAAGCGTAGGTCCTTGGCTTACAGCTTTTGCGTTCGGTACATCTTACTTTTCGGCCGTAATCTTTGTCGGTTATGCAGGACAGTTCGGTTGGAACTTTGGTCTATCAAGTACTTGGGCAGGCCTGGGTAATGCATTTATCGGATCGTTACTTGCGTGGAATATTTTGGGAAGAAGAACCCGTGTTATGACGCAGCATTATGATGCTAAGACAATGCCGGATTTCTTTGGAAAAAGATTTGATTCAAAAGCACTTAAGATTGCTGCTTCAGTAATCGTATTCATTTTCCTTATTCCTTATACAGCATCTCTTTACAACGGTCTTTCAAGCCTTTTCGGTCTTGTATTTGAGATTCCTTACTGGGTAGTTATCCTTGTAATGGCTGTACTTACCGGTGTATATGTAATCTTTGGCGGATATATGGCTACAGCAATCAATGACTTCATTCAGGGTATTATCATGTTGTTTGGTATATCTGCAGTCATCATTTCAGTTTTGGTTCAAAACGGTGGTCTTGTAGCAGCTATGAGAACCCTTTCTACAATTGAAGGTGACGCAGGTTGGGCAGGAGCTTACGCATCATTCTTAGGACCTGATCCTTTGGCATTACTCTTCGTAGTAATCCTTACATCACTTGGTACATGGGGCCTTCCTCAGATGGTCGGTAAGTTCTATGCTATCAAGAGTGAAAACGATATTCACAAAGGAACTGTTATTTCAACAGTATTTGCAATCGTAGTTGCAGGTGGATGCTACTTCCTTGGAGGTTTCGGCAGACTCTATGCTGACGCAGGTGTTGTATACAATCCCGATACAGGTAAGCCCTTATTCGATACAATCGTACCTGCTATGCTTGCAACACTTCCTGATATCGTAATTGCAATCGTAATCGTATTGGTTCTTTCTGCTTCGATGTCCACACTTTCATCACTTGTTTTAACATCGAGTTCAACTTTCACACTCGACGTTATCAAGCCCGCATTCAAAAAAGGCTTAAACGAAAAGCAGCAGGTATTTATCATGAGATTATTCATCGTATTCTTCATCGCTGTATCCGCTGTTATCGCTGTAATCAAGGACTCACATCCTTCAGTAACTTTCATCGCACAGATGATGGGTGTTTCATGGGGAGCACTCGCCGGAGCGTTCTTGGCACCTTTCCTCTACTCACTCTACTCTAAGAAAGTTACAAAAGCTTCCGCTGCTGTTTGCTTCGTATGGGGTTGTGGAATCGCAATCTTCCAGATGGTTGTAACTCTTGCTAAGCTTCCCGTTGCAGACTTTGGTCCTTTCTTTGGATACATCTTTAAGTCATCAATCAACTCAGGCGTTGTAGCAATGCTTGGCGGACTTGTAATAGTTCCTTTGGTAAGCTTGATTACTAAGAAACCTGATGAGAATGTAATTGCAGATGCATTCCGTTCATACGAAAAGACAATCGTTGTTAAGGCAAAAGACAGCCTTGGCGAAGAAGAAACAGCTGCACCTGAAAAATAATATAGAAAAACTTAGTTCTTTCAAATAATGATAAAAACAAAAAACGATGGAAATTATTAACCATCGTTTTTTCTTTTCTACTATCTTGTTAATAATGTTTGATTCATGTGATATAATAAGCGAGGTTTGAAAACATCATTTAAAATGTTTATTCAAAACAGATTGAAATCATAGAGAGATCAACATATACATGAATAGTTTCAAGAAAGGATTTACAGACGGAATACCGATTGGACTCGGATACCTGGCGGTATCTTTTTCATTCGGAATATTGGCAGTTGCAGGCGGACTTAATGTCTGGCAGGCAACTCTTATTTCGATGGCCAATTTAACGAGTGCCGGACAGTTCGCAGGTCTTAATATTATGCTTGCGGGTGGCAGTGTAATCGAGATGATTATTTCACAGTTTGTAATCAACTTGAGATATTCATTGATGTCTATATCGATGTCCCAGCATATAGATGAGAGTATGACTCTTCCTCGAAAACTATTCTATGGAGAGTTCCATACTGATGAAATATTTGCAGTTGGAATGGGTCGTCCAGGAAAGCTTGGACATAAATACTTTATGGGAGTTATCATTGCTCCTTATATTGGATGGGCGCTTGGAACATTCTTAGGAGCAGTGTGCGGAGAGATACTTCCTCCGATGATCGTCAGTGCGCTCGGAGTTGCATTATATGGCATGTTTATTGCCATCATCGTGCCTCCTATGAAGCATTCATGGAAGATAACCATAGTCGTAGCGATAGCAATTGCATTGTCATTATGCTTCGCATACATACCTTTCTTAAAAGGTGTATCATCAGGCTTTGCAATTATCATAAGCGCTGTTGTGGCATCACTTTTCGGAGCCTTGGTTTTCCCTATCTCTGAGGAAAATAAAACTGATGTAAAAGATGATGTTGAAAAGAAGAAATAGATGAAAGAATATTTGAATTAATTTAATTAAGTCAAATTTAGATATATTTGAAAATATAAGACAATATTATTAGTGTAGTTTAAAGAATATGAACTGGTTGGAATTTTTAAAATACCTCGCTGTAATGGCGGGTGTCACATATTTAATAAGAGTATTGCCGTACGTGTTCATGCGTAAGGAAGTTAAGAACAGATTCTTCAAGTCTTTCCTTGCGTATGTTCCATACACTGTTTTGGCAGCAATGACCATTCCTGCAATCTTTTCAGCAACAGGAAATATTTACAGTGCAATCGCGGGACTTCTCGTTGCGGTGTTGGTAGCTCTTTTTGAAAAAGGATTACTCGTGGTGGCGTTATCATCTTGTGTAACAGTACTTCTCGTTGAGATTATTATAAAATTTATAAGATAAACCTGAATTAATGAAAGATATGGATTAAAGCAAAAGAATATATATTGAGAGGTTATATGCAAAACAATTACGAAAAAGAACAACCTATTTTACCGAGCTTATGTGACTACAATGCGGAGCTTTCGTTATCGAATACGGCGAAGCTTTTCATGGATATGGCCATGTATCATGCAGAGATGCTTGGTATAGGTTTCACTGGCTTTAAGGAGCGAGGCCTCTTTTGGGTGGCAGTAAAAACCAAGATAAAGGTTTTTAGAAAAGCCAAGATGGCAACTATGGTTAAGATATCTACTTGGCCGGAAGAAGCGGGCACAGTCAGATGCAACCGTGATTATGAGATATCTGATGAAGAAGGCGTGATGGCGATTGGCAAGACAGAGTGGGGAGTAATTGACGCGAACACACATCTTCCTCAAAAGACAAAGGATGTATATCCTGCAGATCTCGTTGTATTGGAGAAGAAATGTTATCCCGAACCATTCGCAAAATTAACCGGCAACTTCGAGGGAGAACTCATTGGTACATATACCGTAAGGAGTGTTGATACGGATTACGGAAGACATATGAACAATACAGCTTATATATCTGCTATTGAGGGACTCTTTGATAGTGAGGAACTAAGTAAGAAAGCGTTCAGTGAACTTGAGATACATTATAAGAGTCCTTGTTTTGAAGGAGAGACAATTTCATTCTACGGTATAGAGAATGACGGATATCTTGAGATTAAAGCAGTAAACAAGGAAGACAAGATCATTGTTTTAGCAAGGCTGAAATAACTAATTATTTTAGTAATAATCTCTAATAAATAGTTCCATAGTAGTGATAATGAAAAACAATAAAAGAAAAAACATAAGAAAAGCGTACCCCGTCAGCAAGGGTACGCTATATTTTTTGTTATTACTAAAAAGGATTATTTCCTACGTAAAACTATGCTGTAAAGTCGAAATTGGTTCCAACGGCCGCGTTGTTAGGTGCAACGTCGTCCCAATTAAGATTCTTAATCTTTTCAAGTAATTCGTGAATATTGGATGCTTCGATTCTGACAGATTTTTCAACCGGTTCGTCGAAAGGATCAGCTTCTTCTGCTATCTCCTCAAGTCTCTCCTCGGCTTCTTTCTTCTCTGCCTTAGCTTCTTCGGCTTTCTTTTCCTCTTTTACTTTTTCACGATGCTTTTCAAGATATTCTTTCTGAGCATCGGACAGCTTGTTGAGGTCTGCGAAAAGTGTTGCCTTGCCGTCTGCATCCACCATAACACCGTATTTTGATACTACGGTGTATCCGCCCTTGGATTCGAATGACTGGCTCATATCGTACTGTTCATTGATATTGTCAGTTACGCCGATAGCAGTCTCGATCTGTGACAGATACTCTTTTTCAAACTGTTCGTCAGATGCCATCTTTTCGATTTCATCCGTCGTCAAGAGCACCGAATACTCTCTCGTATACTGAGAAAGCACCTGCTTCGCTTCGTCGCCTGTATCGCTGTCAGCCACCATAAAGTCGACATTGGTGTAAGTACTGCGAAGCTTGTTTAATAACTTTTGCGCTTTTTCGGATAGCCCGGATTCTTTTTTCTCATTGATGTATCCGACATTGGCGCTTTTTTCCTTACTCTCAGTCTTGGCTGTAGAGTAGGAGTTAATTGATTGTTGATAGTCGCCTACTTTAACCATACTAAACCCTCCTTGTTTAATCTAATAACAAATCCTTTTGTTACGTAAGGCTCATGCTGACACTAAACCTTATCTATTATATCGGATATAAAAAAGGAAGATTAACAAGGTTGTAATTGTGAAAAGTTACAAAGAATCTGTTAATTCTTTGGAAAATAGTTTGACAAAGAGGGCTTTCAATGATATTTTTAGTTGAAAATATTTTTAATCTGATAACTGAAGTTAACGAAAGGTGCGGAAATGAAGAAGTTTAAGGATTTTTTAAAAGAGTTTTTTATTGATGGTTTAAGTGGTATGGCAACAGGTCTGTTTGCCACATTGATAATCGGTACGATTATCATTCAGTTTAGTCTCATTATTCCCGGAGCAGTTGGCAATTATGTTTTGCTTGCAGGTAAGGTAGCTCAGATGCTTACCGGTGCAGGTGTTGGATGCGGTGTAGCTGTTAAGCTTAAAGCTAAGCCTCTTACAGTTCTCTCGGCAGCAGTTGCAGGTATGATTGGTGCTTTTGCATCTAAGATTCTTGCAGGCACGGTACTTGTTGATGGCGCTATGACTCTAGTTGGTCCCGGCGAACCTCTTGGAGCTTTCCTCGCAGCTATTTCTGCAGTATATCTTGGAAAAGTAGTAGCAGGTAAGACTAAGTTAGATATTCTTGTAACTCCCCTTTGTCTTATTACAGCAGGTGCAGCAGTTGGTCTTGTACTTGGACCACCCATCTCCGGATTCATGACATTTGTCGGAGATATGATTAAGTATGGTACACAGCAGGCTCCCTTCTTAATGGGTATTATAGTATCAGTGCTTATGGGTATTGCTCTTACTCTTCCCATCAGCTCAGCTGCTATTGCGGTTATACTTGGATTATCCGGTATCGCAGCAGGTGCTGCTACAGTAGGTTGTTGTGCCAACATGGTTGGATTCGCTATTGCAAGTTTTAAGGATAATAAGTGGAATGGCCTTTTTGCACAGGGACTTGGAACAAGTATGCTTCAGATGCCCAACATTGTTAAGAAGCCCATCATCTGGATTCCTGCAATCGTAGCAAGTGCAATATTGGGACCTATTTCAACAATGGTATTCGGCTTTGAAAACAATCCCACAGGTGCAGGTATGGGAACTGCAGGTTTAGTAGGACCTATCAACGCATTTCAGGTGATGACAGAAAACGGAAGCCCGGTATGGCTTGTACTTATTGAGATAGCACTTCTTTGCTTCATCCTTCCCGGAGTTATCTCATGGCTTGTTTCATTACTTATGAGAAAACTTGGCTGGATTAAAGACGGAGATATGAAGATCTAATTATTCGTTTTAGACGTATAAAAGACAATATAAAAGCCCTTCGAACCACATTGGTTTGGAGGGCTTATTCTTTTGACTTAGAACGAGGGATAGCGTATTATATGTATGATGAAAAAAAGACTATTGGCATATATAAAACCATATATTAAAGAGAGCATCCTCGGTCCTTTATTCAAACTGACCGAGGCAACTTTTGAATTGCTCGTTCCACTCGTTATAGCCAATATTATTTCTAACGGAATAGGTCATAATGATAAGGTATATATTATTAAGATGGGCGGAGTATTATTGTTACTTGCAGCCATCGGCCTTACATGCGCCATCACTGCTCAGTATTTTGCCGCTAAGGCAGCGACAGGATTTGCTGCGACCGTTCGTGAAGAGATATTCAAAAATATCCAGCGCAGGTCTTTTGGTGAACTTGAAAAGTATGGAACATCCACACTTATCACCAGAATCACATCCGATGTCAATCAATTACAGACAGGAGTTAATCTTTTCCTTCGTCTCTTTTTAAGATCGCCTTTCATCGTATTCGGAGCCGTAATCATGGCATTCATCGTTGATGTAAAGGGTGCGCTTATATTCACAGTCTGTGTACCGCTTCTTTTTATAGTTGTATTCGCGGTTCTTCTAAAAAGTATTCCTCTATATAAAAAAGTACAACAGTCTCTCGATACTGTAACAATAAAAACCAGAGAAAACTTAAGCGGCGTTAGAGTCATCAGAGCATTCAACTGCGATGATGAAGAAACAGAGTCTTTTGAAAAAAATGTTACAGCGCTAAAAGTGATTCAGCTGGCAGCAGGCAGAGTAACTGCATTTATGAATCCTGCAACATTTTTGATAGTTAATGTATCAACACTTGCAGTTTTATATTTTGGCGCTGGCGAAGTATATACAGGTGCGATAGAACGAGGCGCATTGGTTGCACTTCTTAACTACATGGCGCAGATATTAGTTGAACTTATAAAGCTTGCCAATCTTATTATCACTATGACCAAGTCTGTTGCGTGTGCCGACAGAATCTCGGAGATGCTTTTTGAAAATGACGAGTCTGCGACCGTGTACGATGACAAGGAAGAGAATAAAAACTTAGCAAAAGAAAAAACAGATAGAATAGAAAACATCATTTTCAATAAAGTTGATTTTGCATACCCGGGTTCAGGTAAAGAATCGTTAAAAGATATTTCATTTGAAGCTAAAAAGGGAGAGATAATCGGAATCATTGGTGGTACGGGTTCTGGTAAGACTACACTTATTAATCTTATTTGTGGATACTATTTAGCGACCAACGGAGAGATTGATGTTAATGGTAAGAATATAGTTGATTCATCGACACAACAGGATGACAAAAATGTTGCGATGAGAATGACGAAATTCATGAGAGACTATATTGGAATAGTTCCTCAAACCGCACTCCTTTTTTCAGGCACAATAGAAGACAATCTAAAGTGGGGTAAAAAAGATGCTTCCAATGATGAAATGGATACTGCTCTTAAGAGAGCATGTGCATATGATTTTGTGTATCAAAAAGAAGGTGCTCTTAAGGCAGAAGTAACTGAAGGCGGCAAGAACTTCTCCGGAGGCCAGAGACAGAGATTATGCATCGCAAGAGCATTTGTTAAGGAGCCTGAGATACTGATTCTTGATGATTCTACATCCGCACTTGATTACGTTACAGAGAAGAAGGTTAGAGCGGGTATCAGAGAATTAGCAAAAGATTCCATATGCTTTATAGTATCACAAAGAGCAGCGAGCATTATGGATGCAGACAAGATTCTCGTTCTTGATGACGGGGAACTTGCAGGACTAGGCAAGCATGAAGAACTAATCAAAACATGTGAGGCATACAGGGAAATCTACAAGTCGCAGTTCCCTGAGGAAGCTATATAAAGATATAAAGATGAAAGATAAGACCACGTTTTCATTCTTAATTAAATACGTGTTCAAAAAGTGGTTTCTGCTTGCCACGAGTATTATCTGTGCGCTCGTGACAGTGGTTGGATCGCTTTATATTCCTATACTCTCCGGACATGGAATTGATCTTGTGATTGAAAAGGGAAGAGTTGATTTCGATAGTCTTAAATTGATTATCTTCCAGGCTCTTATAGTTATCGCGATTACAATTGTAGCTCAACTTTTGTTAAGTCTATCCAATAACAGATTAACAAGTTCAGTTGTGTACGAGATCAGAAAAGATATTATGGCTAAGATTCATAAGCTTCCGATATCGTATATCGATTCGCATAAAAACGGTGATACTGTATCGAGAATGATAGCTGATGTTGAGACGCTATCAGACGGATTGCTTATGGGATTCACTCAAGTATTCACAGGTGTTCTTACAATACTTGGAACACTTGCATTTATGCTTGTAATGAATTGGAAGATTACTTTGGTAGTTGTATTGGTTACTCCTCTTTCGTTCTTTGTTGCAGGATTTGTATCCAAGAAAACATACTCATTATTTGAAGTTCAGACAAAAGAGAGAAGTACTCAGGTTTCATTCATTAACGAGATGGTATCCGGTCAAAAGGTCGTTAGAGCATTCGCTAAAGAAGAGGATAATCTAAATAAGTTCGTAGATATGAATAATGCATTAAAAGATGCGTCTCTTAAGGCAACCTTTTTCTCGTCGTTAACTAATCCATCAACCAGATTCGTCAACTCGCTTGTTTATGCGATGGTAGCTATATTCGGAGGAATATCCATTATAGTAACGGGTGGATTAAGTGTCGGTGAATTGACCATCTTTTTATCATATGCCAATCAGTACACTAAGCCTTTTAATGAGATATCGGGAGTACTCACAGAGTTTCAAAATGCATTGGCATGCGCTGACAGGATAAAAGAATTGTTATCTGAAAAAGAGATCGAAGAAAAAGAAGATGCCAAGACTGAGAAAAAAGAAAACTTTGAAGTAATAGATTTTAAAGAGATCAGTTTTTCGTATGTTCCTACACAAAAACTTATAGAGCATTTTTCGCTTGAGGTTTTAAGAGGAAAAAGAGTTGCGATAGTTGGACCGACAGGATGCGGAAAGACAACACTTATTAATCTTTTGATGCGCTTTTACGATGTCAATTCCGGAGAGATAATGATGGATGATGAAAACATCAAGGATTATACGCGACAGGCATACAGAGAAAACTTCGGAATGGTCCTTCAGGAGACATGGCTTAGAAAAGGAAGTATCAGATATAATGTCACACTTGGGCAGGACTTTAGTGATGAAGAAGTGATAGAGGCTTGTAAGAAATGTCATGCTCATAGTTTTATTATGAGAATGCCTAATGGGTATGATACCGAGATTACAGAAGACGGTGGAAACCTCTCCAATGGCCAGAAGCAGCTTTTGTGTATTGCAAGAGTTATGCTTATGAATCCTCCGATATTAATACTTGACGAAGCGACAAGTTCAATAGATACTCGCACTGAACTAAAGGTGCAGGATGCTTTTGCCTCACTTATGAAAGGTAAGACAAGTTTTATAGTTGCACATCGCTTATCGACTATCAAGAATGCAGATGTTATACTTGTGATGAAAGACGGCAATATCATCGAACAGGGTAACCATGATGAACTCATACAAAAAGGAGGCTTTTATAAAGAGCTGTATGAGAGTCAGTGGGCTGATGATGTTAAGAATGCTATTTAGTCAATGGGGCGGATTATATATAGTAATAGAAAATGAAAGGTATGTAAAAGGAGATATAAAAATGAGAAGAAAAAGTTTTCTAGCAATTACGCTTGCAAGTATACTTGCAATGACAGGATGCATCGGAGGAGATGCGATAATTGGCGATAAGGGAAATAATGACAATCAAAATGCCAACATAGTTGTAGTAGATGATGGCAAAGAGGATCCTGAGACTCCGGATAATCAGACACCTGACACAGAGGTTGAGGATGTCGCTTGGAAAGATATATACTCAGATTACCTTAAGAACGGAGTTACAGAATTAATCGGAGACTATGATACAAATTGGAGAGACGAATGGTCATTCGGATTCATCTATCTTAATGACGATGATATTCCTGAACTCGTTGTAAGTTCCGGCTATGAGGCAGCAGGCAATATAATACTTACTATCATTAATGGTGAAGTTAAGTATATGAATACTGCAAGATTAGCTTTTTATTATGAGGAAAAAGGTAATCTTTTAGTTAATTCCGAGGGCCATATGGGATATTATTATGACTATGTTTATTCCATCAGTGACACAGGATTTAAACTCGAATGCGAGGGTGAATACGAGGATGAATACGGACCGGATGGCCCCACAGGTGTTACAAAATATACAATAGATCAAAAAGAAGTTACCAAGAGCGAATATTATACAGAAATCGACTCTTATATTCCCGGAGAAAAACGTATCTCTTGGAACAAAGGATGCTCATACAAGGCAATGCTTGATTATCTTGAGGGAAATGGTCCCAAGGATTACAAGGAAGCATATAAGAGTATCATCAATAGACGTGCAAGTGAAGCTGGCATCATGTTCTCACTTGTTGAAGTGACAGGCCGTGATCCTCTTCTTTTAGTGGTAGACAACGATAAGTCAAGCTTATGTGCATATGAGGATGGCTTGGTATTTGAAGGACCGGAAGGTTATTTTTCAGACGGACAGATTATACTGATGTATCCTTCAATAGGCGTACTTATGAATTCAACTTCATATTCGGACCAAGATTTTTATACAACTTTCTATGAGATAAAGGATGGTTCATTGGTTGCACAGTATGCATATGAAGAAGTTGAGACAGATGCCAAGTATGAACCGGTATTGGGCCAGGACGGTAAGCCTGTTATGGAATACAAGATTAACGGAATGAAGGTTTCATATGAAGAATATTCTAAATTCATAGTTAAGAATGACGGAATCTTCTTCGAGGAGGTTGTATCAGCTAATTCAAGAGTTACATATATGGAATATCTTACACCCAGCGAAATGCTTGATAAGTTAAAATAATAACGCGTATTAAGGCGGATAATTGATATGGTTATTTTAGAAGAAAATATTGAATTCGAAACAGACTTTGACAAGGAAAAGATTGCAAACGAAGTAGTAGAATTTATTCTGAAAAAAGAAAACTGTCCTTGGGATGTTGAAGTAGATATATTGATTACAGAATCTGAAGAGGTTCAGGACTACAACAGAGAATACCGCGATATAGATAAGACCACGGATGTATTGTCATTTCCCAATATAGATTGGGAAGCGCCTGCGGATTATTCAAATGTGGATGAAAAAGAATTCAATGCGTCTTCTTTTAATCCTGAGACTAATCTGCCGATACTTGGAGACATATGCCTCAATAGAGATCGAATCATTTCGCAGGCAGAGGAATATGGTCATAGTGTTAAGAGAGAGTATGCTTTTCTCATAGCACACAGTATGCTTCACCTTTTGGGATATGACCATATGGAAGAAGCAGAAGCCAAGGTGATGGAAGACAAGCAAAAAGAGTATCTCGCAGAACTGGGAATTAACAGGTAGATTGATTAATAATCATATAGCTGGATTATTTAAGAGGGTTATATATGGTTATATTAAAAGTGATAAGATATATATTTTTCTCCATCGGACTGATTAGTGCGATTGGCTTTTTTCTTGCGATAATAGCAAGTCTTGTATCTTTGTCGCAAAAGAAAAAAAGAGGCGTTCTTATTCATTCCAATTTGTCTGTACTGGCTTTTGTAATTATGATATTTGCAGGCGCCATTAGTTTTGGGATTGGATCAAAACTTGATTCAAGAAATCTTGATATAGAGGCTCTACCGAATATCAAGGTGGAATCAAGCAGCCTCATTGGAGGTCAGTGGGATAAGGAGATTGGCAAGGATGCGGGCAGTAATCTGTCTCCTGATTTAAAATGGGAGTCGGTTGATGGTTGCAGTCAATATGCCATAGTGATGATAGATCATGATGCGAGAGAATTCCTTCACTGGGTATGTTTTACAGATAAGACATCACTTAAGCTTGGAGAATATGACGAAGATACAGGATATATCGGTCCATACCCACCGGCCAAACACAATTATGAAATATACGTCATTGCCATGGAGAGCGAATGCGAGGATATTTCCTACAGACTCAATGAAAATGGTGCCAATCTTATCTGGATGATTGAGGAAATGGATAATAATAGTAATGCTCGTGGACACAATGTAAAGGCAATGGGTAGCATAAAAGGAAGCTATAATCCTCCGAAATACATAAAATAACACACGTTAAACTGATTGGAAATATATGTTTTATTAGGCGTTCAAATATGGTAAAATACATAACTGAAGGCACGTGCAAAAATATTACGGAGGGGAAAGATGGCTATAACCGGACACAGCAAAGGTGGTTCCTCAAGAGGCGGTAGACCCGGAATGGGCGGATCAGCTCCTAAAGGATTCAAAAATCCTATGAGAGGCTCAGTGAAAAACACTTCAATCAGTTCACCATCCATGCCGAAGATGAGTACTCCGGTCGCTCCACCGGCGCCTACAATTAATATCAATATGGGAAATAACAAGCATAGAAGAAATAGAGGAGGCGGACTTGTCAATTCGATAGTCAGTTCTGCCACCAGCGCGGCAGTTGGAGTTGCATCTGCCGCAATAGTTAATAAGATACACGAAAACAGCCAGATTAAGATTCAGGAAAAACAGGCCGAGAATCAAGCCAAGATAGCAGCGGCTCAGGCTGAACAGCAGGCAAGACTTGCGGCACAACAGGCTGAATATCAACTTGAGATGGAAAGACTCAAGGTACGTCAGGCTGAAGTTAAGCTCGATGAGATACAGGACAAGAGATATTATGCCAACTGTCCTTATTGCATGGGTGTTAACAATGGCGAAAAGTTCTGTCAGTATTGCGGAAGTTCGCTCGCGTATTATGACGAAGACGATGATGATAACGCATCGACCAAGAATAAATAGAAATATATACTAAGGTAACCGACATAACACTCGGTTACCTTATTGTACTTTTATATACGGGAAATTGATGAAAATAATGTCTTCGAAAGGAGAAAAATATGATTTACATTCTCTACAATGAACTTGCTAATAACGGACATGGTAAGGAGCCTGCAGACAATTTAAAAGCTACTCTTGAAAAAGAAAGCGAACTTGTTAATCTTGTCGGCCTTAATATATCTGAGTTTGCTGCCAAGTTAACCGGAGATGATACTGTAATCTTAAACGGCGGAGACGGAACACTTAACAGATTCGTTAATGATACACAAGGAATAGATATTCCTTGCGATGTAATGTTACATTCGGCAGGAACCGGAAATGACTTCTTAAGAGATATTAAGGAGAACTATGATTCAGCTGAGACTCCTTCAATCAAAAAGTATATTCAAAAGCTTCCAACAGTTACAATTAATGGTAAGGATTACAAGTTCCTCAATGGTGTAGGATTTGGTGTTGATGGTGTGTGCTGCGAGATGGCGGATGATATGAAGGCAGCAGGCAAGAAAAAGATAGATTACACTGCACTTTCCATTAAGCTTGTACTATTCAAGTTCAAGCCACCTAAAGCGTGGATCACTGTAGATGGTGAGACAGTAGAATATAAAAAAGCATGGATTGCTTCAGCTATGTATGGCAGATATTATGGCGGAGGTATGAAGGCTGCTCCCGAACAGGACAGACTTTCTGATCAGCTTACCAGTGTGGTATTTCATAGTCTTGGTCGTATACGTACTCTTATGGGATTCCCCAAGATATTTGAGGGCGAACATGTTAACAATAAGAAACTTGTTACTGTAAGAACAGGTAAGGAAATAACAGTTAAGTTTGATAAGCCTTATGCACTTCAGATTGATGGCGAGACTGTTCGTGGAGTAACGGAATATACTGCGAGAATATAGTGATTTAGTATTCCAATTTAAATATATAGATTATTTCTGTTTGTTGGAGTAGAAAATATTATTTGATTATTTTAGTAGTAAAAAGGTAACGAAATGAAGATTATAATTGTGGGCTGCGGAAAGATTGGTTTATCCATCGTTAAGCAGTTGATAATTGAAAAGAAGCATGATATTACAGTCATTGATAAGAACCAGGATGTTATCAATGATATTACCAACAATTTTGATGTAATGGGACTTGTCGGAAACGGTGCCAGTTATTCGGTACAAAGAGAAGCCCAGGTTGAGAAGACAGATCTTTTGATAGCAGTTACAGGTTCGGATGAGATCAACCTTCTATGTTGTCTCTTTGCGAGAAAAGCCGGTAACTGCAATACTATCGCTAGAGTACGAGACCCTCTGTACAGCAAGGAAATTCAGTACATCAAGGACGAACTTGGACTCTCGATGATTATTAATCCTGAGTATGCGGCAGCAGTCGAGATATCAAGACTTTTAAGATTCCCTTCGGCAGACAAGATTGATACATTTGCCAAGGGCAGAGTAGAACTTTTAAATATAGTTATTACTGAGGATTCTCCTTTTGCAGATAAGACTCTTATTGAAGTAAGCAAGAGAGTACTTTCCGATATACTTATTTGTACGGTCGAGAGAGGTGAAGATATATTCATCCCTAACGGTCCTTTTATTCTTCGTGCAGGTGACAAGATTACCATTGTTGCATCCGCAGTTAATTCAAGAGAATTCTTTACCAAGATAGGATTCGATACACATCAGGTTAAGGATACCATGATAGTTGGTGGCGGTAGGATGACATACTATCTTGCTGAGATTCTTCTTAAGATGGGTATCAGAGTCAAGGTCGTCGACAGTGACAGAGAGCGTTGTGAATCACTTTCTGAGATGCTTCCTAAGGCTACGATTATTAATGGTGATGCAACCAACCAGGAAGTACTTATCGAAGAAGGTATTGAGGGCTGCGATTCATTCGTATCACTTACCGGTATCGATGAGACTAACATTTTCTTATCTCTTTTTGCAAAGACTAAGACACAGGGTAAAGTTGTAACCAAGATAGACAGAATATCATTTGATGATATTATTTCAACATTCAATTTGGGCAGCCTTATCTATCCCGATAAGATTGCTGCAGATTATATAGTATCGTATGTCAGAGCAATGCAGAATACTATTGGAAGCAATGTTGAGACTATGATTAAGCTTAACAGCGGTCGTGTGGAAGCGCTTGAATTCAAGATTACTTCCAATTCACCGATAATAGGTCGACCTCTTATGGAATTGAACTTAAAGAGAGACATCCTTATCGGATGTATTAACCGAAAGGGAACAATCATTATTCCTAAAGGCCAGAGTGTTGTTGAGGCAGGAGATACAGTTATAGTTGTAACTACGAGAAGCGGCCTTAGCGATATTAAGGATATACTTGAATAAGGTGTAAGTAATGAATATAGCAGTAATAATATATACGCTTGGCAGAGTTATCGCCCTCGAAGCAGCTTTTATGGCATTGCCCGGAATAGTTGCGCTTATATATCGTGAAAATGTATGGTGGGCTTATTTTCTGGTAGCACTTCTTGGAATGCTACTGGGTCTTTTGGTATCCATTAAAAAACCTAAGAACATGCAGTTCTTCGCAAAGGAAGGATTTGCTACTGTTGGATTATCTTGGTTTTTAATGAGTCTTGTCGGAGCACTCCCTCTTTTTATTTCAAGAGAAATACCTAATTATATAGATGCCGTATTCGAGATGTCGAGTGGATTCACTACCACAGGTGCGACCATCTTAACCAGTGTTGAAGATATGAGCCATGCAGCAAACTTCTGGAGATGCTTTTCACATTGGATAGGTGGTATGGGAATCATCGTATTCCTTCTTGCAGTTCTTCCCATGGCAGGCAGTGTTAACATGCATCTTCTTCGTGCAGAAAGCCCGGGACCTGTTGTAGGAAAACTTGTTCCCAAGATGAAGGACTCATCACAGATACTTTATCTTATTTATTTTGCTTTAACGTTAATTCAGTTTGTATCTCTTTGGATTATGGGTATGAATCCCTACGAAGCAATATGTACTGCTGTCGCAACAGCCGGTACCGGAGGATTCGGAATATACAATGATTCCATTGCTTCATTCTCTACTCCTATAAAATGGAATGTTACGATATTCATGATTCTTTTTGGAATCAACTTTAACGTATACTTCTTATTGCTTGCGAGAAAATTCAAAGCAATATTTAAGATAGAAGAAGTCAGAGCTTATCTTGGCATGATTCTTTTATCTGTTATCATCATTACATTAAGTATATTCAGAACATATGCAAAATTTGGAGATGCGCTTACCGATGCAGCATTTCAGGTAGGATCAATTATCACTACCACAGGATTTGCAACTTGCGATTTTAACGAATGGCCTTCACTTCCCAAGACTATACTTATTATTCTCATGCTTACCGGTGCGTGTGCAGGCAGTACAGGCGGTGGACTTAAGTTTTCGAGAATCTTGATTGGTATGAAAGCGGTTAAGCAGGAAGTCAACTCTTTCATTCACCCAAGAAGTATCAAAGCAGTTGAGATGGATGACAGAGCTCTTGATAAAAACGTAGTTAAAAGTGTATGCGTATACTTTGTGCTTTTTGCACTTATATATTTTGGATCGGTATTTATCGTATCAATAGACAAGTATGATATGGTAACCAATTTCACATCCGTACTTGCTACGATGAACAACATCGGCCCGGGCCTTAATGCTGTTGGGCCGTCCGGTAATTTTGCAGGATTTAATTATCTGTCCAAGATTGTATTCATATTTGATATGCTTGCCGGCAGACTTGAGTTATATCCTATTCTTTTGCTTTTTGCTCCTCCCATGTGGAAAAAGCATTAATAGGTTTTTGAGGGATTACATTATGAAAAGAAGTCGTAAATTATTGCAATCATTATTATGCCTGTTACTCACAGGCATTCTTTTGATTGGATGCCAAAATGGAAAAAAGTCAGATGAACCTGAACTATTGCTTGGTTTTTCTCAGATTGGATCTGAGAGTGCATGGCGAATTGGCAATACACAGGATATTGAAGATCAGGCAGAAAATTATGGTGTAAGTCTGATGATTGAGAATGCCAATCAGAAGCAGGAAAACCAGATTGCAGCTATAAGAAGATTCATTGCATATAAGGTTGATGTTATTGCTTTTTCACCGATAGTTGAGGATGGATGGGACAACGTACTTACAGAGGCAAAAGAAGCAGGTATTCCCGTTGTGCTTGTAGATAGAGATATCAGTACTGAAAAAGAAGGATTGACCACTTGCCTTATCGGTGCGGATTTTTATCAGGAAGGTGTAATGGCAGCGGAGTACCTTATTCGTAAGGCTGACAGTCTCGGACTTGATTCAGTTAATATAGTCGAGATTACAGGCACTGAGAATTCCACTCCCATGCGCCAGCGTCAGCAGGGATTTGCAGACACCATCGCATCAGACAGTCGTATGCATATACTTGAGAGAATCGACGGAGACTTTTTAAAAAGCCGTGGAGCAGAATGCATGAGATCATTGCTTGATAAACATGGCGATGATATTGATGTAGTATATTCTCATAATGACGAGATGACACTTGGAGCAATTCCAGAGATAGAAAAAGCAGGATACAAACCCGGTAAAGATATAATTATCATTTCCATAGACGGTGGTCAGGAAGCGATAGATGTATTAAAGGAAGGCAAAATCAACTGCGTAGTTGAATGTACTCCAAAGCTTGGCAAGGAACTTATGGAGACTGCCAAGAAGTTGAAGAATGGCGAAGAAGTGGATGAAGTAATTCATCCTACGGAAGTTATATTCTCTGATGAACAGGATCTGGAAAAAATAGCGCCGAGAGGATACTAAGGAATCTTAATGGAAAAGGTTAAAAAAGAAAATAGCATTCTCGGGCGCATCAATGATCTAAGTCACAGACTTGTTTTGATGCTGGTTGTTCCTATCGTCATAAGCCTGGTTTTAATGCTTTTTTATGCATACAAATATCATAGTGCCATAGTTCGTATGGAGACTATCGCAAGCCTTAAGACGGTTGTTGCTGAGGATATACCTGATGCCGCTTGGAACATAGTTAATGGTAGAGATACATTTGATGAGAGTGATATATACATGCTCATCTATCAAGTTAACGACACCATAGATACGATATCCAAAAGAACAAGTGAAGAAAACAGACTCTCTCTTATGGTAGCATCACGTACCATGGAGACGCTTTCGAACTATGTTGATCAGATTAAAACCAATATAAAGAATGAAGTTCCTGTAGTCGAGAACGAAGCGGTGCTTGTCGAAGTTCGAGGAGTATCATCGCTTGTTGACAGTATGCTTAATGAGTATATTGCAAAAGAGATTACAACAACAGCTCAGATGAGCGTCAATCTTAGAATCATCATAATCGTAACTGCTGTTGTGGAAGCGATGACTGTTGTAATAGCACTTCTTATAAGAAATCGTTCCATGAAAAGAACTGCTATGTTTGTCAGAAGACCTATTGAGCAGTTGGAAGATGTTACAGCACTTCTTGCAGAGGGAACACTTAATGCGAGATTAACAGAGACAGATGTTACAGAACTTAGAAATCTTACCAAGCAGGTTAACACAATGGCGGACCGCCTGGAAGAGATGATGAAGCAGAGTGAGATTGACGGAAGAAATCTACGTAAAGCGGAACTTCGTACACTTCAGGCGCAGATTAATCCTCACTTTTTGTATAACACACTCGATGCTATTATATGGAAAGCAGAGGCCGGTGAGAAGGATGAAGTTATCCAGTTAACGAGTGCTCTTAGTGACTTTTTCAGAATATCACTTTCTTCGGGTGCTGATTGGATTCCCATCAGTCAGGAGAAAAAGCATATCGAAGGGTATCTTAAGATCCAGCAGACAAGGTACCGCGATATCATGAATTATGAGATAGACATTCCCGATGAGATAGGTGATTTCTATATCCTTAAGCTCCTTCTCCAGCCGCTTGTCGAAAATGCTCTCTACCACGGGATCAAGATCAAGCGCGGAGGCGGCAAGATCACTGTTAAGGGAAGTCTCGAGGACGGCAATCTTGTTTTCAGCGTTCGTGACACCGGACTCGGAATGACCGCGGAGCAGTTGAATGATCTGAACGAAAGAATGAAGAAGGGCCAGCCGACCGTCAGCGAAGGCGGCGGAGGATTCGGCCTTGTCAATGTAAACCTGCGTATCCGTCTGTACTATAACCAGGAGGATGGACTTAAGATCGAAAGCAATGCCGAAGGCACGGAAGTAAAATTCATCGTACCGTGCAAGAAACGAGAGGAGATATTC
>JAEEQX010000083.1 GCA_016285575.1 Lachnospiraceae bacterium
GAGCGCCCATATCGCAGTTCCCTTGACGCTTTTTAGAAGAAACATATTAAGAAGAAGATTGCATACAGACAGAGCCGCAAAATATAAAAGCAGCCATCTGATGGTTACCGTCATTCTCTTGGTTTCATTTTTATATTTGGTGTCTTTATTGATAAAATCTGCTATTTTGCCCATATCAATTCACACAACAATTCTCCGATTACATAGATACTTACAGTATGCTACTTTTTTCACAATCTAACAAGTGATTTTTCGAATTTTTGATGTAGATCCAGGTATGCACTTTTACAGACTTTTTTCTCTAAAAAAATATGCAGATAAAACTGCTATCTGCATATTTTTTTATATGTGTTTAATCCCTTTCAATAATGGACAGTTAAGATTGTTTCTTCTTTGATCTTCTGCTTAATACGATACTCTGAAGAAGAATGAAGAAGCAGAGCATTCCACCGGTTGTAATCTTCTGCCACCAAGGATCCTTGAGGCCACTAGATACTACAATCTTATTGATTGTTGTAAGAGTAAGTGTACCAAAGAGTGTACCTACTACGTTACCTACACCACCGGTAAGAAGTGTACCACCTATGATGGATGAAGCAATCGCGTTCATTTCCATACCTGCTGCATTGGTTGCATTACCTGCACCTGTATGCATCATGAATACGTATCCGGCGATTCCGCTTAAAAGACCGCTTATAATATATGTAATAAATCTTGTTCTCTTAACATTGATACCAAGCATTAATGCACTCTGCTGATTACCACCGATAGCGTAGAATCCACGGCCGAGTTTATGAAACTTAAGAAGCAAGAAGATTATGAGTACACACGCCAAAGCGATGACTACACCTAACTCGATTCTTGCAGGAATTCTGTTACCATTCTTGGCAACATATCCAAGCCAGGAAATCTCTATCTTAACATCTCTAAGCTTTGCGAATCCTTCATGCTCTGCCTTCTGAGGATTAACTGATAATATAGTTGTTAAACCTCTCGCAAAGAACATACCTGCCAGCGTTACTATGAATGGCTGAATCTCAAGGTAACTTATTAAGTATCCCTGAACCAAACCAAAAGCAAGTCCGATTCCAAGTGCTAAAAGTACTGATACGAATATATTGCCACCTCTGTTAAGGTACAATACACAACTCATAACTACGAGTGAAGTTACAGCACCTACACTAATGTCGATTCCGCCGGCAATCATAACGATTGTCAAACCGCAGGATGTAATAATGAGCGGTGCGTTATCGTTAAGCATATCAAATATCTGCTGAGGGCGAAGGAATCCTCCCTTAAGTACAGCCATTGCAATCAGATACATTGCGAAGAATATACCGATTGTGATTGTCATCAAAAGCTGAGTATCTGTAAGAGGTTCTCTGCGAAATTTCTTAGTATTTTCCATCTCTATTCCGCTCCTTTCACTGATACTTTGCGCTTATTATCCTTGATACGGTTCATAAGCTTTTGGAATTTTGCCTTAATAACTGGTGATCCGATAACAACCAAGATGATGATAACTATAGCCTTGTATGCCTTAACATCTGTAGATGATACCTTCATAGCGTAGAGCGTAATTGTAAGCATCTGGATTACATATGCACCAATGATACTTCCTGAAATCTTGAATTTACCACCGCCTAAGCTGTTGCCACCGATTGCAACTGCGAGGATGGCATCCATTTCAATATCAAGAAGGATTGTCTCATGGTTGATAAGTCCGAGACGACCAACTGCGATACTACCTGCAACTGCTACGCACGCACCGAGTATTATGAATGAAAGAAGCTTAATAAATGTTGAGTTGATACCGTTAAGTCTTGCTGCACTTCCGTTGATACCAACCGACTGAGTGAAAAGTTCGATTGATGTGAAGCGGAATGCCAATGCGAAGATTATTGCAACTGCTATAACAATGAGAACAGGTGTGGGAACGGGAATTCCGGGAATAAATCCACCTATCGCATTGATGATGGGACTCTCAACTGTAGGAGTTGCACCACCGTTAATCCAGTATGCTATCGAACGACCGCAAGTGAATAGAATCAACGTCGCGATCATCGGTTGTATCTTGAATATCGCTACCAGCACACCGTTGAATGATGCAAAAAGCATAGCCACAACACATGCTGCAAAGAATGCTATAACAACTGTAATTCCTGTGATACTGGGCGATGCCTTAAGTACCTTAACAAATGTACTTCCTGCTATAGCTGCCATGGCGCCGACTGAAATATCCTGTCCGCCACAGGCTGCTGTAACAAGTGTCATGCCCATTGCCAATACTGCAAGTTCGCTGGCACCGTTAATAATACTGATTAAGTTACCCGCAAGAACTATGTTTCCATCATTGTTATGCATAAGTTCTATTGAAAAGAATGACGGGTCTCTTATTAAGTTGAATATTACAAGAAGGGCTATGGCAATAAGAGGAATTGTAAGCTGGCCAAGTCCGCCCTTGAATATCTGTTTTAGTTTATTCTTCATCTTACGACTCTCCTCCCGCTATAGTCTTCATTACCTGAGCCTGGTTAAGATCCTTGCCCTTAAGTTCTCCAACTATATGTCTGTCTCTCATTACGATTAGTCTTGAGCAGGTACGAAGCATCTCTTCAACTTCGGATGAGATGAATGTTACACTCACACCTTCTTCTGCAAGCTTGAGTACAAGCTTTTGAATCTCAAGTTTTGTACCTACATCAATACCACGTGTAGGCTCATCAAGAATCAAATAATCAGGATGTGTAAGAAGCCATCTGGCTAAGATTACCTTCTGCTGATTACCACCGCTTAATGATCCGATAGGAGTCTCGCGGCTTGCTGTCTTGATATTCAGTACCTTGATATATTCATCTGCAAAAGCTTCTGCTTCACTTCTGCTTATAGGCTTAAAGAAGCCCTTCATAACCTGAAGTGCAAGAATAATATTTTCTCTTACACTAAGATCTGCTATGATACCATCTCTCTTTCTATCTTCTGCAAGATATCCGATACCGTGCTTCATAGCATCAAGAGGCTTGGTGACTTTTACGTCTTCTCCCTTAATCTTAACGGTACCGCCTGTTACCTTGTCAGCACCAAAGATCGCTCTGACGCTCTCGCTTCGTCCTGAACCAAGAAGTCCTGTGAAGCCATTAACCTCTCCCTTATGAATCTTAAAATCAAATGAAAGTGCATCAGAACTCGAAAGATTCGTTGCTTCGTAAAATACTTCAGCATTGTCGTAGTTCTTTTCCTCACCTTCGCTTAAGGAACTTAATTCATCAAGATCCTTACCAATCATCTTAGCTACGAGTTCAACCTGAGGAAGATCTTCTATTAAATATTCTCCGACCAGCTCACCGTTTCTAAGAACGGTGATACGGTCGCAGACCTCATATACCTGTTCAAGGAAATGGGTAACGAATATGATTCCGACACCCTGTGCCTTTAAGTCTCTCATGAGCTTAAAAAGCATATTAACTTCTTTATCATCAAGTGAAGATGTAGGCTCATCAAGGATTAAAACCTTACACTTCATATCAACTGCACGTGCAATGGCTACCATCTGCTGAACAGCCAAAGAACAGCTACCAAGCTGCTGTGTGCTTCTTGCGGGAATACCAAGTTCCTGAAGAATCTTGTCCGCACTTTTCTCACGTGATTTATGATTAACTAATACGCCATTCTCACGTCCTATATACATATTCTCTGCTACAGTAAGATTAGGACATAATGTAATCTCCTGATACACTGTAGAGATACCGTTATTCTGTGCATCCTGCGGGGAACGAATGGATATCTTATCACCATCCACACTTATCTCTCCGCCATCCATCTGATATACACCTGTAAGTACTTTTATAAGTGTTGATTTTCCGGCGCCGTTTTCGCCCATCAGTGCATGAATTTCACCTTTTCTAAGTGTAAAGTCAACATTACTAAGTGCTTTTACACCGGGGAAAATCTTACTTATGTTTCTCATTTCGAGCAATTCGTGCTCCATAACCCTTCCTCCAATTTAACGTTTCTGTTAAAAAGAGCGCAGCCAGGGCTGGCCTGACTGCGCCTCGTGTTATGTTAGATAATTATTCACCTAAACCGTAAGTATTGATGTCATCATCTGTGATAGTAGTTGCATCAAAGCCCTTTTCCTGGTTGATAATCTTCTTTGAAGAAGCTGTTGTCTTACCCTGGATTAAATCAGAGATAATCTGTGCCTGGAAAGGTGAGCACTGTCCATCGTAGTTCCAGTTGCCTGCCTTGAGTTCTCTAAGAGCCCACTTGTTGCAGTCAAAGCCCATAACGATAACTTCCTGACCTACACCGTGCTTAATACCAGCTGCATCAAGAGCTGCTACAGCACCCTTAGCCATACCATCGTTCTCAGCGTAGATAACGTTGAATTTCTGCTTTGAGTTGATAGCTGTCTCAACGATCTTCTTAGCTTCTGCTTCATCCCATGTAGCTGTCTGCTGAACTACACAATTCATCTTGCCATCATCGAACTGCTTCTGAAGAGCACCTGTACGTCCGATCTGAGCATCTGAACCCATAGCACCCTGGATATGGATTACGTTGTACTCATCAAGCTTCTGATCAAGTAACCACTGAACTGCTGTATCACCTTCAGCTGCCATGTCTGATACAACTGCTGCTTCGTAGAGGCTCTCATCAACATCGATCATACGGTCAAAGAGATAAACCTTGATACCGTTTTCCTGTGCCTTCTTGAGAACTTCGTCCCAACCTGTTGTTTCAGCTGCAGAAATAAGGAGATAATCAACACCTTCTGTGATGAATCCCTGAGCTGCCTGGAGCTGCTCATCATTCTTTAAGCTGTAAGCTGTCTTTAACTCATAGCCGTTAGCCTCTGAGAAAACTGCTTCCATATCTTTTACGTTAGCTTCACGATAACCAGACTCTGAAGGAGGGTTGTTAACAACACCAACTTTGATAAGTCCGTCTGCTGCAGGAGCGGGATCGTCTGCAACAACTGCAGGTTCATCGGGTGTGGTAGGTTCTGTAGGAGTAACCGCTCCACCACCTGTTGTACAAGCACTCATGAGAAGGCTAGCTGTAAGAGATGTAGCCATAACTAATGATCCGATTTTCTTTTTCATTTAAACTTCCTCCCTTTCTTATATGTCGTGTTCGACCGACTACATGTATGATATCGCAAGGAAGTATTAGGGTAAATCAATGGAGATTTCGACTTGGTTGAAAATAATACCAATTATAGAAAAATGAGATGAAAAAAGTTAATTTTCATCTCATTCAGGTTGATTTTGATACTGCGCTCTATATTCCGAGGGCGTCATACCGGTATTTTTCTTAAAGATATAACTGAAATAATGTGAATCGTTATAGCCTATATCGCTGGCTATCTGTGAACTCTTGGTATTGGAGTTACGAAGCAATTCTTTTGCTTTGTTTAATCTTACATATATAAGGTATTCCGTAAAAGTCATTCCGCTATGCTGTGAGAATACAGTTGAAAAACGACTCTTACTCATATTAACCGCATTGGCAACATCCGAAAGCATAAGATTGGGATTGGTGTAATGCTCCGAGATATATAACTTCGCTTCATTAATAATGGAAGGTGCCTTAGTCTCATCAGCAACTTCTCCCATTTCTCTTACGCCTAAGATAATCGCTTGCTTATCTGTTTTGTCTGCTAAAAGATGACGTATATGTCTTGCTGTCTTGAAACTGGAGAGTATCTTTTCAGGATCATCCACTATCTCTCCTATTCCTATATGTATACCACTGCACTCGAGTCTCTCGAGTTCTCTTGCAAGTGATGCTGCAAAAGCGTAAGCTCTCTCTTCAGTATCTTCTGCAGTATCTCCAAGTACGAATAATCTCGTGCCTGTTCTGCTTGCTGATGAATGAACGATACCGCCACTGCTTTCAGCAAGTGCTGCTGCAGATTCCTGGCCGTTTTCAACAGGTGAAAAAGCAGCATCAACAACTGCATAAAAAGGCGAAGGAACAGGACAACCCATTGAGGAAAGTTGCTTAAGTACCTCATGCGCATCCTTTTCTGACGCGTCATCCGTAAATAGCGAACCTATCAATTTTTCTTTAACAAGTCTGCCACCGGTTTCCATACGTGCTCTAAGGCTGGCTGCGTGTTCGAGAGTCTTTCTCTCTTCATTTATCTGATTGCTTACTTTATCAAGAGCCTCTCTTAATTCTCCGGAATTAATCGGCTTAAGAAGATACTCTCTTACGCCCAGTTTGATACACTGTCTTGCATACTCGAATTCATCGTATCCGCTAAGAACGATTACGCCTATCCAAGGCATTTGCGAACGAAGAATACGACATAACTCAAGGCCATCCATGAATGGCATCTTAATATCAGTTATTACTATATCGGGATTGGTGTCTCGTATCATTGGAATCGCCATCTCACCGTCAGGTGCTTCACCAACAAGTGAGTATGGTGTATCATCCCAGGGGAATGATTCTCTTATTCCTTCTCTGATAACGATTTCATCATCAACCAGAAACACTTTCATGTTTGAATATCTCCTCTTTCGTTCTGTAAGGAACCTTAAAGCTAACCTCTGTTCCCTCAGAATTACTGTCAATTCTAAGTCCGTCCTGCAAGTTATAATACAGTCTGATACGCATATTGACATTAACTAATCCGAAGCCGCCGCTTCCGCCCTCACTGACAGACGGCTGGCCTTTTTTCAGACGTTCTTTTAAATTATCAAGCTGCTCCTTGGTCATTCCGGAACCGGTATCCTTGACACTGAAAAGCAAGTAACTGTCCTTGGGTGTGGCACTAACTTTAATCGTTCCGCCACCACGTTTTATCTTAATACCATGATACAACGCATTCTCAACTAACGGTTGCAAAAGGAGTTTAAGAATATAGTAGTCTCCTATATCATCCGGTATATCTATCTCATACTTCATAATATCACGATATCTTGTCTGCTGAATCTTAAGATAACCTTCGATATGCTTTTTCTCCTGACTGATCGGGATCCAGTCGGCACCGGAAGAAAGGCTGATGCGGAAAAAGTCGCTGAGAGCGCTGGTCAGCGAAATGACTTCGTCTTTATCCCCCGCTTCCGCCTTCCAGACGATAGCGTCCAGCGTATTATAAAGAAAATGCGGATTGATCTGCGCCTGCAGGGTACGAAGCTCTGCTTTGCGAAGGTTCCTCTCATCCCTCAGGCTCTTTTTCATCATGTTCTCCAAGCGGTCCGCCATCGTATTCACCTGGAAGGTCAGGTTTCTGAGCTCCGTCACTTCTGTTTCCGTGATCCGTGCATCCAGGGTCCCGTCCGCAAGAGTAGCGGCTACCTGTTCCAGATTGTCGATCGGCTGTTTTACAAAGGCCGCCGTTTTTTTCACGGAACGGTTCCGGATCAGAAGGGCTGCCGCGACTATGAGCGCCTCGAGGATCGCCGTAGCTATGATCACTTTTCTCAGGGTAAGGCTCATACGTCCCGTCGAAGCGATCTCCTCGGAAATATAATCGATCAGCATGGACTCCACCAGCGAGGAAACATCGCGGATCTCGGCAAGCACCGCTTCACTTTCGACCACGGGAACGCCATCGGAGATATTGTCGCGGATCCGGTCCACATAGTTCTGTAGCGTCTGCATGGTCCTTCCGGCCACGATGAGCGAAAGCCGGTTTTCCTGAACCGTTCTGTCGGTCACCTCCTGTATCGTTTCATTCACCGTGCGTAAGGTGACATAGACCTTACTCGCCTCGATCGTATCACGGCCGCTGACGATATTCCACATAGTCTCGGGGATCTCCTCGGCGACAACGGTCTTC
>JAEEQX010000084.1 GCA_016285575.1 Lachnospiraceae bacterium
CCCCACCAAAAGGTAGTAATCTAATGGAAAACTCAGTCTCTCCGACCTTGAAATGTATAATCTTAGGTCCGATACCGACTGTAAACTCGTATACTTTTATACCGTTAGCTCTTGCAATAAGGTAATGTCCGCCCTCGTGGAATACAACCAAAAGACCGAACATAACAATGAATGCAATAACATCCCACAAAATAGATAAATTCATGTTAAGCCTCAATACTTAGTAGATATGTAATCATATACTCTTGATTCTGCTTCAAGAATCTCATCAAGAGTAGGTGTAAGTTTATCATCAAAGTTAAGAGTAAGCGCATCTTCGATAATATCGTAAATCTGAAGGAACTTAATCTTACCTTCCTGAAAGTATCTGTTAGCAATCTCATTGGCTGCATTGTATACAGTAGTATAGATGTAACCTCTGTTATATGAGGATACCGCCAACTTAATACCCTTGAATGTCTCGTGATCAACTCTCTTAAAATCAAGTTCAGATAATGCAAAGAAATCAATTTTCTTTTCAGGCATGGTTCTACGATTGCCTTCATATAAAGCATACTGAATAGGAAGCTTCATATCAGGTAATCCAAGCTGTGCCAATACAGCATTATCCTTGAATTGAACCATTGAATGAATGATACTCTGAGGATGAACTATAACTTCAACATCCTTGATATCAACATCAAAAAGCCATTTAGCTTCGATAACCTCAAGTCCCTTATTCACAAGAGATGCTGAATCAATAGTAATCTTTTTACCCATGGACCAATTAGGATGATTGAGTGCATCGTTAAGAGTAACGTCTTTTAACTCATCATATTTTCTGCCTAAAAAAGGTCCGCCACTTGCAGTAAGTAGAATCTTATCCACCATACTTCTATCCTGTGCTTTAAGGCACTGGTATATAGCAGAGTGTTCCGAATCAACCGGAAATATATTAACATGCTTTTCTTTGGCAAGCGGTACTATAATATGGCCAGCTGTTACTAAAGTCTCTTTATTGGCTAAAGCAATATCAATACCGGCATTAACTGCAGCTATAGTAGGTCTGATACCAATCATACCAACCATACTTGCGACGAGCATATCGCATTCATCAAGCGTAGATATCTCAATAAGTCCATCCATACCTGATAATACCTTTACAGGAAGATCCTTAACCTTGGTTGCAAGTTCAGATGCCGCATCTTCCTTGAACAACACAGCATATTTAGGACTATACATCCTAATCTGAGATTCAATAAGCGTTACATTGGAATATGCTGCGAGTGCAAGCACTTTGAAATCTTCTTTTTTCTCTGCAACTATCTCAAGAGTCTGTGTACCAATACTTCCTGTAGACCCTAAAATAACCAAATTTTTCATAATCAATCCTTAAATACTCTAGTTAAAATTTTAAAAATTCAAGAATATATAAAATATGTTTTAGTCTTAATATTTCACGTTTAATTATGTAGTTTTTATTGATATTCAAAATATCTTTTATCCAAAAAATAACCAATATGTTTTATAAATTAAAAGATAGAAATAATTAACTCCTGTTGAATCAATAATACAATGAGGAAATATACCATAGGCGCGGTGAAAAGAACCGAATCGAATCTATCAAGTACTCCACCATGTCCGGGAATAATATCTCCATAATCTTTTACGTTGTTGTTTCGCTTAATCGCTGAAGCAACCAAGTCTCCACACAAAGCGAGAAAAGCTCCAACGCATCCAAGCAATGCGAAGCAAGGAAGCAACACAAAAGTAATTCCAAAATGCTTAAGGTAAAAGAATCCATAAATTGTGGAAGCTATACCTGAACCAAGAATGCCTCCGATTGCGCCTTCCCAACTCTTTTTAGGAGAAAGACGAGGTGTCATCTTATGCTTACCGATAGCAGAACCGACAAAATAAGCACAGGTATCTGATACCCATGAAGATATGAATATTAACCACACGAGATAAACACCGTTATTCAATTCTCTGGTGTAATAGATAAATGACATCAAAAAGGAAGTATAGATAAGACCGAATATACCGCCTGCAACCTGATTGACGTGGAATTTAGGATAAGCGAATATATATGCACATAATATCGCAATAATTCCAAACATGAATATTAAAATAAGAATAATTGTATAGTTGTTATAGAAACCAACTGATTCAAAAAGCCAGCCTGTAGCTTCTTTGGGCATGAAGGGGAAAATCTCAAACATAAGAAGCATCACATAATAAAAAATAATTGTAACAAGACCGATTGCTTCTATCGCATTAAATCTATGTCCTTCTTCTCTAACCTTTGCTGCCTTGGTGAATTCAATATATGCAATTGAAGATAAAACACCAAGACCACATGCTAAGAAAGGTCCTCCAAGGATTCCGAAGCCAAGCGTAAGAAATAATATCACAGCTCCGCTTAACAATCTTTTCCAAAACATTAAAACTAACCCCCACTACTTGGCGTTGCCGAAACGCCTGTCTCTTTTATTATATTCGACTATGGCCTTCATAAGTTCATCCTTATTGAAATCAGGCCAATTGCAGTCGCAAAAATAAAATTCACTGTATGCACACTGCCATAACAGGAAATTGGATATTCTAAGTTCGTTACTAGTACGAATTAAAAGGTCAGGATCAGGAATACCTGCTGTATCAAGATGATCAGAAATATATGATTCAGTGATATCTTCTGCCTTAAGACTACCATCAGCAATTTCAGAAGCAGTCTTTTGCATCATACGTCTAATCTCATCTCTTGCGCCATAATTAATAGCAATCTGGAACTGAAGTCCGGTATTATCCTTGGAATCTTCTTCCAAGTCTTCTATAAGCTTTTGAATATCATCAGCAAGTCTTGTTCTGTCGCCGATTATACGAATACGTACGTTATTCTTTGCAGCCTTCTTAAAGCCACTCGAAAGATAGCTTCTAAGAAGTGTCATAAGAGCAGATACTTCGTCTTCGCTACGCTTCCAGTTCTCGGTTGAAAAAGCATATACTGTAAAGTACTTAATGCCAATCTCATCACATACATAAAGCATATCTTCTACATTCTTACCGCCCTGTACGTGACCCATCTTACGAGGAAGACCTTTAGCCTTAGCCCATCTTCCATTACCATCCATTATAATCGCAACATGTGTCGGAATCTTTAATACTTCCATTGTCTTATCCTATTTTTATATTTACAAAATAATTAATGCCTTATTAGCAAAGTAAGCGTTCAATATCATTGAACGCTTACTATTAACAACTAGTATATTATATCATAAAACTCTAATATAATCTTTATAATTTTTATGAATTTTGGTTTACATAACTATACAGTAAGAATTTCCTTGGACTTATCTTCGATAAGTGCATCAATGTCCTTAATGTACTTATCTGTAATCTTTTGAATCTCGTCCTGAAGATCCTTAACTTCATCTTCAGAAATCTCAGTCTTAGGAAGCTTCTTGAATGCTTCATTACCATCACGTCTGATATTTCTGATGGCAACCTTAGCATCTTCACCCTTCTTCTTTACATCCTTAACGAGATCCTTACGTCTCTCCTCTGTAAGTTCAGGGAACACAAGACGAATAACTGAACCATCGTTAGAAGGTGTGATACCGATATCTGAAGCCATGATAGCTTTTTCAATATCTTTAATAATCTTCTTTTCCCAAGGAGCTATCTGGATGATACGAGGCTCGGGAACTGAGATGTTACCTACTCCCTGTAAAGGTGTTGGTGTTCCATAATAATCTACTACAACCTTATCAAGTACGTGCGGATTAGCTCTACCTGCACGGATAGTCTGAAAATCGGACACAAGGTGTTCGATAGTCTTTTTCATTTTTTCATCATAAGCTACAAGTTGTTCTTTCATATATGCCCCCTAATCCACGGTAACCTTGGTACCGTTAAATGTTCCGTAAAGTGTATTAACAATGGAATTGTCCTCGAAGAGAGGAAATACCCACATAGGGATCTTATTCTCCATTGCAAGGATTGATGCTGTCATATCAACAACCTTAAGGTTTTGTGCGATAACATCTTTGATATTAATCTCATCATATTTCTTAGCATCAGGATTGGTCTTAGGATCGTCTGAATATACTCCATCGATTGCCTTAGCAAGAAGTACTACGTCGGCATCAATCTCAACTGCTCTAAGTAATGCACCTGTATCTGTTGAGAAGTAAGGATGTCCTGTACCCCCGGCGAAGAATACTACATTACCTCTGCTGAAATACTTATTTGCTCTGTCTTTTGAGAATAACTTAGTAAATGAACCAACCTCAAAAGGTGTGAGTATATTGGTCTCAAGTCCTACTGATCTGAATATCTCTGATACATAGATGCAGTTCATTACAGTTGCCAACATACCAATCTGATCAGCCTTGGTTCTGTCGATATTCTCAGAACTTCTGCCTCTCCAGAAGTTACCTCCGCCGATTACGATACCAACCTCGGTTCCTCTGTCAACAATCTCTTTTACCTGAAGAGCAACTTTTTTAACTGTCTCTTCATCAAAACCTGTTTTCTTTTCTCCGGCTAATGCTTCACCGCTTAACTTAAGTAATATTCTCATATTAACCTCTTTATGCTAGATTCTCGAAGAATGATGAAGGTGATACATCGGCATACTTCTGAGAGCACTTACCTTCGATTACCGCACCGCCGTTAATCTCAACGCTCTTGCAATCAATATCACCAAGCACCTTAGCCTTGCACTCAAGAACTACAGGACCATTGACATCGATTGTACCCTTAACAGCGCCTGCTATATCTGCTTCACCAGCTTCAATATCACCGATTAAGTAAGCATCTTCAGTAATTGATATGCCGTTATAAGCCTTAACATTACCTCTGATATTACCGGACATTATAGATACAATAAGTCCTTCGACGTTACCTGTTACCGAGCCCTTAACTATAAGTTCGCCGGCAGCCTTAACATCGCCTTCTATTATACCATCAATCTCTATACTTCCGCTAGTTTCAATATTACCTTTTATTGTAGTTCCTTCTGTGATATATGTCATATCGCTGGAAGTTGTATTGTTATATGTCGTCATAGTCTTCTTATCCGTTGTTTTTCCATTTGAAGGATCAACTTCGTTAATAATTCTTACTTCTTTTACGCCCTTGGTTTCCTTAGCACTTACAGTATCAACAGCTTTAATAAACTCAGGTTTCGGGATCTCTGTTTCTACAGGCTTTTCTTCTTCAATTACTTCTTCTTTAATAGTTTCTTTTTCGGTTACTTCTTCTTTTGTATCTTCTATTTCAGTTGAAGCATCTTCGGAATCATCTGTAAAATCCATATTTTCTAAGAAAATGTCAGGTTCTTCTTCCGATTCATCTTCCTCGAGTGGCTCTTCAGATTCGTCTTCTGCTTCTTCATCGACCTCCTCGACTTCCTCGTCTTCCTCAACAATATCCTCTTCTTTTTCAGGATATATTGATTCGCCGGAATTATCGATAATCTCATCGGATATGTCAATTATGTTTCTAAAGTCTGGATATTCATCATCAACTTTAGTTTCAGTTTTAACAGGTTCTTCCTCGGGTATTTCTTCTTCAAGTCTCTCCCTGTTTTCTATCATATCGATATATTCTATAACGCCTACAGGATTGTTATCATCCTTAATCGGAGCATTATCATCTATACCATTAAGGATATTTTGAAGTTCTCTCTCGAGCGCCTTCTTTTTCTTTTTATCCTGAAGTTTTCCTTTTTTCTTTTTATCTTCTGCTTCGAACTTAGCTATATCTGCTCTTAAATGCTCTTCAGAATCCGCAAGATTCTGTTCGGCTTTTTCTTCTGTAAGTTCATTTACAGCCATAGCCAGATCTTCTTTTAGATCATTAAAAAATCCCATAACCCTAACCCTTATTACTTAGATATATGCTTTACTCTAATTGTATTATCCGTAATCGGAAGAAAAATTACATTGTCCTCGCACTGAAGTGATGAAATGATAATTCTTAATGCTTCAACAGTAGAACTCTTGTCATTGGCATCGTGCATAAGAATCACGCAATCATCCAATCCTTCAACACCATTTAATACATTGTTAGCTATCTGATTGGCAGATAATCCGCCGTATGTAGAATCGTTACTTGCTACATTCCAGTCAACATATGTAAGATTCATCTCATCAAGATAATCAAATAGCTCATTCTTATCGCTCTTATATATTGTATTGGAGCTTCCACCGGGGAATCTGTAAAACTTAGGTGTCACTCCGGTAACATTTTCAACAAAATCATAAATTCTATTTACATCATTCTTGAATCCCATCTCATCTGAATAAACGTCCTTGTATACATGGGAATATGAATGAAGACCAAGTGTATGACCGTCATTAATGATACGGTTATACTCTTCTTCGTAGCCATTTTTGGCAATTACAAAGAATGTAGCCTTGGCGTTGTATTCATCTAAAACATCAAGAATAGCATTGGTATTATTACTGGGGCCATCATCGAAAGTAAGATAGATTCTCTTATATCCAGCATATTCCTCAGCGTCTGTCTGAACCTTAAGTACTACATCCTTAGTAAGCGAAGAAGCATCATCTGTATCAGCATCAGCATTAAGGTTTGCCATCTGTTCAGTCTTAATATTTTCAAGTATTGAAATCTTTGAATAGATATTTTCAAGAGTCTTATTAGTCTTATTAAGCTTAGCAAACAATATGATACACATGATATTGGGCATAACTACAAAAAAGCCTATTACTAAAATAATAAGCCTCTTAAGAAGTTTGACTCTCTTTTTTCTGAATTCATTGTATTTTTGCTGGTCCAGAGAATCCATAATTGCCCTTCAATCTCGTAAAAATAGAAAAATAGAATGCAAATGGATTACATAAATATCATTTGCAAGACATATAATATCACAGGAAAATGCCTTATTCAAACGATATTTTTGCAAAATAGTCGTACGAATTATGACAACCACAAGATGTTGTTATTGAGTATAAAAAAAATTAGGCGACCGTTTCCGGTCGCCTAATTCTGTATAAATAATTCTTTATTATGCGTTCATCTGAGCTGCAACTTCTGCTGCGAAATCTTCGTTCTTCTTCTCCATACCTTCGCCTACTTCGAATCTAACGAACTTAGCAATCTTGATGTTAGCATCAACGCTCTTAAGGTATGCAGATACGCTCTGCTTGCCATCTTCAGCCTTAACATAAACCTGATCAAGAAGGCAGATTTCCTTAAGCTGCTTAGAGATACGTCCTTCTACAAGACCAGCGAAGATCTTGTCAGCTGAGATTTCATCCTTCTTAGCAAGAGCAAGCTGTCCAAGTGCTGCCTTACCAGCATCTGAAATGAAGTTAGGAAGGTACTTGTTAGTCTTGTTCTCTTCGTAGTTCTTCTTATCTTCATCACTCCAAGCAGAACCGTTAACTGCTTCATCAAGAAGCTTGTTAAGAATAGGCTTGGGTAATGTGAATGCATCGTTTAATGCGCTCTCAAGAGTGATATCCTTAATCTTAGCAAGTTCATCTGCTGAGATGTCATCTCTTGAAATGTATGTAGGATTCATAGCTGCAACCTGCATAGCTACGTTAGTAAGAGCTTCCTTAACTGCATCGCCCTTAGCACCGTTAGCTGCTACAAGAACACCAATCTTTCCACCGCCATGGATGTATGAAGCAACTTCATCTCCTTCAGCCTTCTGGAATCTTCTGAAGGAAAGCTTCTCACCAATCTTAAGTGTCTTATCTGCGAACACTTCTGTAAGACCGCCATCAAGAAG
>JAEEQX010000085.1 GCA_016285575.1 Lachnospiraceae bacterium
TAAGGATACAAGTCTGTATCCTTATGATTTTACATCATTTAGTTGTTTTATTCAATAAAGAGTGTTCAACTTTAGATAGTTTGAAAACCATTGGCAATAGTGGCGTCATCATAAATAAAAACAATGAGTATCTAACCAATGCCGCAGGACCTATCAAAAATGTCGCCCATAAAAGTATCAGAAATACAAATGGAATCATCAAATTATACTTCTTGTTTTTTAGAACATACACTACTGAAATAATCATCAGATACAGATATGTTGCAGGTGCAAATAACCAAGAAACAAATCCATTTTTTTGAACTATACTTCCGTTTTCAAATTGAGTATACAGATTAAAAAGACGAGGAATTTTACTATTGGCTTCTACCGGTTGCATAGGATGTATAACTGTATATCCTTCCTGTCCATAACTGTACAATACATATCTTGGCCACATATAATATAGGCCATATGTATTCTCTAATACCGAATCAACATATTCCTTGGGATATGTTTTTAACCACTTGCTCCATAGTTTCCAATAGTCAGATTTTTTACTCTCGTAAACATCCATTCTAAGACTTCCTTTGGACGCGTCAGCTATCTCAGGAACATAATATCCATACCATTTATTTATATCAAATAATTCATCATATGTTGCGATATCTTCTTCGCTTAATTCATCAAAATGATAATGATATATTCTTGCCAACTGCTGACAAGGAACACTCATCATCTCAGCCTTGGATACTTTCTCTTTTGCTATTGCATTGGTTACAGGATAATTAAACGCAATAAACAAAACTAAAAGAACTGAAATTGAAATAATAAATCCTATTTTCTTTTTACAATTCTTTAACACGTATATAGCTAACAAAACGAGCATCGGTATTAATGCATATAATGCATTACCTCTAAATGTAAGTATAACGAATGCAAGAAGAACGCATATGGGTGCATCTTTTTTCTTGGTAAAATATGTCTCGCTTTTTTCTGATAGCAAGCAGAGATTAAATCCAACAAAATCCACTACCGCTACAGAGAAGATACTGTCCTTGGTTCCGGTGAATACAAAGATAACTATGATGGGAAATAATGCGAAAAATGCTATCGAAAAAATGATACTTGCAATCTTAACTCCAACTCTTCTTAAGAGATATGGAATAAATGATAATCCAAGAGCCATCATAGCCATCTGAAATATAGTATATGCAGCTACACCCTTATTAATGCTCCCAGTCATGTTCTCAACAGTTGTAATAAGAAAACCAAGAATCAGGGTATGAAAGACCGGCTGATGAGTACTAATATCGTTGTTAATATACATCGTATACTGCCACTGGTTATCATATGCAAATATACCGGGATAAAATGCCATGAATGATGGCATCCACACAGCTATAAGAATTGCAAAAGAAATCAAAAAGACTATATTCTCATCAACTATTCGTTTCGATTTTGCGTCAATTGATATAGTACTAGAATTGTTATTCTTTTTAACTGTATTACGATAACTCGCAAGATTATAACAAAAAAATGACAATGCAGAAAAAGATACCCATAGAGGAATGAATGCAATAGCAAATAAAACATAATTATCAAATCCATGATAATTCTTAGCCATATATCCTATCACTGTAAAGAAAGCAGGAAGAAATCCCGCGATAACAGCAAATATTATATTCTTCTTATATTCTTTTTTGCTTTCTTTTTCTGTCATATATTAATCAAATGAATAAGATAAATTATCTAAATTCCAATTACTGATATGCACTCTTCCATCGCTATCATCAACCAGCAATCCATCTTCAACCAACTCATTAATAAGACGCTCGGTCTCATCATTGCCAAATGCAATTCCTAACTGATATCCTGTTCGTTTATCAAAATGAAGAATCTCATCAGAGTTTTCTTGAATTGCAATCATCTCGCCGTAGATTCGTCTCTTTCTGTAGTCATCAAAGGACTCATCACGAGGAATCTCGATATTTGCCTTGGTACAGAATCTCTCAAGGAGAATATACTGCGCTCTTGCTTCAACCTGTCCCCAGCATCCTGTAATCGTATTGTACGTAGGAATAGGAGTATAGATACCGTCAATATACTTCTGGATCGCTTCTTTATCAGAGCTATTCTTGAGCATCTCTTCACCCTTATCAAGAGCCACTCTAAATTCAGCATATTTTCTGATCTGCTCAAGATGAGGAATAATAAGTGCGATTAAATCCGATGTAGGAATAGGCATAGGGATTGTATTATTCTGCAAATCCTTAGATGATAATTCCTGCATCTTGGGAATAACTTCATTGCAACTTTTTATCAATTCTTCCGCAGGATAATCCTTACTTAACAGGATATAACTATCGCTATCTTTAATCTTGAATTCATCCCAATGTTCGCCGGAACGAGCATCCTGAATGATATTTAAACTTTCATACAATGTATCGGCATTCTCAGATCCAACAACCCTCTCACTTATCTCTCTAAGAAGAGCATCTTCATCAAGAGTTGTATCCTGTAGTAAATTACCGGAACAATATAGGGAGAAGATATTCAAGAGATGATATGAATCCATCTCACTCCAATATTCAGGAGGCATAACCTCTCCTGCTTCTTTTGTGAGTCTATATGTCTCGGCTATAACCTTGGCATTGACATTCATCTCAGCAAGCTGATCAATCTCCATCTCAGCAAGATTCCACGACCATACACCACGTCTATATTCCCTGGTTGCTATCCAGTTAGAATAGTTCTTGTATGTCTCCTGTTCTTCCGTGGTATGAGCAACACCTGAATAAATCATTGTTCCCTTAGGAAGGTATTCTTTCATCTCGTCTATATTGTTATCATGCCTATAGCAACTAACACCAAAGTCAATGTCGGGATTAATGGCAATGCATTTTTCCCTGAACATATTAGCAAAGAAACCTATATCTTTGGATGAATAAAGATTACCCGGATCATTAAAGTGCATAATTACTCTGTCAGAGCAATCAGCCAACTGAGAATATATGGAATAATACTTTTCAAATGTCGCTAGACAATCTTCATCCTCTTGAGAAAGATGCGAATAATCAATGTACTTAACAGACTTATCAACCCATCCGTATCCATTGAACTCAGCACCCCAAACCCAAAGGGTAAACTTCATATCTAGCGAATGAGCTGCGTCTGCCATGAATCTAAGTCTGCCCTGCACGTATTCATATCCGCCGTACTGAGCCCAAGTAGAACACATATCTGTAACTTGAATACCCGTAAATCCAAGTGCACGCATCATCTTGACATACTGATATAACTCATCATCAGAGTACATCATAAGTTCGCTCTTTAAAGATATGTTTCGATCTGTGTAGATACCGCGTACCGTATCTGTCTTCCAGAGGCATACAATAGGCTCTCTGTTAGACATCCAAGGGTCGGAAACATTCCTTACATTCATAGGTATATTGGAATAAGATACATTCTCAATTATGTGTTCTCTCTCTTCGCCTGCAAATGCATAATTAAGATACATATTGGCAAATACGTAAACTTGTTCTAAGCATTCTTCGGAACTATTACCCGTTATGGTAATATTGCCATTCTCAATCTTAATGCCCTTTGCCTCTTTAGACTTACGAACAAATATGTACTTATCAGATGGTTTTCTAGTCGATGCATTGATGTCAAATCCGGTCTCATCTTCGATATATTCTTTTAACTTAAGCGCAGCCTCTCCCGCACCCGCATTAAAACATATCTTATATTCGCTAATTGAAGTATCTCCAACCTTAATATCCACATGCTTTCCTAAAGTAGACTTTTTATTTATGTCCTTGGAATCCGCATATTTCTTTTGAGATACAACAACAATACAAGCTGTTAGAATTAACAATATAACAGCGCATATTATTTTATATATATTGTCCTTATGCATCTTCATCGAATATTTCCTCCATATACGACATAATACTGTGAATCATTGATATATATCCTATCAACCTCATCACAACTTACATAATATCCTCTATCGTTATAATAACCTGATAGCCAATTAGTATCTCTAAAATCCATAGAGATGAAATATACATCCTCTCTGTTAAGAATTGCTTCATCTACATCGGTTATGCTTCTTACACTCAGTTTTCTCTCGTAAGAAGGAGACTTAGAAAGCCATCCTCCGCATAATGTATAGTTAGAATACTTAACATCATCATTAGCAAATATTTTTTCCGAGAAGGTGATATTGGATATTAAATCCATAAAATAAAAGTTCTCGTAACGGCTATCACAGTAATCTCTAAACTCTGCCCATCCCTTATCCTTTTCTATCCTAAGTGCCATCTCTTCATTGGTATCTTTGAGATTTCTTCTAAACATCGGATAAAACATGGTTAATGCAAGACATACAATTGCTATTAGTACGAGTGCTCTCTTTTCTTCATATACAAGCTTAATAATTAAGCATAAAAGAAGCATTATCTCACAAAAGCACAACGGAACAGTAACCCTATCCTTAATCCTGCCTCGCATGATAAGATACATCCAATCAATACTCTTTATTACGAATATCGATAAAGCGATAGGGATATATGCGTATCTTTTTCTGACTATGGATACAATCATTAAGAATACATACATTCCAATAATTAGATAGCAGTACTTGCACTCCCTCGTCTTATGAAGAGTGTAAAGATAGAAAGTCAGAGCCTCCTTAAATCCAACTGCAAAGTAACCTTTTCCAAGCGTAACTTTATTGTAAGCAACTACTCTCTTAAGAATCGAAGTATCTATTCTGTCGGTAAACATCAAGTTAGTATCAACAAGAACTTGCGCTTCAGATTCAGAGAATCCCATCTCATCATATATCTCAGGATGAAACATATACCAAGGAGCATCTTTTTGATAATCAAAAAGAGTAGTTCTATAATCATTGAATTCTTTGTATTCTCTCCAAGCTTTTGACGAATACGCAAGCTTGTCTATTCCCACAATAGCTATCATTACTATCACAAAGCTAATGATAAAAGGTATAGCTCTTTTTATTGATTCTTCTTTCTTTCCTTTTTGGAGAAAGAACTTAATCAAAACTGAGGCCAAAATAAATGGAGAGACGAACAAAAACATGCTGTCTCTTACGCAAAAAGACAATGCAAAGAGAACGATGCTAGTAATTTTATTTCCAGTACTGCTTCCTTCTTCGTAATCTTTCGAAAAGAAAAGTGAGACCATTCCGGCTACAGCCAATACTCCCGATACCACCGTATATTGCACAAATATACTTTGATATATCAAGAGAGCTTGAAAAATGAATGACATAGCAAGAGAGAGAAAAATCTGAAGGTATCTCTTATTAGTCAACTCAACTATGGAATAACTTATTACAAAGCAAGAAAACGCAAAGCATGCTAATTCAAACAACCCTAGCCAAGATACATTGGGTAGAACTCGATACATAAGAGCAAGGATAATAGTTATCGGATACTTCATGTATACAACATGTGCATCCGGAACACCTGTAAAAATACCCGATAGCATATCCTTAATAGTCACATCATCATTTAGGTCATAGTATGTATCAAAGCAGAACATATTAATGAGCATAAAGAAAAGAATTGGCGCAGCACATATGATGACGCTTAGCCAATCTATATGATTATTAGTCTTATTCTGCTTGTTCTTCATCATCTGTATTCTTAGTTTCAAGCATTCTGAGATAATCCTCAGCAAGAGTTCTTGCCTTTTTAAACTTCTTGGGGTTATCTGTCTTGAACTGTTCTAATTCATTAATAGCTATATCGTATAATTCAGGTCTTTTGTTTTTAGTGTTTTCTAGTGAAGCTCCCGTTCTCCAGATAGCAATCTCCTTGTGATTACCACTCAAGAGTACATCTGGCACCTTCTTATCATGCCACACTTCAGGTCGAGTATACTGGGGATACTCAAGCAGTCCATCCGAAAAACTCTCATCATCTGCGGATTCGTCACTACCAAGTACTCCGGGAATTAGTCTTGATATGCAATCTATCATTACCATTGCAGGTAATTCTCCACCGGTTAATACAAAATCTCCAAGAGATACTTCATCAGTGACTATCTCATCAATTACTCTCTGATCTATACCCTCGTAATGACCGCATAAAAAAACAAGATCGTCTTCCTTGGCCAATTCTTCAGCAAAGCCTTGATCAAACCTTCTTCCCTGAGGAGACATATAGAGCACTCTCGCTCTCTTGGATGAATCATCGATAGAAATCTTATTAATCAAATCCTCGTATGCATCAAAAACAGGCTGGGCCTGCATTAGCATTCCTGCCCCGCCTCCATATGGATAATCATCAACCTTTTTATGCTTGTCGGTTGAATAATCTCTGATATTAACTGCATTAACCGATATTACTCCCGCATCGATGGCACGCTTTAAAATGCTTGTATTTAAACCGTCTGTGACCATCTCAGGGAATAACGTCAAAATGTGATAATTCAATCTAAACCTCAGTTAAAACTATAAAAGAAAAATACACTAATCTAATAATCCGGGCATTACATGAATAGTCATAACCTCTTCATCAAGGTCAATATCAAGAATGCACTCCTCTATCGCAGGAAGTAGTACCTCTGTTCCGTCAGGACGAGTAACAGTATATACATCGTTAGCTTTGGTAAAAATGACATCTGTCAATTCGCCAAATTCCTCTCCCTCATCCGTTACAACCTTAAGTCCCAATAAATCTGCTACGAAATATTCGTCATCTTCAAGGTCCACAGCATGTTCGCGATCTACATAGATATTTCTACCCTTATAGGGTTCTATCTCGTTGATGTTCTTAAATTCCTTGAACTTGACTATTACATATTGCTTGAAGTACTTAACACTTGCAATATGAAGCAGCTTCAATTCTTTCCCTGTATCAAGAAAAACTTCATCAAGATTGTCATATCTCGAAGGATTGTCTGTAGTCGGAAAAACTTTGACTTCTCCCTTAATACCATGTGTCGATGTAATTGCTCCTACCTGAAGGTACTTATCTGAGTCTATATTCAAGTCTATTCTCCCGTAAACACAACATTATTAAATATTTAACATGCATATTTCTATAACTTAGTTAGATTCAATACTGTAAATTATTTCTTGATGTCCGCACGTCTGACAAGTTTTGGTAATCTTATACTGATACATTGCGGGACCATTGGGATCAGTTGGATTGGATACAACAGTATCAATTTTTTTTACCATTCTCTTTTCATGTTCTGCAAACAAATACAATTTTACTACACATCTTATTGACGTGCAAACCTACAATTTATATATTTGAAACACCATAGTCGTTGAAAAAAAGCCCTAAATGGCTTATTATTAATAGAAAAAACGAATTCTATCTTCTTTGCTAAGGAGCATAAAGTTGAAGTTCAGGATAAAATGTTCGAAAAATTGCAAAATAGCTGGTTTTATTCTCGGATGTATTTATTCTTTTGCATTGGTCTTTGGAAGAGAACTTTACCAATCTAATACATTATACAGACTATTTTCATCTTTGTCGTCTTTCTTATTATCGATAGGATTAACCCTTCTTTTTACTCTTATTACGGGATTAATCTTTTCAATATTGTTCAATTATATAAGTGATATTAAATCAAACGGCAATAAAACAAACTCTATAAAAAAACACACTTTTATATTCTTTGGGATAGTATGGTTAATTATATTAATAGGATGGCTTCCTGCTTTTATCGCATATTTTCCAGG
>JAEEQX010000086.1 GCA_016285575.1 Lachnospiraceae bacterium
GGCATTGGAGATGGGTAAGAGCGTTCCCATCGAGGAAGTTTACAGACGTTCATCTCTGGTTGACAAGCATGATGTTTGCAACATGCAGTATACATCGGGTACAACAGGCTTCCCCAAGGGAGTTATGCTTACTCACTACAATGTAGTCAATAACGGAAAATGTATCGGCGACAGAATGGACCTCTCCACAGCCGATCGAATGATGATTCAGGTTCCCATGTTCCACTGCTTCGGAATGGTACTTGCTATGACTGCATCCATGACGCACGGTGTTACATTATCACCTATTCCTTATTTTTCAACCAAGCCCGCGCTTGCATGTATCAATCAGGAAAAGATCACATGTTTCCATGGTGTACCGACAATGTTTATTGCCATGCTTGAGCATGAAGACTTCCCCAAGACCGACTTTTCACATATGAGAACAGGTATTATGGCCGGAAGCCCCTGCCCCATCGCAGTTATGCGAGACGTTGTTGAGAAGATGCATATGACCGAAATCACCATTGTGTACGGTCAGACGGAAGCATCTCCCGGATGTACCATGTCTACAACTGATGATCCTTTGGAAGTAAGAGTTACAACAGTCGGAGGACCTTTGCCCGGTGTTGAATGTAAGATTGTGGATCCGGAGACCGGAGAAGAATGTCCCGACGGTGTAAACGGTGAGTTTGTTGCCAGAGGTTACAACATCATGAAGGGCTATTATAAGATGCCTCTTGCCACAGCACAGGCAATCGATGCTGACGGATGGCTTCATACAGGAGACCTTGCATGCAGAACACCTGAAGGCAACTTTAAGATTACAGGCCGTCTGAAAGACATGATTATACGTGGCGGTGAAAATATATATCCCAAGGAAATCGAAGAGTTTATCTATACATACGATAAAGTTAAGGATGTTCAGGTAATCGGTGTTCCCGATGAGGCACTTGGCGAGGAAATCCTTGCAGCAGTCGTTCCTAAGGAAGGCGAGACCATCACTGAAGAAGAAATCAAGAAATACGTATTCGACCATATGGCTAAGCACAAGGTACCTAAGTATGTCGATATCGTTGATGGTTTCCCTATGAACGCAGCAGGAAAGATCTTAAAATACAAGATGCGTGAGGCCGCTATTGAGAAATATAACTTAAAGAAAGCGGACAGTATAGAGACAGCGTAAAACACAAAATATTGAGTAATTCTATATACAGAGAGCACAAGACTATATCTTGTGTTTTTTGTGTATATATTATAAAAAAACGAGGAAAAGTGTTAAAAAATTGTTAATATTATTGTATGGAAATAACACAAAGTGGTATAATTTTGTTTACGTAATTGAGTAAAAAGTATTACTAGAACAGTACTGAAAAGGGGGACTCGAATATGCAACAGAAGAAAAAAATGAGCGTTGTAGCTGCATTATTGATGGCCGGAATAATTTTGGTTTTAATGATTGCAGTGTCCATAGGTTTCTTCGGAGTTCAGATCCAGAAGATATCTAAAACGGATGAAAGTCTTTATTACGATCATCTCTACACAATTAGTGCAGATTTGATTAATGCAGACAGAGACTTTTATCAGTCCATGTTAGGAGCTATCCAGTATCACGATATAGCAATGGCACCCGCGGATATTCCGCCCGAGATGCTCCAGGAATTGCTCGATCAGTATTATGACGATTATGAGAGCAACAAGTCACAGGTGTTGGAGAGAGTTAACGAGGCTCATGATATAGCGTCAAAAGAGCCCTCTCTTAATACAGGTACTGTAATCGATGTAAACAATTTCGATACCCTGTACAATACATTTATGGAGAATTACAACACTTGGGATACTTCATACAATATTAAGACAGGTGAAGGCGATTATACATTATATATTCAGAATTTTGAGACAGCCCGTGATTCACTCTCAGAGATGACAGATATCCTCGAGGTATGGGCAGTCAATGAAAAAACAGCACATGCTAAGCAGATTCAAATTAGAATCATCATCAGCATTGTTGTATTTACAATTATTACAGTCATTATTCTTATAGTTGCACTTACCATCCTTATGTCGATGCGTAAGAGCGTGAAGTATATGGTTGGCGCGGTTAACAATATGGCATCGGGTGATTTTGCAAGTCTTATCAGAACAGAGAGTGCATTCGGCGAGTTTTACACCGTTGAGTACTCCCTCGAAGATATGAGAAAGAGACTTAAGTCTTCACTTCTTGATGTTGTATCCTGTGCGGATTCAGTTAATGACAAGGCAGGCAATACTAAGCTAAGTATCTCCGATTCAGAAGAGAACACAGGTAACATTTCACTCGCAGTTAATGAACTTGCTCAGGGCGCTATGTCAATGGCAGAGGATGTTCAGACTACAGCTAATATCACTAATGAGATTGGTGAGAGAATAGATGATGTTAACAATGCAGCTAAGTCTAACCTTGAAAAGGTTGATGCATTGTATCAGAACTCAGTACAGCTTCAGAAACAGCTCAAAGAGATCCAGAGAGCTGATGAAGATACCAACGTTAAGGCAGGTCAGGTTGCTGATTCTGTAGAAAAGACAGCAGAACTTGTTGAAGAGATTTCCAAGGCAGCTGAAGGTATCATCTCCATCGCAAGCCAGACTAACCTCCTTGCACTCAATGCTTCCATCGAGGCAGCTCGTGCAGGCGAAGCAGGTAAGGGATTTGCAGTTGTTGCTGATAACATCAAGGGACTTGCAGAAGAATCCAACCATATGGCTGGTGAGATTACTCAGATTCTTAATACCATTACACAGTATTCAAATGAGAACAAGAATCTTACTAATGGTATCAAGGAAGCTACCAATAATGAAGTTATTGCTCTTGAGAAGATGAGTGCTGCATTTGATGAGATGCTTGAATTACTTAACGATACCGAGCACGGTAATAAGGAGATTGCTTCATTAGCTAAGGCTATGACAGAAGCAAAAGAAAAGATTCTTATGTCAGTTGAGTCCTTATCCAGTATCTCTGAAGAGTATGCTGCATCCACTCAGGAGACAAGCGCTTCCATCACTCAGCTTACATCTAACATGACAGGTGTTGTTGGTGAGGCAGATGAATTGACCAGCATCTCTTCACAGTTAAAGGAAAATGTAGCCTTCTTTAAAGTTGACTAATTAAGAATTCTTACTGAAAAAGGCAACCGCTACTGCGCCGGGTCCAAGGTGAGTACCGATAACGCTTCCTATACAGGCTTGCTTTAATTCATCGGTATGACCTTCCCAGAGTGAGCGGGAGTCCTCCACATATTTTTGAAGTAATATATCGCTTAAGCCGGAGTACGCAAGCATGACAGGTTTGTCAAAGTCTACGCCTCCGGCTTTTTCTATTTCTGTTACCAGGAGGTTATTACTTTTTTTGGATCCTCTTGCCTTACCAAGTACGACGATTTCTCCGTCCTGAATACGAAGAACAGGCTTGATACCAAGCATATCGCCGGCCATGGCAGCAGCCTTGGAGATACGTCCGCCTCTCTTTAAGTATTCAAGAGTATCAACGATACCCATGAGGCATACTCTGTTTCTTTCTTCCTCGAGTTTTTCAGCGATTTCTTTTGCACTCATACCTGCTTCAGCAAGTCTGACTGCTAATTCTACGAGTATACCTGAGCCTATTGTAGCGTTCTTACTGTCCACAACGTAGATTCTGTCTTCATAATCTTCTGCTGCGATTACCGCGCTTTGATAAGTACCGGATAGAGTTGAAGCGAGAGTAATAAGCACCGCAGTCTCATCTTTTTCTTTTACATCTTCAAAGAAACTTGTAAAAGTAGCCGGATTGGCCTGTGATGTATGAGGAAGATCATCATACTCGACAAGCTTTTCATAGAATTCCTGATATGTTAATGATATACCGTCCTGATATTCTTCATCTCCGAAGTAGAGGTTGAGAGGAATGACGGTTATTTTTTCTCTTGTCTCTTTACTTACATCTGCAGTTGAGTCTGCAATGATTCTAACATTCATATTTATGCCTCGCTTTCTAATGATAAAAAATGCCAAACACTTCTACAAGAATACCATATTACACGATAAAATGTCTCTAATTATTTGATAGTGAATCAAAGAATCCGTTTATTTAATAAGAATAATATGCTATTATTGATAAGGATTTTTTTGGAGCAAGGAATGAATTTTAGGAAATATCTAAAAAGAATAGCGGCCGGTATGAGTGCATTGATGCTGGTTTTGAGTGTTCCGCTTAGTGTATCGGCAGATGAATTGCCGGATTACGAGGCACTCGCTGAAGCCAGAAAAGCTCTCCCCGTTCAGTCCAATCTGATTACTGATTGGCCTCAAGGACCCGCAGTATCTGCAGAAGCTGCGATACTGATGGAAGCTAATACAGGTGCAATTCTTTATGCCAAGAATATAGATGAGAGACTCTATCCCGCAAGTACGACCAAGATACTTACATGTACACTTGCGATGGAGAATGCAGATCTCAACGATATGGTTACTTTCTCGTACGATGCGGTTCACTCGGTTCCTCGTGATGGTTCCAGGATAGGTATGGACGCGGGCGAATCGATAACCATGCAGCAGGCACTGGAGGCTATCCTTATAGGTAGTGCCAACGAAGTAGCCAATGCTGTGGCAGAGAATGTCGCAGGCTCAATGGATAACTTTGTTGTAATGATGAATGACAGAGTTGAAGAGTTAGGACTTGAGAATACTCATTTTACCAACGCCAACGGACTCTACGATGACAATCATTACACATCCGCATATGACTTAGCTGTAATTGCCAAGGATTTCTTCAGCTATGAGATGCTATGTAAGATAGCACGTACTCCCAAGACGGAGTTTCATGCTTCACCCACTCAGCCTGATGATATTTCTATCAACTCGAAGAACATGCTTCTTCCCGGAAGAAAGTACGAGTATGAATATCTCGTAGGTTCCAAGACGGGTTACACGGATAAGGCCAGACAGACGCTTGTATCCTGTGCAAAAAAAGATGGAATGGAGCTTATCTGTGTAGTATTAAAAGAAGAGTCACCTACGCAGTTTACAGATACGATAGCACTCTTTGATTACGGCTTTAATAACTTCACTCTTGAAAAGGTTAAGGGCAACGAGATTAACTTCACTTCAGAAAAGAGCGACTTTTTTAAGACAGGTACGGATATATTCGGAGATGCGACAGATATCCTTACACTTGATGAGGATGCACGAGTTGTACTTCCTACTAACGCTACATTCAATGACCTCACTATGAAGGTTATCTACAATACAAGGAATGAGAATGCTGTAGCCAAGGCTGAGTACTACTTTAACTCCAATGTTGTCGGCTATGCGGATATATTGCTTAATTCGCAAAAGACGACACTATTTAGCTCAGAATCGATTGTACCTGATACAGGAGAGAGCACGGAGGAAGAAGTACCTTATATCTCCAATAAGGACGGCAAGACGGTATTTGTTAATCTCAAGATAGTGCTTATTGTTCTGGTAGTCGTTGTATTGCTCGCTACTGGATCAATATTGGTATACAGAAAGATAATAGTTGCCAAGAGAGAGATCAAGAAAAAGAGCGCCAAAAAGAAGAAAGAGCAGTCCAATTACAGACGAAGCGAACATCATCATAACTTCAAGATTTAAAGAATCAAAATATTAATTCTAAATAAACATAAAAAGTGCCAGGCAAATATGCCGGGCACTTTTTATGTTTATTATTTTTCTGAGTAAATTAGTTATCTTTTTCTACGTTTTCTATATTCGATTCAGAATCGTTATTCTCTTTTTCCTCTTTATTTGCTTTCTTGTTTTTCTCGCCCTTCTTCTTACCGAAGATTAAGAACTTGGAGAATACATAGTTCGCAATAGTAACAAGTACAGCTGATATGAAGATCTTAACGAACCAGTAGTAAATCTTGTCTTCCTTGGCGATATCGTTGAATACGATTCCAAACTTAGCAAGGAGATTCATAAGAGGTACTTTGAAAGAAAGAAGGTTTACAAAGAACCACATGATGATAACATCAAGAATCCATGTTGATACACGAGAACCTGCGAATCCAAGGAATTCTTTGATGATGTGTTTGTTCTTGCTTTTAAATACCCATATCTTATTAAGGGGGTAAGCGAATACTACGCCGACAACCCAGCTTATGGTGTTGATGAGGAAGTTTTGGATGGAATCATTGGAATCCAAGAAAAACTTAGCAACAAAGCATGCTCCCCACGACACGATGGTGGTCAATACACCAACAATAAGGTATATGATTATCTCTTCGTATTTTTTATATAGTGCTTTTATCTTTTCCATTTATTTTACTTAGTATTTCCGTTTTTTATTTTATTTCAGACTGTCTTAAATATTTTTATTAGTCTATTTTGTAGTAGCAATCATATCTGCTATGCACCAATGAGGATTGTTAACTCCGTCATCAGAATCATCAATATATACAAAGAATACGGTCGAGTCAAAGTCGTTGGTCTGCTTTTCTTTGGTACGAGTTAAGATCATATTCTTGTTATATGATATGTGAACTGAATAGCAGTTTTCAGAGTATTCACAGTAGTTATCAACTACAACATTCGAATACTTGGGATTGTCAAAAGTATGAGCGGATGTAAATGTAATATCTACACCTGTTGCCCACTGCTTAGCAAGATTCCAGTAATCGGAGTCTTTTATAAGGAATGCCTGTACAGTAGCAAGACCGTGGTTCGCACCTGATAAATCAGATGTAAGGAAGTCTTCGTATGTCTGTACCATACCGAGTGCTTCTTCTTTTCTCTCATCTGAGAGACCGCCGGATGATGCTATTGAATAAGATGCAGTAACGACATTTCCTTTTACTGTGCAAGGAACTTCTTCTCCCGAAGGATTGAGTACCTTAACGTCAGATTCTTCAAGTACATTTTGAACCTTGTATTCGAGAAGCATAGGAAGGCTTACGTACTGCGAGATATTTTCGAAGCCGGGCATATTTTCTTTGTTGCCTGTCTGATAGGTGGTGTCTACTGCAACGCCGTCAATAACGGGTGTGTAACCCTCGGGTGCGAGGATTGTGTAGTCTGTAACAGTGATATTGCATACAGGCTCGATAGAATCAATATCCCAATCCATTACAGTGAGGATTGCGAAAAGCTTGGTCTGGTTAACAGCCTTGAGTGTAATCTTGGCAATCATCTGGCCATCTGCCATGATGTTGAAGACAGGAGCTTCTGTAACATAGCTTGTAGGATCCTTAACAGCTTCGAATGACGAATATGTTGAGAGTGAATCAATGTAATCGCCAAGCAAAGTATCCGTGTTAACGAACTTCATATCAAGGTTCGAGAATGAGAAGTCTGAGGCTGTAAAGCCATTGCTTTTAGCCTTGCTTTCGAACTCATCCATGTATGATACCATGTAGTTCTCGGACTGGGATTTCTCGTATTTCTTGAGACATACATCGGTATAGATTAAGAAAGCAACTGCTAGTGCGATAAGCACTGCTGTGTATATACCAAGTCCAATCCAGAATACAGGTTTCTTGTTTCTGTTCTTTTCGTAGTCATATGTATTGATGCTGCTTGTACGAGGTCTTGCCTTGCCATTGGCAACATTGATACGGTTGTATAAAAGTTCACGCTCTGTCTCAACTGCATCTTTTGCAGCAGGACGATTGGTGTTACTGGTCTTCT
>JAEEQX010000087.1 GCA_016285575.1 Lachnospiraceae bacterium
ATCTCTTCAAGCTTGGCATCATTGAGAATATACTTCGCCTTGAATACAAGTAATGCAATGACTAAAACAAACATGGGAATTACTGTCATCACAAATCGTAGTCCCAGTACCGAACCGCCTGATACGGATACGGCACCGTTTTTAGTTACATCATCTATGTATTTTAAAAGACCGTTTATCAAACTTCCGTTTACTGCTTCATATGTCTTGTCGGATCTGCTTATGTTGAATACCGACAAGCTGATTGCTGCTGCCAATGCAGCAATACCTGATGCTAACTTAACAACAAATGTCTGCATTGAAAAGATAACCGATTCATCTCTTCTGTCATTTTTAATCTCACCATAATCAACTGTATTAGCTAGGAAAATTGTTACCAATACATTGAGTATTCCGACTGCTCCGAATATAAAGAAGCCAGGTACCAAGAAAGGATATACAATGCTTACTCCGGATAGAGCCATAACAAGTAAGATTACGTATCCGACAATTGCTGATATAACCGAGATATAGAAAATCTTAATCGTGTCAAAGAACTTTCTAAGTATGGGGAAGAAGAACATCATGGCAAGAATCTGTATTCCTCCGCCAAAGGTATTGAACAATGTATAATTGCTCTGCCATGAAGCGCCGCCTATATCGTACTTGAAGAAATATATCAAAAGGTTTGATGTAACATATACCGATGAATTGACGAGCACTATTGTGACAACCATTGCCATGGCCTGATCATTTTGAATGAGTGCCTTGAACATGTCCGTAATCTTGGCAGTCTGAACATCAACTGTTGATTTTTCTTTTATAAATACACATGTAATCAAAATAAATACAAAGAAAAGAATCGCAACTATAAGTGAGAAATATTTAAATCCGAGTCTGTCTACTTCTTTTGTAGAATTAAGTGTTAATGCGAATCCTCCATCCGCATTTACTTTTGCATATTCTTCTGCTGAAAGGCGTACCGCTACAACTGCCTTGTTGGAAGAATTATCGATAACAATATCCATGGTACTGTTGTCATTGTTATATGCATCTTCCGAATCTGCTTTTTTATTTTCATCAAAAACTAATGTATATTTGCTGTTACTTTGATTAAAAGATGTCTCTCCCTGGAACTCTATTTTACTTGCTGTAACTTCAATATTTTTATTTCCGTTAATCTCTTTTATATTACCTGTTGTAGAGCCTGCCTCATCAAGTTCAATTGCATATACTGTCACGTCGCTATATTGATTGGTGATATTATCGTTGCTCTTTCCGAGTGCGATATTACCGAGTGCTGCCACTGCAAGAACTGTAACTATTGTAACAATCGCAGAACCTACACCTGCACAGCTTCTGCCAAGTGCGGACATGCTTTCTCTCTCTTTTCCGCCCTGAGTAAATGCAGGAACCATCGACCAATATGGAATATCCATCATTGTATAAGTTACACCCCAGAGGATATAAAAGATTGCTGCATATGCAACCAATCCCTTACCTGTAAGTGAAGGAGGTGCAGCGAACATGACGAATAACACAATGGCATTGGTTAGTGTACCAATAAAAAGCCACGGTCTGAACTTGCCCCACTTGGTTTTAGTCTTCGCAACGAGCACTCCCATGAGAGGATCATTGAATGCGTCGAAGACTCTGGCTATCAAAAGAATGATACCCATAACCCAAGCTGATACGCCCATAATATCCTGATAATAATATAAGATGTAACTTGCGGAAAGCATGTAGACCATGTCTTTTCCGACAGCGCCAATACCATATGCGAATTTTTCTTTTATACCCAACTTCATAGAGATACCTCTCTTTCCAATTCTCTGATTAATCTATCTTAATCTTGAATTCTATAGATACAGATTCTGTATTTGCCGCGTCGCGAACACTGAACTTTGCTTTACCTTCCTTGCCAATAGTACGAATGTATGTACCACCCATGCCACCGGATAAAGCAATTACTTTTGGACCAATTATTTCAGCGTCACCCTCAATATCCAAAATAATCGAGTCGTTGTAGTAGTTAAGTATATTGCCATTTTCATCAACAGCTCTTATACGTACACACGAAACATCGTAAGTATTATCTTCTGTCAGTTCTGTATGATCTGCCTCAACCAAAAACTTTACTCTGGTCATCGGGGCCTTGTTAATGGTTTTTACTACTTCGCCATTTTTGATTGCTTCGAATCTGTAGGTTGTTGCACTGCCGCCCCAATCGCCAATGTACTTGTTATATAATGCAACTGCATCATCCATCTTCATGCGATATACAAGCATCATCTTGGCTGCTTTTAACTTGGTTGAAAAATCCATTTTGTATAATCCGAATTTTGCAACTTGATTCAAAATCGACTTAACATCTTCTGCTTGAGAATGACTCATCTTTTCTTCTTTTTCGAGCATATCTCCAATGTAATCATCTATCTGAATCGGAGCATTCTTAAGGTTCGGATATTGCTTTGAATTGTGCTTATATTCTTTTATCAGATTATCGTTTTTATACATCTTGACCGAATCCGCATTGGTAAAGATATATGTCTCATTTCGATTGCATCCGGGATGCTCTCCTATATCCATTGAAGAACTAATCTCAAGAACAGGCTTCTCATCCTGCATCTCTGAATATACAAAGGCAGCCATCTTGGGATTACGAAACATATCCATTACACCGTGATAACAGATTCTGTCTCCACTACCGAAATCTTTGTGAGTGTTGTAATCAAACATGCACCATCCAAAACTTCCTGCTATATCCTCATTGGAAGAAACATCATTGAGAACTCTTGCATGTCTGAGTGCATCCTCAAGTCTGTGTTCCTCCCAATCGAATGCTTTGGTCGGGAACATATGTCCCATGTACTCACTAATCAAATAACCTTTTGATGTGTCACTTGTTACACTGCTTTTTTTATCACAGCCCTGATTGCCTCCACTGTGAACAAAATCATTATATGTATATACGTCTTCCAAAAGATTGGATTTTTTATAGCATCTTACGCCGCCTGTCTGTCTAACAGGATCAAGTTCTCTTGCCGCTTGATTGGTACGCTTATAAAATTCATCATCATCCACGGACTCGTTAATTCGCACGCCCCATAATATAATTGATGTATGATTTCTATATTGAAGAACCATGTCTTTAGTGTTCTCAACTGCGATATCTTTCCACTCTTCATTACCTATATGCTGCCAGCCGGGCATCTCGGTAAATACAAGTAATCCAATCTCATCACATGCATCCAAGAAGTAATGCGACTGTGGATAATGAGATGTTCTGACTGCGTTAAGGCCTAATTCATTCTTTAAAATATAAGCGTCTCTCTTCTGTGGATTTTTAGGCATTGCATATCCAACATAGGGATAACTTTGATGTCTGTTGAGACCACGTATCTTATATTTATTATTGTTAAGATAAAAGCCATCGGCTTCAAACTTAGCAGTTCTAAATCCGAATCTTACAGTTTCTTTATCAAGAGTTTTTCCTTCTGCATTTTTTAATTCGCATTCGAATACAAAAAGATTGGGTTCTTCAGGAGACCAAAGTTTATAATCTGCATACGAATAATTAAATACATATGTATTCTTTTCTTCGATTGTTTCTTTTCCTAAAACGTTGCGTGTAGAATCTGCAACAATTGCATTTTCAAGAATAAGTCCTTTTGCTTCTTCGCTAAGTTTTACTTCTACTCTTACATTGCCGCTTGCATCAGCAGATACATACACATCATCAATGTGCGCTTTTTCTTTTATCTCTATATAGGCTTCGCGATACATACCGCCATATGTCATGTAATCAATTACGAATCCAAAAGGAGGAATGTTAAGCGTTTCATTGCTATTGGCATTAACAACAATTATATTGTCTTCGCCATACTTTACATGATCGTTAAGACTAATTGTAAATGCTGTATAGCCACATTTATGCTCGCCTAAAAAAGCACCGTTAACATATACCTTGGAGTAATGTGCAATGCCTTCAAAGGTCAAGGATATGTCCTTGCCCTTCCACTCACTCGGTATATTAACCGTCCTTATATAAGCCGCGTCCATCTGATAATCATGTTCATCAAAATAATGAAGCGGCGTCTCTTTAAATGTATGGGGAATTCTAACTTTCGTTAAAGAAGTGAAATCGTAACCCTCTTTAAGAATTCCTTCGTCGAAGGATTCCTTAAAATACCAATTATCATTAATATATTTTTTTGCCATACGCCCCACCTTTATTACAATACTCTTATTCCGCCGTACTTTCGTATCTTAAGTGCGTGACACGAATCCGGTCCAAATACAGAGTCCATTGCTTTCTTATACTTTTCTACATTTTCATTTAATACAAATGCCTGTATCGTTCCTGCAAATCCACCCCCGTGAACTCTATAGGCTTCTTTCTTATCATCAAGAATATAATCACTCACTGCTAACGCTATTGAAATATTCTGGCTCGCCACATCTTTGGTAGTGTATACATTTTGAAGATATTCATAGGATGATCTGCCTGATTCTGTTACGAGTGATAAAAATCTTTCTATATCATTTTCTTTTAGTGCTTCCACACCTTTTTTAACTCTTTTGTTTTCTTCGATAAAATGCATTGCTCGAAGAACAGCTCTGTCTGAAAATCTGTTTCTTAACTCGGCCATGTCTGATAGGATGTCTTCCATTGTGACACCAAGCAGATAATCTTTTTTATAGTAAGATGCTATCTCCTTCATCTCCTTAGGAATAGCTGCATATTCATCTGTCAGATTAGCATGAGAGCCTTTTGTATCCGTGATGCATAACGTGTAACCATTGTCCGATAAATCGTACATCACTTTTTCGGTTATCGGATTCTTTTCATCCGCAAAATCTATATGAACAAGACTTCCAACACTGCATGCCATCTGGTCCATAAGACCACAAGGCTTTCCAAAAAATACATTCTCAGCGAATTGACCGATTATAGCTATCTCAACATCGCTTACTTTTCCGTCATTGTATAGGTGGGATAGTATCGTTCCTATCAATGTTTCAAAAGCTGCTGACGATGATAAACCTGCGCCGATTATGACATTACTTGTTACGACTGCTTCAAATCCGCCTATCTTATAGCCCCTGTCTTTTAGGCCTTTACAGATACCTGCGATAAGCGCTCTCGAACTACCTTTTTTTATATCATCATTGTCCTTTGAGGTATCAAGGCACATCTCGGGATAGTCTCCCGATACAACTTTTATCATGCTGTCATCACGTTTTTTCACAACAGCAATCGCATCAAGATTAATGCCTGCTGCCAATACTTCTCCGTGCTGATGATCCGTATGATTACCCATGACCTCACTTCGTCCGGGCGCACTAAAAAGCATCAGGTCACCGTCCTGATAGAGACTTACAAATCTCTTAATCGTGCTTATATATCTATCTTTGTTTTCGTCTATCAAACTGTCATCTTTATAGATATCAAGTATCTTCTCGTCTATTTCCTTGGAGCCGAATTTTTCGATTAAATCTTTTGAATTCATAGCCTACCTCTTTTTGAACATACTCTATAATATATATCGGTTAGAATGCCCTCATTTTTATCATATTTTACCATTTATAATGTTCTTAAATAATAGACAAAAAAAGAACTTTTTGTAAAAAGTTCTTTTTAATGTGTCCTTTCTTCTCCTGACACTTCGTATGCTGTATACTCGTGATCAAATTCATATCCAAGTTTCTCAGATAAGCGAACCGAATTCATATTCTGCGCATCCCAACTAGGATATAATCCTTCATCAAGGCATCGTAAGATTAGCGCAGCACATACGATTGTCGCAAGACCTTTTCTACGTTCTTCTTCAACCGTATCAACCTCTATCTCAATTCCTTCCCTGTACCTTGTATATGATGATGCTCCGGCCACAATTCTGTCATCTTTTAGAATAACCATTCCTCGGCCAATTTCTAAAAACTTTTCTTTACTATCGAAAGACGAAACAAAATCTCTCGTCACAGGATCCGGCAAACACATATCGTAGATTCTCTCATCTATCTTTCTTAATTCGTATCCGCCAGGCAGTTCATTTACCAAGCTTATCAAATATTCTTTATCAAACTTCGTATCCTTTTTAATGGCATATCTGGTTACTTTCTTTGCACTAGGAAAACACTCTTCTATGCATGCTTCCCAGGCTTTATTCTGAGGAACCATAATAATAAAACCCTTCGGCTTATTTGATACGAGTTCCTTGTTTGTCTCTCCCGCATAAAATGCAAAACAGCCGACAAAAGCCATCGCAGACTTGGGAGACTCCAAATCGGTAACATAGATTTTACCCATTACTTTCTGCAGACATGAATAAATCAAAGTCTCCTCCCAACCCTCAAAAAGGCCGGCTACTTTTGATGTATCTGTTAATTCGTAAATCATTTTCTTTCCTCACTGCGATAGAATTATAATTCTTCTATCACGGATGTGCCTTCGCAGCCGTCAGTCCATTTCCACTTCTCATAAAATCTGAGCTTTCCGTTTTCAAAGCGGGGTTGAGAATTACAAGAGCCGGATTTTGATTCTCCATCCGTATTTATGTGTCTGTAGTCAAAACGTAGATTATTATTTTCATCTATTGTTCCTAAAAGAAAGCCTTTTATAACACTTCCGCCTGAATACTCAGCCCAGATAACATTCCCTTTCTGATGATATGCGAATATGGTTTCATCAGACACTTCTCCGGTATCGGAATTGGATATTGCGGTAAAATATCTGTCTTCAAGTGAGAACTCTTTCTTTGAATCGGAGAACAGATTTTTTCCTTTTTCGTATGCATTTTTTAGATTAAGATCCCAGTTTGCCTCTCTGGAAATATTCTCTCTTGAAGTACTGTCAAAAAGAACAAATTCGGTATTCTTAACACGTCCGAAAAGTCTGTCGCCGAACATGACTTTTTTCATGCTGTCCAAAAGACCGAAGTTTTCAAGTCTTTCCAAAGGATTACCCGCAGAACAGAGAATCACTGCTTTATCTAGTTCCTTCATTGTCTTTTCGCCGTAAGCAAAGCCGTATGACCATACCCTGTCAAACCATCCGACAAGTTTAGCCGGTGCTTCTGTCCAGAATATCGGATATATAAAAACTATCACGTCCGAGGAGTTGATCTTCTCATGCTCTGCCAGCACGTCAGTTGCGACATCCGGAGTGGTCAGATAATTCGCGTCTCTTAAATATTCCTGTTCGGTAATATCCGATTTGAAATCCATTCTGTAAAGATCCGATATAATGTATTCATTTCCGGAATCATTGATACCTTTTATAAAAGAATCACACATGTTCTTCGTAAAAGAATCATCCGACGGATGGCAATATACTATAAAAGCTTTCATGGCTGTCTCCCTCTTAATTCAT
>JAEEQX010000088.1 GCA_016285575.1 Lachnospiraceae bacterium
AGAGACAACGGAAAAGTATGTATGTGTATCAATGCTTGCATACGAAGCACTTGGCTATTCACAGTATGAAAGAATTAAAAAGACGGATTGCAACAGAATAGCAGAAATACTACATACGATTCCTGATTGGGAACCGGCAGGAGTACAACGCTTCAGTAAATACGGAAGACAAAGAGCATGGAAAAGGAAAAATGAAGATGAATCCTCGGATGGATTTATAGATGTTCCCAAGCAAATGGAAACACCGTTTTGATGATACATTGTCAACCAACACTGTCAACCAACGAAATAAAATATTAATAAGAAAGGTGAATTCAAATGAATGTAAATACAGAAATGAAGGGTACCGTTTCCGCATCGGAAACAGTGCCTTTTTTTAATTCGAACAAAAATACAAGTTGTGTAAACAGAAATCTTTTCACAAGAAAAGAAGCAGCCAAATATCTTGGAATAAGTCTTGCAACTCTTGATGCTGCAAGGAATAGCGGATTAATAACATATGTTCAATATGTCGAAAACGGATGCGTGTTTTTTACAGAGACAGCGCTTCAAGAATATATAGCAAGATCCACACATAGAGCTTCACCCAGGAAAGAAAATATGGAAACATATCGTAAGAAAAGAAATTAATGACAACATTGCAGGTGTGATTCTATTTTGATAAAAAAGAACCATCAGCGCTGACAATAAAATAAGGAGGTGCCGAATAATGGCTAAAAGAAAAAACATTCCGGAATACGGAACTGTAGTTATGAACGGCATAGAGTATTACCGGACTCGCATTGAAGATGCTGATGGGAAAAGAGTAGCACTTTATGCCAAAACTCGAGAAGAATTATATGATAAAGTACAAGAAGCGAAGAATCAAATAAAAGAATGTTCCTTTAGAAAAGAGAACCCTACTGTGAAAGAGTATGCAGAAAAATGGTTATTGATGCAATCTGCACATGTTAGAAAAACTACCATGGTGGATTACACATCGAAGGTAAAAAACTATATTATCAAGCCGCTTGGACACATGTATATGGCTGATGTGACTGCTGATGATATTAAGATAGCCATGATTCGTGCTTCTGAAAAATCCGAATCTGTATATCACGGTATAAACATGCTTATGAAATGTATTTTTTACTCGGCAGAGGATAGTCATATTATAAGTGAAAATCCAACAAAAAAATTGTGTGCAAAGGGTGGGATTCCTCAAAAAGATAAAGAAGCGCTTACGGATGAACAAGTAGATAAACTGCTCGATGCGATTAAGGGTTTGCCGCCATATGTATTTGTTATGCTTGGACTTTATGCAGGACTTAGGCGAGAAGAAATACTTGGGCTTCAATGGGATTGTGTTCATCTTGATGCGGAAGCTCCTTATATATCTGTAAGAAGAGCTTGGCATGTTGAGCATAACAGACCGATTATCCTTACTGAATTGAAAACAAAGGCTGCAAGGAGAGATATTCCGATACCGAAATGTCTGATAGATTGTCTTAGGGAGGCGAAAGAAAATTCAAAATCGGATTATGTAGTAGCAAACAGAGATGGTGGACCGTTATCATATACTCAGTTTCAACGCGTTTGGAAATATATAAGAACAAGATCAACAAAAGAAAGAACTTATGTGAGATATGTGAATGGTGAAAGAATTAAACATACAGTAAAGCCGGTTCTAGGGGAAGTTGCCCGCCATAACGGAAAAGTAATATACAGTTTGGATTTTCAGGTCACTCCTCATCAACTCCGTCATACATATATAACGAATCTGATATATGCTCAGGTTGATCCGAAGACTGTGCAGTATTTAGCAGGTCATGAAAACAGTAAGGTCACAATGGACATATATGCTAAAGTAAAGTATAATAAGCCCACAGAACTGGCAGCTGTAGTGAACGGTGCGTTCAGTCGATTAAGCAGTTGACGGTTAATATACCTTAATTTTCTGGGTTTAACTACGGGTTAAATTTTCAAGTGCTCGATGAAAAGCCAGTGATTGCAGGGCATTGAGGGCGTTGTACTCTATGAAATACGGTCTCAAAGCAGCTCGTCGTGCACCTCAGTTCTCAAAGAGATAATGGAACAAATAAAGACTCCACATTCTGTGGAGTCTTTTTTTGTTTCATAACCCCCGTCGCACGGGGGTTTCCTTCGAGCATAGCTCTCGGACCTTCGCCTAAAAACAGTCCACTGGACTGTTTTACTAACGGCTCAGCAGTTCTCAAGAGATAATGGAACAAAGATATACAAAAAACTCCGCAGTATGCGGAGTTTTTTATTTGCCTTTTTAAGGGATTTTCTCTATTTTGTTCCTTCGAACTCTTCAATCTGCTTTCTGAATTCGTCCATAGACCCTGATGTATTGATATCATAACGAGTTGTGTATGCATCGAACTCATCTACGAATCCCTTAGCATCATCAACTGCTGCGTTAAGGTACACCATAGCCTTGTTCATAGCGTCTGTATCTTTTTGATATACACCGTTAACAATGAGCTCAAATCCTGTTTTTAAGTTCTTCGCCATTCCTAAATAGTGGTTATCTATAGCAAGAATTTCAGGATCTGTTATTGTAGCATTTCTCTTTTCGCCGTTCTCTACGATTTTTTCAAGTCCGGGAAGAACGCTTGACTGGATACCTGCTACCATAAGATTGATATCGGATGAAGTCTGAAGCTTATTGGATGCTTCGCCGATGATAGTCCACTGAACTGAATCATCTGAAAGGCTATTCATGTAATCCGACAGTACCTGTTGCTTCGCAAAATTAGTACATCCACCAAGAGAAAGTACCAAAGTTACTGAAGAAGCGATAAGTGCCAGTTTCTTGATTAAGTTTTTCATTCTAATCTCCTTTTACATATTACTTACGATTGTTGAGATTGCCCTCAACACTTATGAATTATATCATATTAGTTTTTACGCTGTATATACCATATCTGTGACATTGTTTATGCGTATTTCGGCTTTTATAGTGGAATATACGTTTTTCAATATTTCAAATTGGAAAAATAGAATTAATTAGAAAAAATAGGGATGATTGAATATTCTCTGTTTAGTAAACGAATAATAAAGAGTTCGTTGCGTAATTCCTTGCATTACTGTTATAATGTTAAAGTTGAAAATGGAAAAATGATAAAATATTAAATAATTACAGGGGAACGTCCGATATACAATTCGGAGGCATGGAAGCTATGAAGACGATTATTGTTTATTATTCATTAGAGGGCAGTACAAGGAAAGTTGCTGAGAGGCTCTCTGAAGAACTTAATGCAGATTTATTGGAGCTTGTACCGGTAAAACCTATTAAGAATAATGGTTCAAAATTTATGGCCGGTGGCGGACAGGTTATGTTTAAGAAGTGTCCGAAGCTTCGCGAATATAATTTTAATGTAGCTGATTACGACAGAGTAATTCTTGGTACACCCATCTGGGCAGGATGTTTTACTCCCGCAATCAGAACATTCTTAAAAGAGAATGAGCTTCAGTATAAGGTAAGCGCAGTATTCACATTGAGCGGTAGCGGTAAGAGTGAGGGATGTCTTAAGAAACTTAAAAAGTTCTGTCCTTCGATATTGAATGATGCTAATCTTTTGGATACCAATAATCCTAAGAATGCTGAGTTAAATGAGAGACGTATCAAGAACTTTATCAGTAGAGTAGCATACTAATTGAAACATACTAAGTAATTATCTATATAAAAACAGCAGGTTCGAAATGAATCTGCTGTTTATTTATAATCTTTTAACTTACTGATTAGAATATTTGAATTAATTAATCTTTGCTGAGATTAAATCAACCATCTCTCCAACATTCTTGAGAGCAGCAACCTCTCCCATATTGAACTTAATCTTAAAACAATTCTCTACAGCTACAACGAGATTGATATGTTCAAGGCTATCCCAGTCCTCAATATCATTAGCTGTAGTGTTATCGTTGACGGTTATACTGTCATCATCGAATACATCACGAAATACTTCGTTAAGCTTAGTGTATATGTCCGCTCTCTCCATTTTGTAATTCCTCCACATCTATTACTTTATTTTTGTTTTCATACACATCAGGAATAACAAATTCCCAGGTTGTGTTTTTGTTTTCATCTTCTGATATCATATCAAATCCCATCGTTTTATAAAAGTCCTTAACCATGGCATTCTTAGCAGTGGGATAGTAGTATCCAATGATTCTTTTGATTCCGTGAGCGATGCATGTGTGCACAATAGTATCAAGAAGTGCATATTCCATATCACGTTTCAATACTCTGCAGCTCATGAGCCAGAGTTCCATGTGGAGTGTATCTCCTTCGGGACGACCGATTGCAACTGTTACAACGCCGTTATCTCCAAACTTGTCCGTAAGTTTACCATAGAATGTAAGATGATCCTTACAGCATTCTTCGATTTCGCTCTGAGAATATCTCTTTGTTGTCAGATTGAACTGATTACTCTTGTTAGTAAGTTGCGCAATTCGAGACATATAGATGTCTTCGAATGGTTTAATCACTGCCTTCATCTCGAGGGACTTAAGATAGTCCTTATAGTCGGTGAAACTCTTCATAGTCTCAGCACGCTTGATGTTGGCCTTGTACATATCATTTCGTGTAAGGTCATCTTCGGATAGAGACAGTACTTCAAAGTATCCATGTCTATCGATATTTTTGATATACTTATCCACAGTCTCGATTTCAGGAACACTGACTGTCGGAAGATTAGTACTTATGATTTCTCTCTCCGCAGGATTGTCATCTACGAATACGAAACTGTCTATGCCCAGATTAAGATCCTCAGCGATTGAGAGTGTATTGATATGCTTGGGCTCCCAGTTAGCACGAATCAATGTGAAGTCTTCTTCTTTTAACACACTGTCGCTGTGATTGATACCGGCTAACGCATTTTCTTCTTCGTTCTTAGAGGATACATTCAAAAGAATGCCCATATCCTTATGGCTCTTAAGATATGATTGGAATTCGCTGTATGCCTGACCGATGGAAGTCTCCTGTCCGATTTCGAGATTCTCGACACCGTCGTCGCCTACGACACCACCCCAGAGAGTATTGTCGAGATCGAGAACGAATGCTTTTTTATTCTTGCCGTATATTGCCTTAATGATGTGACTTAAGTTGTAGCAATACTCAGGGATTGCAGGAACTGCAACTGCATATTTATACATATGCCAATAAAATGGATCGCTGAACTTCTCGAGTCCGATAAGTGCAGAGAGATAATTAATATCATGTATATGAAAATATTTATGAGCTCTGGCATACTCATAAAACTTATCATTTAATCTGTTGATGAAGTTGAGTCTTCCACGATAGTCGGTAGAGTCGTAATTACCCATTAGACGGAAGTATGGAGGCTCCATATTGTTTTGTATTATCTGGCAATGATACTTTTCATATAGGTGATCCCACATGCCTTCGAACTCAGTATATACAGTTTCTAACTTATCATTCACTGCATCATTGGAATCATTAACCGTGGGATATTCCTTAATGTTTACATTGCTTGTATGTATGTAGATAATATCAGGTGAAAATGATACTAACTCTTCGTTATCAAACATCGCATCCTGATAATACTGATTATATTCTGATTCGTAAAAGTCGGCCTTTATTCCGTAATTTAGCAAAAAGATATCGAGCAGATTTTTGATATCTGCAGTTGTGGAACCGCCGAGTATGGCAATCTTTTTTTCTAAAAAGTTATTGCCTTCAGCGAGTAATTGTTTCTTTATGCTTTTCTTTTTAGCAAGTATCCATTCACTGTCAAACGGATATTCAAGTTCTTTCATATTTCCTCCGAATTAGAAGCCCTGATATATGAATGATGCTGAGCTGAAGCCGTCACCGTAACTACCATATACTACTACGCATATGATAAGAATTGCATATACAACTATTCTAAATAAAACGTTCTGCTCAGACATGATTTCACGCAATTGTTTCTTGGTAACGTATCTTACGATACCGCCGATTGTTACTATCAAGATGAATACAAAAAGTATTGCCATCTCCTGTCTGTCGAGTCCCTGTTCGTACATTGAACCATCAAAGAATATCCAGGGATTGAATACACTGAAAGCAATCTTAAGGTTTCTGAAACCATCCAATATACTGTTGGCTCTAAAGAATGATAAGCCGGTTCCAAATATAAGCCAAGTTCTAACAATCCTAAATGCTCTGTAAGATAGTGCATTGGTATTAATATGAAGGAATGATGTAATCTTGGCAAATACACCGGATAGCATCTCTGAAAGCACGATGATAATACCGAAAAGAATACCTACACCAAAGATATAATTCCATCCGCCGCCGTGCCAGAATCCGACTAAGAACCAAGATATCATAAGGCCTATCCATACAGGAATCTTTTTGCCAAGTTTCTTTCCGAATACTTTCTTTGTGAGGCCACCCATCTTTTGCCAGAGCGCTGACTTAAGGATGGGATAGAGTATATAGTCGCGTAACCATCCACCGAGTGTGATATGCCATCTTCTCCAGAATTCTTCGAGAGTCTCCGACATGAAAGGAAGATCGAAGTTTTCAGGTAATGTGATTCCTAGTATTTGTGCACTACCGAGCGCTATATCTATGCATCCCGAGAAATCCATATATAACTGTATTATAAAGAACGCGTTGGCCACCAAGAAGAAAAGTCCGGGATGACCATAGGGATTAAGATATACGCTGTCAACAAATGTAGAGATTCTGTCTGCGATGACAAGCTTCTTCATAAGGCCCCACGCAATTCTGACAGTACCGTTAACTATATTGTTATAAGCAATCTTATTGCCACCTGTTATGTTTGTTCCTACTTCTTTGTAACTTACGATAGGACCGGATGAGAGAAGCGGGAAGAAGCCGGCAAAAGCAAAGAACTTAAGAGGATTAACTTCTGCATCAACCATACCCCAGTTAACCTGCAATACATAAGCAATCCAGGAAAGTGTATAATACGAGATTCCTATCGGAGATACGTTGAACTTGGGTAACTTAAAGAATGCAGAATCCTGCAAAATAATTAATGTTGCGGCAAGTAGTATTACACTTATTACGGATATTGCTTTTTTACCACCGGCACTTTTTATTTTGGATATTAATACTGCACTTACATAAGTAAGAGCGCCCATACCAAACCATATACCAAGTGAAACATATGAATTATTGCAATACAAAAAGAATGCATTGGCAGCAAGTATTGCTACAAAACGCACTTTAACAGGCAGTACATAATAAAGTAAAGCTGTTACTGCCA
>JAEEQX010000015.1 GCA_016285575.1 Lachnospiraceae bacterium
CGCCCTTGTATGCCAACTCTCTGAAGCAGATACGGCAGATACCGTATTTTCTCAAGTATGCATGAGGACGTCCGCAGATTCTGCAACGGTTGTATTCTCTTACACCGAATTTCTGACGGCGTGACTGCTTTATCTTCATTGCTGTTTTAGCCATGAATTTACCTCCTTAATATACAGACAACTGAAACTATCTAGCGAAAGGCATGTTGAAGAGTCTTAAAAGCTCTCTTGCTTCTTCGTCAGTCTTAGCTGTTGTAACGAAGATAACATCCATACCTCTTACCTTATCTACCTTATCATACTCGATCTCGGGGAAGATAAGCTGCTCCTTGATACCGAGTGCATAGTTACCTCTGCCGTCAAATGCATCAGGGTTAACACCTCTGAAGTCACGTACACGAGGTAAAGCAAGATTTACGAGACGATCAAGGAATTCATACATCTTGTCACCACGAAGTGTAACCTTACATCCGATGTTCTGACCTTCTCTTATCTTGAAGTTGGCAATTGAATTCTTTGCCTTTGTAAGTACTGCCTTCTGTCCTGAAATAATCTCAAGATCTCTGACAGCTGACTCTAAAGCTTTAGCGTTTTCCTTAGCCTCGCCAACACCCATGTTGATGACGATTTTATCAAGCTTGGGAATCTCCATGACGTTCTTGTAGCCGAATTTCTTCTGCATAGCGTCCATGATTTCATTCTTATATTGATCTTTCAGTCTACTCACGAATCTAGACCTCCTTCCATAAATTATTATTTAATTACGTTTCCGGTCTTCTTCGCGAAACGTTCCTTCTTAACATTACCCTTATCATCTGTTGTAACTTTGAAGCCGACTCTAGTTGCCTTACCGCCGTCTACAAGCATTACGTTAGAGATATCAATGGGAGCTTCCTTTGTAATGATACCGCCGTTAGGGTTAGCTGCTGAGGGCTTTGAGTGCTTAGTAACAACGTTAACACCTTCAACTACAACCTTACCGTTCTTCTGGTCTACACTTACAACCTTTGCTTCCTTGCCCTTGGAGCTACCGGCGATAACCTTAACTGTATCACCCTTCTTAATCTTCATCATAGTCGGGCACCTCCTTATAATACTTCGGGAGCTAAGGAAACAATCTTCATATACTGTTTCTCACGAAGCTCTCTTGCTACCGGTCCAAAAATACGAGTTCCTCTGGGAGTCTTGTCGTCTTTTATGATAACTGCAGCATTTTCATCAAATCTAATGTATGAACCGTCTTTACGTCTTGCACCCTTAACTGTGCGGACAACAACGGCCTTAACAACGTCACCTTTCTTTACAACGCCGCCGGGAGTAGCATCCTTAACGCTGGCAACGATGACATCGCCGATACTTGCATATCTTCTTGTTGAGCCGCCTACCACACGGATGCAAAGGAGTTCCTTGGCACCTGTATTATCGGCAACCTTCAACCTTGTTTCCTGCTGAACCATGCTTTTATCTCCTTTATTTAACCTTTTCTACAACCTCAACAAGTCTCCATCTCTTATCTTTTGAAAGAGGTCTTGTCTCGACAACCTTTACTTTATCGCCAATCTGGCACTCGTTGTTCTCATCATGTGCCTTAAGCTTATATGTTCTCTTAACGATCTTGCCGTAAAGAGGGTGCTTTACATGGTTTTCTACAGCTACAACGATGGTCTTATCCATCTTATTGCTGACTACTTTACCTATACGCACTTTTCTTAAATTTCTTTCCACAGCGATTTCTCCTTTCTCAATCTAAAATCCTTATGCGTTAACTTCGTTCTTCTTAACTGTTAATACTGTCTGAATACGAGCGATGTTCTTACGAACCTCTCTAATTCTTGCAGTATTGTCAAGCTGATTGGTTGCATTCTGGAATCTTAAATTGAAAAGTTCTTTCTTCGCATCTACTAAAGCCTGCTCTAAATCAGCGGAGGACTTTTTCATTAAATCATTAACATATGTACTACTTTTCATTAATTGTTTCCTCCTTCCAATTCTGCCTTAGAAACGATTTTGCACTTGCAAGGAAGCTTGTGTGTAGCAAGACGAAGTGCTTCTTTTGCTACTTCTTCCGGAACGCCGGCGATTTCAAACATTACTCTGCCGGGCTTAACTACAGCTACCCAGTACTCTACTGCACCTTTACCGGATCCCATACGGGTACCTAAAGGCTTAGTTGTGATGGGCTTATCAGGGAAGATCTTAATCCATACCTGTCCACCACGCTTAATATAACGTGTCATTGCAACACGGGCTGCTTCGATCTGGTTTGACTTGATCCAGCAAGGCTCTGTTGCTACGATACCATATTCACCGTAAGTAATCTGGTTGCCCGAAAGAGCTTTACCCTTCATACTTCCACGGAACTGCTTACGATGTTTAACTCTCTTAGGTAATAACATTATTTTGCACTCCCTTCTTTATTTTCTTTTACGGGGAGAACTTCGCCCTTGTAAATCCAAACCTTAACGCCAACTTTGCCGTAGGTTGTATCTGCTTCTGCGAAACCGTAATCGATATCGGCACGAAGTGTCTGAAGAGGTATCGTACCGTCACTAATTGTCTCTGTACGAGCCATATCTGCGCCGCCTAAACGACCGGACAACTGAACCTTGATTCCTTCTACGCCGGACTTCATTGTTCTTGTCATTGCCTGCTTCATAGCTCTTCTGTAAGCTACACGGTCTTCAAGTGACTTAGCGATATTCTCGGCAACAAGCTGTGATTCCTTCTCAGGTCTCTTGATTTCCTTGATATCTACATTAACGTTCTTGCCTGTAAGCTTCTTAAGCTCTTTCTTTGTGTTCTCGATATCAGCGCCGCCTTTACCGATAACAAGTCCGGGCTTAGATGTATATACAGTAACTTTAACTTTATTGGATGCTCTCTCGATGTCAATCTTGCTAACACCTGATGTATAGAGCTTCTTCTTTAAGTATTTTCTGATGTTGTAATCTTCAACGAGGCAGTCTGCAAAATCTGCATCTGCGTACCACATAGAACCCCAGTCTTTGATAACACCTACTCTAATTCCATGAGGATTAACTTTCTGTCCCATACTCTTCCTCCTATCTTTCGTTGAGCACGATGGTAATGTGGCTCATTCTCTTTTCGATTCTGTAAGCTCTGCCCTGTGCTCTGGGTCTTACTCTCTTCATTGTGGGTCCCTTGTTAGCATAACATTCTTCAATGTAAAGCTTCTCGGGATTCATACCGTTATTGTTCTCAGCATTAGCGATAGCACTGAGTAATAACTTTTTGATAATGCTTGAAGCGTATCTGGGATTGTACTCGAGGATTGCGAGTGCAGTGTTAACATCTTTTCCTCTTATAGCATCAAGTACGAAGCAAGCCTTCTGTACAGATACTCTTGCGTAAGATAACTTTGCAGAAGGTCTTGTCTCCTTGTTGTTCTTATTACGCTCTCTCTTGTATTGTGATCTGCTCTTAATTTCTTCCATGGATTAAAACCTCCTTCCTTACTTAGATTTAGATTTCTTTTCGTCTTTGCCGTGGCCTCTGTAAGTTCTTGTTGCAACGAACTCGCCAAGCTTGTGACCAACCATATCTTCTGTTACATATACAGGAACGTGCTTTCTTCCGTCATGAACAGCAAATGTGTGTCCCACGAAGCTGGGGAATATTGTTGAACGACGTGACCAGGTCTTGATTACTTGTTTATTACCTGCTGCATTCATGTCATCAACCTTCTTTAAAAGGCTGGCGTCTGCAAAAGGTCCTTTTTTTAATGATCTTGCCATTTTTTCCTCCTTATCAATATGCGCTTACTTTAATGCGCGTCCGTCTCTTCTTCTTACGATGAGCTTGTTAGACTGCTTGTTTTTCTTTCTTGTCTTCAAGCCCAAAGCCGGCTTACCCCAAGGTGTGCAAGGACCGGGACGACCGATACTACACTTACCTTCACCACCACCATGAGGGTGATCGTTGGGGTTCATTACAGAACCACGTACTGTAGGGCGAATACCCATGTGACGCTTACGTCCTGCCTTACCGATATTGATAAGGTTATGATCAACGTTACCTACGATACCAATCGTTGCTCTACACTGGATGGGTACCATTCTCATTTCGCCTGAAGGAAGACGAAGTGTTGCGTACTTACCTTCCTTAGCCATGAGCTGTGCGCTGTTACCAGCTGAACGAACCATCTGTCCGCCCTTGCCGGGTAAAAGCTCGATGTTGTGTACCTGAGTACCTACGGGAATCTTGTCAAGAGGGAGGCAATTACCGATTCTTACTTCGGCTTCAGGTCCGTTCATGATCTTCATTCCATCTTTAAGTCCTTCAGGAGCGATTATATAAGCCTTCTCGCCGTCTGCGTAGCAGATAAGAGCGATGTTTGCTGTTCTGTTAGGATCGTATTCGATACCGATTACCTTAGCAGGGATTCCGTCTTTATTTCTCTTGAAATCTACGATTCTATATTTCTTCTTAGCTCCGCCGCCATGGTGTCTTACTGTTATCTTACCCTGATTGTTACGTCCTGCTGTCTTCTCCATAGCCACACAGAGTGATTTCTCCGGTGTCTTCTTGGTAATTTCAGAGAAGTCAGAGCCAGTCATATTTCTTCTGGAAGGTGTATAGGGATTGTATGTCTTAATTCCCATTTCTTTGTTCTCCTTTTCTGTTATTTATTATCATGCTTCATTGCATATAAGTTGGGCAATTAGATTCCTGAGAAGATCTCGATATCCTTGCTGCCCTCGGAAAGCTTAACGATTGCTTTCTTTGTCTCGGCTGTCTTGCCGTAGATAGCACCACGTCTTTTGTTCTTACCGTTGCAATTCATTGTGTTAACGCTTGCTACTTCAGTTCCGGGAAACATCTTTTCAACTGCATCCTTGATCTGATTCTTAGTTGCTTCGGGATTAACCAAGAAAGTATACTTCTTTTCTCCCATACCGGACATACTCTTTTCGGTTACTACCGGCTTCAAAATTACGTCATAGTATTTAAGATCTGCCATTATGCGTATACCTCCTGAATTTTCTCTACCGCATCCTTGGCAAGTACAAGAGTCTTGGCATTCATAATGTCGTAAACATTGATGTTGTCAGCAACTGCTGTCTTTGCATCGGAAATGTTTCTTGCGGATAAAACTGTATTCTCATCGTTCTCTTTGATAACAACAAGTGCCTTGTTAGCGTTGATGTTCTTTAAGAACTCTGCAAACTTCTTTGTTTTGATCTCGTCGAACTTAATCTCATCGATTACCATAAGGTTGCCTTCTGAAACCTTATTTGTAAGTGCGGACTTAAGTGCGATTCTCTTTTCCTTCTTATTTAACTTGAAGGAGTAATCTCTGGGTGTGGGTGCAAATACCACTCCGCCGTGTCTCCACTGAGGAGATCTGGTTGAACCCTGTCTTGCATGACCGGTTCCCTTCTGTCTCCAGGGCTTAGCTCCACCACCGGATACCTCCGAACGTGTCTTAGCCTTCTGTGTTCCCTGGCGCATATTTGCAAGGTGCTGAATAACAGCCATGTGTACTAAATGTTCATTTACTTCGATACCGAAAATATCATCGAGCAAATCCATCTTTCCGACTTCCTTGCCTTCCATATTATAAACAGATACCTGAGCCATCTGTATGTTCCTCCTTTCGTCCGATTAAGCTTCTGCCTTAGTTGTTTCTTTGATTGTAACCAAGGCTTTCTTGGGTCCGGGTACGGCGCCCTTGATTAAGAGTAAGTTCTTCTCGGCGTCAACCTTAACAACCTCGAGATTTCTTACTGTAGCCTTCTTACCACCCATCTGTCCGGGCATTCCCTTGCCCTTGAATACACGGCTAGGTGATGAACATGCTCCGTTTGAACCCTGATGACGATGGAACTTTGAACCGTGCTTCATCGGTCCTCTGTGCTGTCCAAGTCTCTTGATAGCACCCTGGAAACCTTTTCCTTTTGTAATAGCTGTTGCATCGATCTTGTCGCCTTCAGCGAAGATGTCTGCCTTGATTTCCTGAGCGAGTGCATATTCGGAAGCGTTTTCGAATTTAAACTCTCTCACAAAGCGCTTGCTTGTTACGCCAACTTTTTCGAACTTCTTCTGCATAGCTCTTGTTGTACCGTTGACATGAATGATTTCCTTCTTGCCAGAAGCGTCTTTGTTAATAATCTTGTTCTTCTTATCAACGAAGCCTACCTGAACTGCTTCGTATCCGTCGTTCTCGATTGTCTTGATCTGTGTTACTACACAAGGACCTGCCTCAAGAACTGTTACCGGAATGAGTGTACCGTCTTCAGCGAAGATCTGAGTCATTCCGACTTTTGTTGCTAAAATAGCCTTTTTCATTTTGACCTCCTTTTGATTCCACTACAGCGGTATCCGATTGGATGCATACTAGTTGTGGAAGTCATTTGTTTTCCTATTAATATAATGTAACTGTTGATGATTAGTTTGGGTTTTAACTAGATCATCTTAATATTGATATAAACACCTGCGGGCATTTCGAGCTTCTGCATAGCGTCTATAACTTTCTGGTTGGGCTCATGAACATCGATAAGTCTCTTGTGAGTTCTCTGTTCAAACTGCTCTCTGGAGTCTTTGTACTTGTGTACGGCACGGATGATTGTTACGATTTCCTTTTTAGTAGGAAGGGGAACAGGTCCGCTTACCTTTGCTCCATTCTTCTTGCAAGTTTCGATAATCTTCTTAGCTGAGGCATCTACTGTCTGATGCTCATATGCTTTAAGTGTGATTCTCATTACTTGATTTGCCATAAAAAAAGTCTCCTCTCATATTATGTACTTTAAGATTCAAGTACAACAAGCGGCGACTGTACACTCTCCCGTGTGTGTCGTACTCTCTGTTAAAAAATAAACGACCACACGTCGTTTCTGCTTAAAAGCAGACTATGTTGTTTGTACAGTGACTTGTCGTCAGTATCTCGACTTGACATTCGCTCCGTGTAAATAACCCGCTAAACTACGCGACAACCTTACACATCATCGCTATCAATGTCACAGCAAATGCTATATTATCAAATCTATCTTTATATTTCAAGCATTTTTTCACAAATTTTTGAAAATATTTTTGGTAATACTACTAATTGTGTTACGTAAACTATATATTGTGTAGCAAAACCAGCCTCTGCAACCGATAATATATCATTTTCCTTTTTATATTGCAAGAATTTTTGTTTACATAATATTTACGGAACCATTTTACTATGTTATAATAGACTGTGTGTTCGCGGGAATTTGGAGAATAGAGTGAAAAAGAAGATTATAATCGCGGCCGCGCTGTTTGCAACTGCGCTAGTTCTGGCCGGCGCCGGTTTCTACATATTAAATAGAGCGGGCTTTAGCTTTTTACCATTTATAGAAAGTATCGCTGCCAGGGAAGCAGCTGAAAACGAATCGATGCTCCCTACTGAAGATCCTCTTCCCGATGAGGCAATACCTGTTCCTTTGGATGATGAAGAAGATCCTATTAATATAGAAGAAACAGATTCGGACAAACCCAAGGCAGAAAGGCCGGAACCCGTTAGAATACCTAATCCTTATAAGGAAAAGTTCCTTGAAAATGAAGATATGGTTGGTTGGCTGACCCTTAAGGACTCTCCCATCGATTGCCCTGTTATGTGGACTCCCGAAAACGAAGAAAAATATCTTCATATGGACTTTAATGGTAATTATTCGGTTGGCGGGTGTCTTTTATTGGACACGGATTCTGCATTAGATCCGCTTACAACCAATCTGATTATACACGGTCACAATATGGGTAACGGCACCATGTTCGGTACATTATCCAAGTTTGAATCTGAGGAGTATATGGAAAAGCACAAGTTTTTCCACCTTCATACCAAGGATTATGACCATAGATATAAGGTAATGGCAGTTTTTCGCTCCAAAGTATTCTATGTGAGCGATGAATGTTTTAAATATTACAAGTTCTTTGAAGCAAAGGACGAAAAAGAATTCGAGGACTTCTATAATAATGTAAAAGAAATGTCCTTGTATGATACAGGAGTCGAGGCGAAATACGGCGATAAGTTCCTCACCCTGTCGACATGCTCGTATCACACACAAAACGGAAGATTCGTTGTTGTGTGCAAGGAAATCGATCCGGGCGATTACTATGAAGCTTTTGAAAATGAATAATATATAATATTTTAGGAGGACTTGCAAATGAAAAAGCTTATGGGTTATTTGGTTGCATTCTCAGGTGTTGCATTGGCTCTTATGATTAGCCTTATGCTTCCCATCCATGCAAAAGCAGCCACAAAGTACACAGTTAAATGGAATGGAACCGACTGGAGTGCCGCAGATGAACAATTATACTGGACTTCAAAAGATTTTGCCGAAACACACTTTACCGCAGGAGATGTGCTTATTGTAGACGGAGCCGGCAGTTCATCCGGAATTCTTACTCTTAATATTCCTGTACATATCAGTGAAATTGCAGTAATAGGAAATGCCGTTTGTAATATAACTGCGCCCAGTGCTGACAAGGTATATGCTGTAACCGGAAGCACGCTTATTTTTAACGGCGATGTAAATACTCTTGTCGGAAACTATGGTGCAACCGATCAGATTAATGGAAATGTAGGAACTTTTGAAGGTGTTTATTCTTTTGGAAAACCTATCAACGTTGGTATTACCGGTACAGTAGGCAGCGCAAATGTAAAGCTTCCTTCAGATCCTTACACAGGAGTTATGATATATAACGTTGCTGCAGGTAAGTTTAAGTTAAATGATAACGATACCAATACACTTGCTACAGCATCTACAGATTACAGCCTTACACCTACAGGAAATACTACGGGCAATACAACTGCTGCCAATGGCAATCAGTTAGACTCAGTTCCCAAGACAGGTGATATGAGATACGCTGTTATCTTCTTCTCACTCGCAGCAATCGCAACATTTGCAGGATTAGCTGTTCTTGGTAAGAAGAGAGCAAACATAAAGTAATTATTTAAAATATTCTATTAAGTATAAAAAACTCCGAGACAAATGTCTCGGAGTTTTCTTATTATATTAACCTTTACCCAAATGGTTAGTTACAAATATTAATTTTCTTATTACCAGTGAAGTCTATGCAGTTCGCCCTCGGTCTCAAGCCCACTAAAGCCATTCTGTCTTAAGGCTTCGTAAAGAACTATATTAACGGAGTTTGAAAGGTTGAGAGATCGAATATCGGGAAGCATCGGAATACGAATGCAGTCATCCGGATGTTCGACCAGAATCTCCTCAGGTATTCCGGCGCTTTCCTTGCCAAACATAATATAGTCATCCTGCTTATATTCAACTTCCGTGTAGATATGCCTGGCCTTGGTGGTAGCCATATAGATATGGGCATTCGGATTCTTTTGCAAAAAATCCTCGAAATTAACGTATCTTTTTACATCAACCTTGGGCCAGTAATCCATGCCTGCTCGTTTTACACTCTTCTCATTAAGTATAAAGCCAAGTGGCTCTATAAGGTGTAATGTGGTTCCGGTTGCCACGCAGGTTCTGCCGATTGCACCTGTATTAAACGGTATCTCGGGTTCCAGAAGAACAATGTTCATTCCTTTTTTCCTTTTCATATATTTATTTGCCGACACTGATTCCGTGAAGCGGAAAAAACCTTCCTCAAATGCCCATGTTATGCTTAACAATACATTTTCGGAAGGTAAAATAATTACCGGTTTCTTAGCTTATTGACAAAAGACTTAAGTCTGCCTATTGCTACTTTAAGATCTTCTATCGAGTACGCATACGAAATACGAAGGAAGCCTTCGCCGCAATCTCCGAATGCTGTTCCCGGAACAACCGCAACTTTTTCTTCTTCCAAGAACTTAAGCGCGAATTCCTCACTGGTCATTCCAAATTCCTTGATACAAGGGAATACATAGAATGCGCCAAAGGGTTCAAAACAGGGAAGATTCATCTCTTTGAATTCGTTCATGAGATATCTTCTTCTCTGATTATATGCTTCGGTCATCTCAGCGACATCATCATCGCCATTTTTGAGAGCTTCTACTGCAGCGTACTGACTGGTAGTAGGTGCGCACATGATAGCGAATTGATGAAGCTTAATCATCTGCTTGATGATTACTTCCGGTCCAAGTGCGTATCCGAGTCTCCATCCGGTCATGGCATATGCCTTGGAAAAGCCGTTAATAATTATGGTTCTTTCTCTCATACCGGGAATAGAACAAATTGATACATGTTTGGACTTATATGAAAGTTCTGAGTATATTTCGTCGGATATTACATATAAATCATACTTCTCAATAATCGGTGCTATTGCCTCAAGGTCTTCTTTTTCCATGATGGCACCTGTAGGATTATTGGGGAATGCAAGGATTAAAACTTTTGTCTTCTCAGTAATTGCACTCTCAAGTTCTGAAGGAGTGAGTCTGAACTGATTCTCATTCTTTAAAGGAAGAATAACAGGAACTCCATCAGCCATAATGGTACAGGGCTCATATGATACATAGCATGGAGTGGGAATAATAACCTCATCTCCGGGATTAAGCATGCATCTGAGAGCAAGGTCTATACCTTCCGAACCGCCAACGGTAACAAGTGTCTCGGTTAAGGGATTATATAAAACCCCCTGCTTTCTTCCATAGTAATTGCAGATCTCCTGTCTTAATTCTTTAAGACCTGCATTGGATGTATAAAAAGTTTTTCCTTTTTCAAGTGAATATATACCCTCGTCCCTAATGTGCCAGGGTGTATCAAAATCAGGTTCGCCAACACCGAGAGAGATAGCGTCTTCCATCTCACTGACAATGTCAAAAAACTTTCTGATTCCCGAAGGCTTGATAGTAGTTATTTTATCTGAAAGAGGGTTTCTCATGGTGTCATTTTTAACCTTTCATCAACGTATTTCTTAGCAAGGACAGTTCCGTGATCCTTATATTTCTTAAGGATAAAATGTGTGGCTGTGCTAAGTACGGTATCAAGTGTGGAGAGCTTATCCGATACAAAATTGGATACTTCCTTAAGTGACTTGCCCTCAAGTGATACCAACAAATCGTAACCGCCGGATATAAGATACACGCTGTTAACCTCAGGATACTTGTAAATTCTCTCAGCGATAGTATCAAAACCCTGACCTCTCTGTGGGGTAACTCTTACTTCAATCAAAGCACTTACTTTCTCAATGCTGGTTTTTTCCCAATCGATAAGTGTATGATATCCGCAGATTACACCTTCCGCTTCCATCGCGGCTATCTCATTAACAACATCTATTTCTTCTTCGCCAAGCATTACCGCAAGTTCTTTTAAATCAATTCTGCTGTTTTTTTCGATTGCTTTAAGTATTTTTTCGCGCATATCATATCTCCTTAATCTTATATATTGCATCTTGTTTTATCTTTTCAAGATGTCTAATCTCTTCTCCATTAATGACCACTCTGTCATTACTATCCGTAAATTGACCGATAATAGCAGCATCTATATCCGCTCGATGAAGCGCCTCTACCATATTGTCCGGATCGGACGTTACAATAATAAGCATTCCCGAAGACTTGGCTTCATACGGATTAATGTCAAAAAGATTGAATACCTCTATAATCTCCTGTCTGACAGGAATTGCTTTGCTATCTATGCTTAGTCCCAATCCCGCCAAACTGCCAAGTTCCCACAGTGCACCGAATAATCCGAATTCGGAAACATCCTTCATTGCTATGGCAGAATTCTTTATAGCAATCTCACTCTCTTCTTTTACGGATAAATATTTTTCATATTCATCAAAATAGGAAAGAAAAGAATTGTTAAAATATGAAGCTATGGCATATTTTTTTGTATCCAATAATCGAAGCGAGGCCTCTATGGAAACCCATTTGGTAGCAACAATCGAATCGCCGGGATGAATATCCCATTTATCGGGCATGTTGTTATCCGGATTCTTGCTTCCGATCGCTGTTACACTGACAATACATTCTTCTTTTGTCAGACTGTCATTATGCGATACTTCTGTATGACCGCCCGGTATGATTGCTCCGAGCTTTTCACAAGTCGAATGAAGAACTCGCATCAAGTCTTTTAAATCCTGCTCTTCAAAAGCAGTTGGGATAGTGATCGCGAAAAAGGCATATTCGAATTCATATCCCTTGGCATACAAATTGTTGGATGCTCTATATACAGAGTACGCCGCTTCTGACGTACGATATGAAGTGGCTACCGATACTCCGATATGCCCCTTCAAATTCAAAACGGCGCAGTCTTCTCCAAAAGCCGCGCCGGTAATTACATTATTATTTTGATCTTTGATTTCCTTGAGAACTGTCCTTTTGAGTATGTTCTCCGGAAGCTTGCCCTCTACCATAATGCACCGCCGGTTTTGTTGCTTTTTTCACATTTTTAACTTATACTTTACGTACGAAAAGTTATTATTCAATCATCCGTGCGGCACTTAAGTTTTCTTCTATACAAACATAGACACCACAAACGGAATGATCATCGCTATAACTAATACAATCGCGACAATGGCTAATATGGTTTTAGACTTTTTTGAGTGTAAATTCATCATAATATTGCACCTCAAAACTATACATATACGAAAGGAATTATAAATGATATTTCCTGTTTTTGCAAGCGTTATAGTATTTTGTATATGGCTTGCATACGAGATTAGAAAAAGCAATAAGCGCGGCGAAAAAGCCGAAAAAGCGTTTTGGGATAAAGAAGCAGAGGCTGATAACACAAGAAAGATGCCCCTCGACAATCTTCACTATATCGTAATTCCCGATGAGATATTTAAACCCTTCTTAAAAGAAAACGGCGAATTCATCGAAACTGATGAATCCACTGAAAAAGTACTATTTGATGCTGTAACAGCTTTCAAGCATTTAAAAAACTCCAAAATAGTTAACTTTTCCAATATTACAAATACGGATCTTAAGTTAACTTATGGCGCTGCCAATCTGCCCGAACTTACTTTATATGATCAAAACTTCATCCTGCTCATGCGTACACTCCAGTCAATGGGAGAATACTTCCATGCTGCAGGCGATGTAGAGACTGCCAAGACTATGCTTGAATTTGCTGTTTCATCAGGAAGCGATTCTATCGGAACTTTTAAACTCCTGTCATCTATTTATATGGATGAACAGGATTACTCCAAGATTAACTACCTTATGTCTTCAGCTTCCCTCTTAACAGGACTCACCAAAGGGCCTATTCTTAAGCATCTCCATGAGATTGCCCCGTCGGACAAAGAGAACGAAGAAAGCATTCTCGACATTTTGGATTAGGCGCTTTGCAGATAGTTCTGCCAAGTGTAATTAGATGCATGTTCCAAAGAATCCAATGGTCTTTTGGGATCTTTTTCATTAAGTCGAACTCGACCTCGGTCGGGTCTTCTTTTTTTGTAATACCTAGTTTTCTGCTGATACGACCAACATGGGTATCAACCACGATACTGGGCTCGTTGTAGATATTACCCCTAATTACATTGGCCGTCTTTCTGCCAACTCCCGGAAGCGTAAGTAAATCTTCCATCTCCCTGGGAACCTGTCCATTATAATCTTCGCATATCTTTTTACAACATCCGATTATATTGACAGCTTTTGAATGATAAAATCCTAGCGGATGAATAATCGCCTCAAGTTCCTGTAAATCGGCGTTAGCAAAATCAGACGCGGACTGATACTTAGAAAAAAGCGAGGGCGTAACCGTATTAACCCTCGCATCAGTGCATTGGGCGGATAGAATTGTCGCTATCAAAAGCTGCAACTCATTCATATGGTCCAGATAACATATCGCCTCTGTCCCGTATTCTTTGTCCAGTGCTTCTATTATTTTTTCTATACGTTCAGCCTGTTTCATGCTTTATGATTATTTAACTTCTGCTTCTCCGTTAGCATCTACATATTCAAGAGTATCCAAATATGAATTCATTAAATTTCTGTAGAAATCAAGAGTAACATTCCCGCTGCCAAATCCACCATAGAAAAGTTCTTGTGGTGAAGAACTTCCCTGCTCATAAAAAGTAAATCTCCAAAGTCCGCCCTCGAAACCATCAATCTGGTAATTTCCAAAATCGTTTTTCTTTAATGCATCTCTTGAAAGGACATATAAAGTAACATAATCTTCGTCAGATAATGTTCCGGTTGCAAAATATGTACCCTGATTATCGTTATAATCTTTTTGAATATCGAATGTGCCATCATAATGGAAGATAAAAGTTGCATTATTAACATATTTCTCTTCTCTAGTGAAATCCCCAAATGCATATGTGGCTACAAACATATCTCCGGTATTTTTCTTAAGCTCATTAACATTTACGTTCTCGCTTTTTGATCCCATAGAGCATCCGACTAAAGAAGCCATAAATAATACCGACATAAAAATTCCTAATAGTTTTTTCATTTCTAATTTCCTCCGTTAACTTTTACAAGCAATACACGAAGTGAATTATAAAACTTTATGGAACTTTATTTCAATAATTAAATATTTAATTGATTTCGCTGTTTATGAATTTTGCGATATAACCTCAACAGACTTACTGAAAAAGCTCTTAAGTTTCTCACTCTTAGGATTCTCAAATACTTCCTCCGGAGTGCCTATTTCTTCGATAACTCCGTCAGCAATAAATATTATTTTGCTTGCGACTCTTCTGGCAAATTCCATCTCATGAGTAACTATTATCATAGTGTTGTCGTTGGATTTAAGACCTTCTATAACTCTTAAAACTTCTCCTGTCAATTCAGGATCAAGTGCGGACGTAGGCTCATCGAAACATAAGATATCCGGATTAAGTATAAGAGCTCTCGCTATCGCTACTCTCTGCTGCTGTCCGCCTGAGAGCTCACAAGGATATGCTTTCATCTTATCCTTTAATCCTACTCTTTCAAGAAGCTTGGTAGCCTCTTCATCTATCTTCGCATATTCCTTTTTTAATTCTTCCTGACTGCCGCCGTTTTTCTTATTGTTTTCCTTGGCTAAAAGTCTCGCCGCAAGTGTTAGGTTGTTAAACACGTTGTACTGAGGAAAGAGATTGAATTGCTGGAAAACAAGTCCGAAATGAAGTCTCTTGGTACGTAAATTCTTCTCATTTTCCTTGCCCAAAGCATCGTCAAAAATCACATCATCATTTACTATAATCCGACCCTTGTCCGGAATGATAAGTTGGTTAAGACATCTTAATAAAGTGGTCTTTCCTCCTCCTGAAGAACCTATTATTGCAAGCACTTCGCCCTTATTAAGTTCAAACGATACACTCTTTAAGACTTCTTCTTTATCAAAGCTCTTACATAAATTTTCTACTTTTAAAACAGTGGTTCCCTGTGATTCGTTACCCATTTTTTTATCCCTTGTAATAATCCAATTTCTTTTCTATCTTGCCAAATAATATGGTAAGGACTCCTGTGAAAAGAAGATAAAATGCGCCGATGTAGAATATCGGCCAGATGATTGCCTTGAGTCCGACAATATCCTGTGCTGCCTTAAGAAGTTCCACACAGGAAACAACTCTGGCAAGTGATGTATCCTTAACAAGAGTGATGATTTCATTGCCCATCGGAGGAATGATTCTTTTTATTACCTGTGCAAGGATAATCTTAAAGAAAATCTGAGTCTTGGTCATTCCAAGCACCTGTCCTGCTTCGTACTGACCCTGAGATATACTCTCAATTCCGCCTCTGTAAATCTCTGAAAAATAACATGCGTAATTGATTATAAATGCAACTAAAACTGCCGGAAGTCTTCCTATTCCTTTTGAACCCAATATAAGACCCGGTCCGTAGAACACTAAAATAATTTGAAGCATCAAAGGTGTTCCTCTGATAACCCATACGAATGCTTTGGTAATACTTTTTATCACTTTTATCTTGGACATACTTCCAAAGGTGATAATAAGTCCCAACGGAAGAGCGCCCAAAAGGGTTACTAAAAATATGAAAACGGTCAGCTTAAAGCCGTCCAACATTTGCAAAGTTACTTCTAAAAACATGTTAATTCCTTCTTGAAATATTTTTCACACTCATATATTTTACCCAATTTTATACGCTTTATTCAAGTAAATAATTAAAGAATTCATATTTCCTCTCGCAGGAGTGTGCATAAAAAAAGGACGCCCGAGCAAATGCCCTCGCGTCCTTTGTTATTTTGATATTTCTTTAATGATTACTTGATAACGTCTACTCCGTACTTCTCACCAAGTTCTGCGAGCTTGCCGTTAGCAACAAGCTGATCGATAGCTGCGTTAACCTTAGCAACTGTCTCTGTGTCCTCAAGTCTGAATCCGATTGCATATTCCTCAGACTGAAGTGAAGCGCCTTCAAGAATCATAAGGTCGCTGTAATCAGTGTCTTCGTTGATAACTGCCTTAGCAAGTGTTAAGTCAAGTACTGCAGCATCACATGTACCGGCCTTAACTTCAAGAAGTGCATCCTTCTGTGCACTTACTCCAAGGTAAGTACCTGTTGAAAGATGTGCATCTGCTTCGATAGCGCTCTCGCCTGCAGAACCGCTCTCTGCGCATACCTTGATGCCATCCATATCTTCAAGAGACTTGTAGTTCTCAGCGTTAGCCTTGTTGATAACAACAACCTGCTCGTTAACTACATATGACTTAGAGAAAGCCATGTTCTCTTTTCTCTCTTCTGTAACTGTAAGACCATTCCAGATGCAGTCGATTGCTTTAGACTTAAGCTCAACTTCCTTCTGATCCCACTCGATTTCCTGGAACTTAACGGGAACGCCAACGATCTCAGATACAGCCTCAGCGAATTCTGTGTCGAATCCGATTAACTTGCCGTTCTCATCATAGTAGTTCATCGGCTCATAAAGTGTGATACCTACTACCAATTCTTTCTTGTTCTCAATGTACTCCCAATCAGTAGCGTTCTTGTTAGTACAGCCTGCAAACATTGAAACCATTAATAATGCAGCAAGCATTGTTGATAATAACTTCTTCATCTAATATATCCTCCTTGTTTTATCTCTCTATTAATATAGAACCAATTACCTTTGATAAAACAGTAACATACTATCAGCATATCTTTTATCTGTCAAACATATTTATATTGGAAAAGCTATTATCTTTAGATTGCATCCACCATGGACTTAACATATTCACCAACATATTTAGGTGATTCTTTTCCGTATTTTTCCATAATCTTGATAATTGCAGAGCCTACGATAGCACCATCTGAGATGGCTGACATCTTCTTAGCCTGCTCAGGTGTAGAAATGCCGAATCCTATCGCACAGGGAATATCTGTATTCTCCCTTACAACCTTAACTATCGACTCAAGATCTGTCTTAATCTCGCTTCTGGTTCCTGTAACTCCAAGACTTGATACGATATATAGGAAGCCTTCTGCTTCTTTTGCAATCATGGCAATTCTGTTTTCAGAAGTAGGAGCAATTAAGGAGATTAAATCCACTCCATATTTATGACAGTCATCCAAAAACTCTTCTTTCTCTTCAAAAGGAAGATCCGGAAGGATAATTCCGTCTATGCCTATCTCTGAACATGTCTTGATAAATGCGTCCGCTCCGTAAGAAAAAACCACATTGGCATAAGTCATAAAGACCATGGGAACAGTAACTTCTTTTCTTAAGTCTTTTACAAAATCAAATATTTTATCGGTAGTAACACCACCTTCAAGTGCTCTTATATTTGCGGCCTGGATAACAGGGCCTTCTGCTGTGGGATCCGAGAAAGGAATACCAAGCTCAATCAAAGATGCACCTGCTTTTGCTGCCTCTTTTACAATCTCCTTAGTAGTTGCAAGGTCGGGATCACCGCATGTTATAAAAGGAATAAATGCTTTTTTATTTTCAAATGCTTTCTTGATATTACTCATTGATATCCTCCCCTCTGTATCTGGCGATAGCAGCACAGTCCTTGTCTCCTCTTCCCGAGATGGTGATTACGATTATCTTATCCTTATCCATTGTTGGAGCAAGCTTAATAGCATGTGCTACAGCATGTGCTGACTCTATTGCAGGAATGATGCCTTCTGTCTTAGCAAGATACTCGAATGCGCATACTGCTTCTTCATCTGTAATCGCCACATATTCGGCTCTTCCTGTATCATGAAGATATGCATGCTCGGGTCCGATTCCGGGATAATCAAGTCCGGCTGAGATTGAGTAAACAGGGGCTATCTGGCCGTATTTATCCTGGCAGAAGTATGACTTCATTCCATGGAAAATACCAAGCTTTCCGGTCGCAATCGTTGCTGCTGTCTCATAAGTATCAACTCCGCGTCCTGCAGCTTCACAACCAATAAGTCTGACTTCTTTATCATCTATAAAATTATAAAATGTTCCGATTGCATTGGATCCACCACCGACACATGCCAATACTGCATCGGGAAGACGTCCTTCTTTTTCCAATATCTGTTCCTTAATTTCCTTGGAAATAACAGCCTGGAAGTCACGCACGATTGTAGGGAAAGGATGGGGTCCCATTACTGAGCCGAGACAATAATGAGTATCATCAATTCTGGAAGTCCATTCTCTCATGGCCTCTGATACGGCATCTTTTAATGTTGCTGTACCGCTTTTTACAGGAATAACCGTTGCTCCAAGAAGTCTCATTCGATATACGTTAAGAGCCTGTCGGATAGTATCTTCTTCTCCCATAAATACAACGCATTCCATTCCCATAAGTGCTGCAGCCGTTGCTGTTGCAACACCATGCTGGCCCGCACCGGTCTCTGCGATTAGACGAGTCTTACCCATCTTTTTTGCAAGCAGAGCCTGACCAAGTACGTTATTAATCTTATGAGCTCCTGTATGATTAAGATCTTCTCTCTTAAGATATATCTTGGCTCCGCCCAAGTCCTTGGTCATCTTGTCTGCGTAATATAATCTCGAAGGTCTTCCTGCATATTCATTTAAAAGCTCTGTTAATTCCCTGTTGAATTCAGGATCATTTTTATAATGATTATATGCTTCTTCCAATTCGATAACTGCATTCATCAGTGTTTCCGGAATATATTGTCCGCCATGTATTCCGAATCTTCCGTTAGGATTACTCATAGTTTTTTCTCCTGTAATCTATAATCTATCTTCCTCTAATTCTCTCGTCAACTTTTCGTGCGATACTCACGAATTCCTTCATCTTTCCGGGATCTTTTTTCCCTTCTGTTTCGATGCCCGAACTAACATCTATCGCATATGGTTTTATAGTTCGAATCGCTTCTTCAACATTGGTTGTATTAAGTCCGCCTGCCAAAAAATATGGTCTCTCAATTGACTTAATCAAATCCCAATCAAACACGTTGCCACTTCCCGTACCCGAATCAAGTAATACATAATCGGCACTCGATGACTTGATGCCCGGTAGGTCATCTCTTGACCTGACCTTAAAAGCCTTAATGATTGGCTTATCAGTAAGGACTCGAAGTCTTTTTATATATGTCTCGTCTTCGCTGCCGTGAAGTTGTGCCACATCTATTATTCCGCGATTTAAGTAATCAGCTATTACTTTTACATCTTCATCAACAAATACGCCTACGGCTTTTATTTTCGGTAAAAGCATCTGCTTAAGCTTGAGAGCTTTTTCAGGCGAAATATAGCGCTTACTTGGTCTCCAAAAAACGAATCCTATGAAACCAGGGACTAATTCGTTTGCACATTTGATGTCTTCTTCTCTGGTGAGTCCGCAGAGTTTTATCTCCATACTGTGTCTCCACTTATCTGATTATGTGTATACGTATATCGAATTACAATTCCGATTTTAAAAGACTAAGTGCCGCTTTTTTGTCCGCCGCTCTCATAACTGTCTCGCCGATTAATACGGCATCTGCACCCGCATCACGAATTGTTTTTATATCTTCAGGTGTCTTAAGACCGCTTTCCGATACGAATACTCTATCTGAAGGAATCAAATCTCTTAGTCTTTTACTGTTGGATGAATCCACTGAAAAGTCCTTAAGATTACGATTGTTGACACCTATGATTCTGGCTCCTGATGCAACTGCAACCTCAACTTCTTTTTCATCATGTGTCTCAACTATTGCACTGATTCCAAGTTCATTGCATATTCCGAGATACTCTTCAATCTGTGATTTAGAAAGAATCGAACAGATTAAAAGTATTGCTCTGGCACCCAATGTTCTCGCTTCGTAGATCATATATTCATCTACCGTAAAATCTTTTCTCAGGCAAGGAATCTTAACTTTAGATGCTATTTCTTTTAGATAATCATTGCTGCCAAGAAACCACTTCGGTTCAGTGAGGACCGATATGCAATCAGCGCCTGCTGCCTCATAATCCTTAGCAATCTGAAGATAAGGAAAATCCGGTGCGATGAGTCCCTTGGAAGGCGATGCCTTTTTGCATTCAAGAATAAAAGATAATTCGGGTTTCTTCAATGCTTTTTCAAAAGAATAATCATCTTTTTGCATATCAAATGCCATGCTTTTTATATCATTTAAACTGATTATTCTTTTTGCTTCTTCTGTTCGTTCTCTTGCATAATCCGCAAGCTTATCGAGAATTGTCTCTGTATTGCTCATTATAATTCCTATTCTTCGTCAGGACGATTACTTACTTCGATGAACTTATTCAATACTTCAAGTGCTTTTCCGGAATCAATGATTTCTGCAGCAAGTTTAACACCTTCTTTGAATGAATCTGCCTTGCCGCCAATGTAAAGCGATGCTCCAGCATTTAAAAGAACTGCATTTCTCTTATGTCCTTTTTCTCCGTTAAGGATAGCAAGTGTAATCTTAGCATTCTCTTGAGGATCGCCACCCTTTAAATCATCTTTTGTACAACGCTCAAATCCAAACTCCTCGGGTGTGATTGTGTATGTCTTGTACCATCCGTCCTTGATCTCGCAGATCTTAGTAGGTGCACTTAATGAAATCTCATCAAGCTTATCCATTCCGTATACAACCATACCACGATTGATGCCAAGGCTAACCAAAACCTGAGCCAAAGGTTCTACTAAATACTCATCATATACACCTAGAAGTTGCATTTTGGGAGAAGCAGGATTGGTAAGGGGTCCTAAAATATTGAACACTGTTCTTACACCGAGTTCCTTTCTAATTGGCCCTACATATTTCATTGAAGAATGATATTTCTGTGCAAAAAGGAAGCACATTCCGACTTCATTTAAAAGTTCAACACATCTTGCGGGGCTCTGCTGAATGTTTACGCCCAATGCTTCGAGGCAGTCAGCTGTACCGCACTTGGAAGATGCTGCTCGGTTACCATGTTTGGAAACCTTCATTCCACCTGCTGCCGCAACAAGTGCACTTGTTGTAGAGATGTTAAAGCTCTGTGCATTGTCTCCACCGGTTCCTACAATCTCGAATACATCCATGCTTGTCTCTACCTTGGTAGCGTGGTCTCTCATTGCTGCTGCACAACCTGCAATTTCATCAGTAGTTTCTGCCTTGGCACTCTTGGTTGAAAGTGATGCAAGGAATGCAGCGTTCTGAGTAGGTGTAGTTTCGCCGCTCATTATTTCATTCATTACAGCATATGCTTCATCATATGTTAAATCTTCTTTGTTAACAATCTTAACTATTGCTTCTTTAATCATGTTTTTTTCCTCCGTTATATATTCAAAAAATTCTTTAGCATTGTCTTACCTTCAGGTGTAAGAATCGATTCAGGGTGAAACTGAACTCCGTATATCGGATATTCCGTATGCGCAACCCCCATTATCTCTCCGTCATCTGTTTTTGCTGTAATCTTTAGGCAATCAGGAATTGTGTTTTCATCCGCTGCTAGTGAATGATATCTGGCAACAGGTGTTATCTCTTGGCAGCCATCAAAGATAGGGCAATCCAGCTCGAGCTTTGCATCTGATTGCTTACCATGCATTAATCTGGATGCGTATGTTACAACCGCTCCAAATGCCATGCATATCGCTTGATGGCCAAGGCACACACCCAAGATGGGGATATCTTTGCCAAGTGTTTTTATCACATCTATGATTACTCCCGCGTCCTCAGGTCTGCCGGGTCCGGGAGAGATGATTATATGTGAAGGGTTAAGTGCTTTTATTTCTTCAACACTCATCTCATCGTTACGTATTACTCTAATATCCGGAGATATCTCTCCAACGTATTGATATAAGTTGTAGGAAAAGCTGTCGTAATTATCTATTAATAATGTCATTGATTGCCTCCGTTTTTGTCTTTTAACTAAATCCATTTTTACATATCTTCATCCTGCGCATTGATAAGTGCTGTAAGAGAAGATTTTGCTTTGTTAAGGCATTCTTCGTATTCCATTTCGGGTACCGAATCTGCAACGATTCCTGCGCCACTTCTTACGAATACTTTTCCGTTCTTTTTATATGCGATACGTATTGCAATGCAGGTATCCATATTTCCAGTGAAATCTATGTATCCGATTGCTCCGCCGTATATTCCTCTTTTATTGTTCTCAAGTTCACCTATAAGCTTACATGCTCGAATCTTGGGCGCTCCGGAAAGTGTTCCTGCCGGGAGAACTGACTCAATCGCATCAAGAGCATCCTTATCATCTCTTATCTGTCCGGCTACCGTTGAACCTATATGCATAACATGTGAGAATCTGACTACATTTCTTAGGCTTTCAACATGCACTGTTCCGAACTTGCTTATCTTGCCAAGATCGTTTCTTCCAAGATCCACAAGCATGTTGTGCTCGGCCAATTCTTTTTCATCTTTTAAAAGTTCTGCTTCTAATGCTGCATCCTCTTCAGGAGTTTTCCCTCTTTTTCTTGTTCCTGCAAGAGGAAATGTATGTAAGATTCCGTCCTCAAGTTTTACCAATGTCTCAGGAGATGCACCTGCTACTTCTACATCAGTTCCGCTAAAGTAAAACATGTAAGGAGAAGGGTTAATAGTTCTAAGCATTCTGTATGTATTGAAAAGACTTCCTTCAAAAGGAGCACTCAATCTGTTGGAGAGAACTATCTGGAATATATCTCCCTCATGGATGTAATGCTTTCCTTTTTCAACCATCCTGCAATACTCTTCTTTATTAAATAGAGGAGTTACCTCTCCTAAAAGCTTTCCTGCTGGCTCCTCTTTTTTCTCACCATTTCTTAAAAGATTAACGAGCTGCTTAAGCTCCATCTCTGCTTTATTATAGTTTGTTTCAATATCTGAAAGAGACATGTTAACGATGAGGATTATTTTTTGTGCCATATTATCAAAGGCGATTACTTTATCAAAAAGCATCAAGTCTACATCCTTGAATTCCTCTTCGTCTTCAACATCGCTCTTAACCGTAGGCTCGCTGTAAGCCAGATAATCATATGAAAAATAACCCACAAGACCGCCTGTAAAGGAGGGAAGATAATCGAAGCGGGGGCTCTTGTACTGTGACAAGATCTCTCTTAATTGTATGGAAGGATTCTGAGTCTTGATACTTAAATCCCCCGCTTTCATCTCTCCGTTAATGCATGTAATCTCCATCTTAGGATCAAAGCCTAAAAATGTGTAGCGACCCCACTTGTCATTAGCCTGAGCTGACTCAAGCATATAGCAGTGTGTTGATACATTCTTAAGGATTTTCATTGTTTCGATTGGTGTAGTGAAGTCTGAGAGTATTTCTGTGCTCAAAGGCAATACATTATACTCATTTGATGCTGCGATTTTCTTGACTTCATCCAAAGAAGGAATTATCTTCATGCGTTCTCCTTGTTACGTCCTGCGTGTTACTAGTATTCCAAGTTTTTTAAAGACTGTCCGTTGGGACTTTATGCAAAATAATTAAGGTGTTGTTACAAAAGGAGGATAATTATTTCCCTTATGCGGGCGTGTGCATTAAAAAAGTCCCTGACAAAATCTATTGATTCTGTCAAGGACGAATAATCTATCCGCGGTGCCACCTTGATTCACGATGCGACTCGTGCGCTTAGCGAGATACCTGCATATCTCCGGCAATTGACGTATGCCTAACGTCGCAGAATACTCTGTATTAATACATTTGACTGCGCCCTCTGCGGTCCATTTGACAATCTGTTTCGTACCCGGATCTCAGCATCCCGGATTCTCTGTAGGGGCATAACTGCCGTTATCTCCGCATCAACGGTTTGTGTTGTTCAATTAATCGAAATATATCATGCATAAAAAAACATGTCAATAAAAATTTACAAAATTTTTCACTTATTGATCGAATACGTGAGTATCGATAAAATATTGCTCCTCATTTCGTTTGTATCCTTCCGAATCCGTTGTGGTAATTCGAACATAACATTTATGGTCCTCTGTCAAAATGTATTGGATCTGAGCGTCCTTTTTATGATGAGATACAATCTCATTCTTCAAGTCTTCTAATTTTTTCCCCAAATTTTGTTCCAATTCATCCCTGAATCTTCCTTTGGGAATATCCTCTATGTTGGTGTATTCTGTGCTATACGGAACCTCATTGTTCTCAATAAAATCTGCATTAAAAGAACAGTCTAAGAGTTCCATACTAATGGTTCCCGCCATCCCTAAATCCTTCCTTACTTTTTTTGTCTCATTAAACTCTCCCATAGCTGGTGCCATTATTGATGCCATAAACGCTACGTAGAGAGATACTCCTAGCGTGAGTACTACAGAAACAGCAGCACCAGCTATTGATAATGCTCTGTTTTTCTTCCCAAAAATGATATCAATAATGCACAATATAAAGCCTAATGGCCAAATAAAAAATGACAATATGAAACCAATAATACTTACTACGCTTGGTGCATTAGATCGAACTTTTACTTCAGTATTTTGTTCTGTAATCATATGTTTATCCTCTTAATAAAGATATCATTTGGGCGAAGCTCTAAATCAAAAATTACAATTCTCTCATCTTGTAGTCGGTATCTTCATCTATCATCTGTAACATAATCATTGCAACTTCTGGATCAAATTGCGTTCCCATTCCGTCCTCTATCTCGCGTCTGACCGTCTCCTGTGGCATTACCTTACGATATGATCTGTTGGAAGTCATTGCATCATAACAATCGGCTACGCAGATGATTCTGGCATATTCAGAAATCTGTTCTCCAGATAATCCGTCAGGATAACCCTTGCCGTCAAATCGTTCATGATGCCAATGAGCACCTGAAGAAAGTTCAGGAATTTCAGTAATCTCATCAAGAATTTTTGAGCCGATTGCTGTATGCTCTTTTATCTTAGCGTACTCCTCATCGTTTAACTTTCCCGGCTTATTGATAATCTCATCCGCGATAACAACTTTTCCTACGTCATGAAGCAAAGCAGTTCTATATACAGTCGTAATCTCATCTTCACTCTTTCCCATTCTTCTTGCAATCTCTCTTGAATACTCAGCTACTCGATTGGAATGACCGTTAGTATACGAGTCCTTGCTATCTATAGTATTGGAAAGCGCATGAATAACCTGCTCAGACATCTTCTCAATAGCTTCATTTTTCTCTTTTAATTCTTTTTGTGACTGAATAAATTTTGTTAATACATTGCAGGATGCTTTTGCTACGTTATAGCAAATGAGAGTCATGATAATCGACTCAATAAGAAAGCCCATGCAACGAGAGATCCACCAGATCAAGTTGCTCTCAAATTCGACCTGAACAACGCTTAAAGATCTAACATACATGGATGCTACTATAACAAAAAAGTTAATAAGAGAAACTTGCAGAGTAAAAAACTTATCAAAAAAGATGAGGCTAGTAACCATTGCAAGCATATATGTAATATAGATACCTATATCACTGTTGCATGCCAAAATACCAACTACTGCCTCGAGCCCCAAAACGCATATGTATCGTCTTGCCTTTAGGGGAACATTGAGCTTTTCCGCAAGGGACGGAAGCCACAGAATCACTGCCGATGCAACTGTTGCAATCGTTAGCGCCACATAAGAAATTTTGAATATATGAAAAATATTACCAATATATATGAGTGCGAAAGTGAGAATAACAAAACGCATGTATTTCGTTGTTATAGCCAACACACGTTCTTCATTCTCTCTAAGCAAATCACTGTTACTAAGATCAGTGTTTTTGTTCATTAATCTATCCTCTCTTACACACATTTATACTTCTATAAATGTAGAACACACAATGTAACTATAACATATCAATAGCTACTAATGCTATAAAAACTATTCATCTGTAAAAAGGACTCAATCTATCATATTCTCGTCACGAATTAAACTTAAGACTATATAATATATACTTAACAAGACGCTTTTTCTTAAGCTCATCCAATAGCTCTTTTCGCATATTTATTGCATTCTTTTTTGCCTCATCCAATTCAGCACTAATATCCTGTCCGCTGTAAAGATATCTTTCCAGTTCATCTATAAAACAAAGTCTATCGATATAATAATCCTTTTCAAGTCTCGTTCTGTATTCAAAAAGCGTCTCATCCTCTTTTATGGGCTTGCCGAGTAATCGCAATATTGCAAAAACTTGCTTGCAATATGCCACAAATTGCTTGGAATCATCCATTTGATTGAATCTGATTTTCGAGCCTATTCGTACTGCAAAATATACTACGACAATGATTGCTATTCCGGACAACACAGGAATAACAATTATTATCCAATTAACCGATACCGTTTCTTTCTCTTCAGCTGCTTCTTCGGTCTCTTCCTCTTTTTCGGACTGACTATCCTCTTCTTTTTTCTCGTATACGCCCATCTCGGGTAACTTGAATGATGTAGCGCTTCCGCTCCAGTAATTACCGCCTTCGAATCCCGGAGTCGCATCAAACGCAATCCATCCCGCGGAGTCAAAATATACTTCTGCCCATGCATGAGCCGAGGAAGAATACACATATTTGTTTTGACTGCCATTCACAGTAATATTGTATCCTTGAACATATCTTGCAGGGATGCCTTCTGCCCTTGCCAGCAAAACAAAAGCAGTTGCATAGAAACTGCAATATCCTCTTTGTTCATCAAGAATAAAGTAATCTAAGAACTCTGTATCGTTCGTAATATTCTCCGGTATTTCTCCCGGATTTTTAGTATATTCAAAACTCTTTAAAAGCTGTTTTATACGAAGCAATTTCTCGTAATCGCTATTGCACCCTTCGTATAACTGATCCATATAGTTTCTTAGTTCATCGGATAGTACAACTTCTTTACCGTAAGTTTCTTTTATTGATTCCTGATGCTTAATGAAATTCTCATACGCATACTTAAAATCGCTTTGTACTCCAAATTCTCCGCGGTATTCGTCATACGCTTCTTTCGAAGGTGTATCTCCCTCTTCTATGAATCTTACGAACTCTTCACTCTCGTTATTGGTCAGCAAATACACCATGGAATAACTTGTCTTATAGCTTTTTGTTTCCGGCCACATAATATCAGCGCCATCATATTTTATTTCGTAAGATAAAACCGGAAATCTGCTTTCTCTGACTACTGATTTTGACGGTGAAAAAACATAATCGGTATTCATTGTTATATATTGGATAGTTAGTTTATCCCATCTGACATATTTGCTTGGATCATCGGTATAATCCGAAAGAGAAGCATACATTCCTATAGAATCAAACATCGCATCGGGCTCAGTTGATTCATCGGTCTCCAACCATTCTCTACCCGTAAATGTTGAAAAGTTTTTACCCGATAATTTCAAAGTCTCGGTCTCCTCAGGAATACCATACACAGCCAATACTCTATCTCTACTGTCTTTTACTTCTCCAGCTATCGAGCCTTCCTCGGAAAAGCCAAGTAAAGAAACAGCATAATCCTCATTCTTGTTAATGGACGCCTTGATTCTTAAATCCTGAATGGTTCTGTTAACAAATCTGTATGCTGTCTTAACAACTGGCCAACCGTAGGGCTTGGTAGAGTAAGGAGAAATAAGTAAAAAGAATATGGTAGCCACAATAAACGGCGAAATATATACCATATGTTTTTTCATATCCGTATCGCCATGTTTTTTCCATCTCTTTTGTATCTCGCTTGCTACTGTAAAAATAATAAGCGAGAATACTGCGACAACATATACTTTTCCTATTTCATATTTTGTTATTGTAAATGCCACTAAAGATGCAAAAGAAAGAATAGAAACAATAACACGAAAAGCCCTGCCATATGCAGAGAGTTCGCCCATTAGAAAAGCTAAAAGAGCAATTGCTAAAAGCCATAAAAGTCCCATCGCATCAAACTCTTTTTGATTAGCTTCGTTGTAACTATTTAGAATCAAAATGAATATTGTATAAGAGGACAATAGCCCTATTGAGATAAGTCTTCCGGTAACTTTTCCGTTTTTTAATACGACAAAAATCGATGCCAGGAAAAGCTCGATTATAAACAATAAAAAGCCCGCCTTTCCAAGCCCTAAAAACTTGGAAGATATCGACAATATTCCGGCAGCAAAAGTAATCACATATAGCAATTCATAGATTAAAGTGACCATTACAGTACCTCCTTTAATCTGTCTTCATAGCCTATACGCTTATACTCCGTATTCATGCCAACATTAATCTCGGATACGTCGATATCCGTATCTGTAACATGATATATAATCGTATTCTTTCCATTTCTTCCAAGCGCCTCGGCCAGTGAGAGAATGTCTCCTGTTATCTCGTGAACAACGAGGAATATTAGATTACTTGAAGTAACGTCCGATTGTCTGACACCCTCAAAAAGGTTGGCTAATGTATTGTCCGGACGAAATGAAAATTCTGCCATAGAAGAATAAAAGTCTTCAAAAGAAGATACTCCCTGAAGAATATACTTTTTAGGTGCTCCTTCAAATGTCTGGATTGATGCACTTATTCCTTTTGACAGATAGTAATGAGTAATCGCTATTGATACCTCGAGTATCTTATTTTCAAGAGGCAAAAATTCTTCGGGATCCGGATAGTATCTGCAAGAATCCATAATGATACCTATTGACTGAGTCTGAGTGCCGATTCTTCCCCTTACATAGGGCTTACCAAGATGTGCACTTACCTTCCAGTTAATATTTCTGATATCATCGCCCGGTATATATTCTCTAACCAATACATCAAGTTCTTCAGGATTTCTGTTGGACTCATTTGAATAAACCAATGAATCAACACCCGAAAGCGAATCAAGTATTTCAAGTCGCGGATAAACTATTGCTTTCAGTGTCTCTCTGTTTTTGAATTTGAATCTAAAAAGACGCAGGTAATCTTCAACTATTACGTTTTTAATACCTACTTCATATTCTCCACGATACTTGCATATAAGAACGGTTTCTTTTTTTGTTCCGGAATGCGGAGTTAATTCATATTCATAGTTTTCTTCGACATCATTGATATAGGAAAAATCAGAAAAGAACTCGACTTTCACTCCTGAAAAAGAATAAGCATCTTCATTTTGAAGTGTAAAATAAAAGTTCGTGGGAGTTCCGACTATGACATTTTTAGATACTATTACCTGGTATATTTTGAATCGATAATATACCAATAACGCATAGATAGCAGATGCGATGGGAATTAAAAGCGATAGAAAAAAAGCCCCATATGTAACAGGGCCTCCGTAAAACGATATAGCAACCAGCGAGAGGACAAAAAGCCCTAATACTATAAGTCTGTTTCTAAGCATTTTACACCATCGGTACTTTGACTTTAAGAATAATTGATTTCAATACCTTATCTACATCTTCCTTGGCTATCTTTGCTTCATATGTAAGTGATAGCCTGTGATGAAGTGTATTAATAGCTACTGCCTTGATGTCGTCAGGCTTTACGTAATCACGACCTGATATATAAGCCTTGGCCTGTGAAGCACGAATAAGATGAAGCATGGCACGGGAAGACGCTCCCATTACAAAACGGGATTCTTCTCTGGTTAAAGCGATAATATCATTCGCATACTTAATGCAATCATCAACCACTTTAACCTTTTCAACTTCCTTTTTTATCTCGAATATTTTTTCAGCAGTCAGTACGCTCTCAATCGATTCAATAGTCTGTCCGGATAAAAAGTTTTTAGTCATCTCGATCTCATTTTCCTGCTTGGGATAGCCAATGGATAACTTCATCATAAATCTATCCATCTGCGCTTCAGGCAAAGGATATGTACCAACAAACTCAATCGGATTTTGAGTTGCTATAACCATAAAAGGCTCGGGCAACTTATATCTTGTTTTATCAATAGTTACAAAGCCTTCTGCCATTGCCTCAAGAAGAGAGGACTGAGTCTTCGGAGAAGTACGGTTAATCTCATCAGCAAGAATAAGCTGGTGCATAATTGCACCTTCTTTATATTCAAATTCTCCGTTTTTCATATTGATGATAGACACGCCAAGAATATCGGAAGGAAGCGTATCCGGCGTAAACTGGATACGTCCAAAACTTAAGTTAACTGCCTTCGATAATGTCTTGGCTAGTGTAGTTTTGCCCACACCGGGGACATCTTCCAATAGAACATGTCCGCCGGATAAAAGGCATATAATAACATTCTCCGTCACATCTTCGTGACCAACAAAATGCTTATTAATTACATTCATCAATTGCTCTGTCATAGTCTCTCCTTAAGATGGCCAATTGTCTAAATCATGATCCTGTTCCCGAATACTTGGATGCGCCCCACATCCATATCTTATATGAGATAAAGAAGAAGATTATTCCGTAAACGGGTGAAAACCAAGTTAAGAACGGAATATCCTGAGGACGTAGTATTACGAGGCTCGGGAAGTATGCAATAAATGCTATCGGTATTATGAAAGTAAAGATGATTCTGAAAAACATCGGGAATATAGTAACCGGGTATTTTGCATAGTCTCTAAACTTATTCATTGTAACCATTATGTATCCCGAATTTGTCAGGAAGAAGCAGCTTGCAGCGGCTATGTTCATAATTGCAACCATGAAAAGTGATGCTGCAAAAAGCGCTACGATAAGTGCTGCTATATTAACAAAAGTTACCGGCAATTTTAATTTGTACCAAGCAAAACAAATCGTACCCATTCCGACAAAAAACTGTCCGAGTCCTTTTGTATCAAAATCTTCCGATATGTAGTAAAAGAATACGTTTATCGGTCTGAAACAATACTTGATAAAATCGCCTTCATATACATAATGTCGTAAGTGCCAATTGTTGTCAAACAAGCATTGTAGCGGTGTTAAGGCCACAAGCGAGAAGCCGTATAAAAACAACATCTCATGATATGTCCAACCGCATACGCTCGGGAAATTAAGGAACATGATGTAGAAAGCTGCAAGCTCCGATACATCAGTGAGGATCATTCCTATCATTGAGATAATGAAGTCCGAACGATAACTCATCTTGCTCTTAATATCCTGAACAATTATCTTTCTGTAAATTGATATGTAAAAACCTAATCTCTTCATATTACATCAGCCTCCATTCACCGTAATGATTCGCTCGGAAGCTTTCCAGAATATTTTTCCAATAAGTATTAATACAAGTGCCCATATAGCCTGCTCACCAATCATGATAAAAGACTCAGCGAGGCTAAGCTCAGGTCCCTTGGTAAGGAACGTGAGGGGTGTATTGTATATTGCATGGAACGGGAAAAACATTACTATCTTTCTAAGTGTCTCCGGGAAAAATGCAAGCGGTACTGTAGCTCCTGAGAGGAACAAAACCACTACTTCCTTCATGATGTTAATGCCCCATGTGGACTGTGTGTATAGACAAATTGTTCCGACAAAAAAGTCTATAGCAAAGTTAATTAGTGCTCCCAAAAGTGCTGCTACAAGATAGAATAAAATGTTTATTCCTATATGAATTGCACCCTTGGTTATAATCTCAACGATTATAAATGTAGGTATAAAAGTTACTACGAACGCACATATATTACCGCCCTCAAGGCCGAACAATAAGTACTGCGAATACGGAACA
>JAEEQX010000089.1 GCA_016285575.1 Lachnospiraceae bacterium
CTCGCTTCCCTTCAAGATTCGTATTTGATATCGATAAGAAGTATCTTGAATACATTAATGAGCCAAAAGATGCTCTCATAAAAGAGACTAAGGATTATATTGAACTTCATGATAAGCTTCTTAGAAAAGATGAGAAATCATTGCTATCTGAGGGCACCAGAGTTAAACATATGATACTGGGAGAAGGTACAATTATCTCTATAGATTCAGATATGCAGGCATATATAATCAAGTTTGATTCAACAGAAACTGAGAGAATGATTTCATTTAAGGTACTACTCGAAACTATATAGTACAAATAAAATAGTTATAAATACATAAAACAATAACTACATTTGAATAATAAAAGAGACACGGTTTTCCGTGTCTCTTACTTTTTTATTGATAATTTTTTTATCGATATAAGAATTAATTAAGCAATCTTACTCTTAGCGATCTCAGATAAGCTCTTGAAGCCTTCTGCATCGTTTACAGCCATCTCTGCAAGCATCTTTCTGTTGATGTCGATGTTAGCGAGCTTGAGGCCGTACATAAACTTGCTGTATGAAAGACCGTTCATTCTAGCTGCAGCGTTGATACGTGCAATCCAAAGACGTCTGAACTGTCTCTTGTTCTCCTTACGTCCTGCATAAGAAGAAGCAAGTGCTCTCATAACTGACTGCTTAGCTACACGATACTGCTTTGATCTTGCTCCTCTGTAGCCCTTAGCAAGCTTTAATACTCTATTATGTTTTTTCTTGGCATTTAAGCCACCTTTAATTCTTGCCATTGTTTACTTCCTCTCTTTCCTTAGATGTAAGGTAAAATCTTCTTCATATTTGAAACATTTGTGCTATCTGTCATTGCAGCCTGTCTAAGATTTCTCTTTCTCTTAGTAGACTTCTTTGTTAAGATATGTCTCTTATAAGCTTTAGCTCTTTTTAACTTACCTGTACCTGTTAATTTAAAGCGCTTTGCAGCTGATCTGGATGTCTTCATTTTAGGCATAACAAAAATCCTCCTTAGTGTGAATAAATATTTTAACTGCTACTTCTTTTCAGCCAAAACCATAGCTATTGAACGGCCCTCAACCTTAGCTTCCTTCTCAAGTGAAGCTACATCTGCAAGGCCTTCGGCGAAATCATCAAGAAGTTTCTTCGCGGTGGGAACACCATGTGTCATCTCTCTACCACGGAATCTAACTGTTACTTTAACTTTCTCGCCCTTTGTAAGGAACTTTCTAGCCGCATTCATCTTGGTATTGAAATCGTTGGTATCAATATTGGGTGAAAAACGGATTTCCTTAACTTCTGTAGTTTTCTGCTTTTTCTTATTTTCCTTTTCTTTACGAAGCTGCTCGTAACGGAACTTACCGAAATCTTCAATTCTGCACACGGGAGGCGCAGCGTTGGGGCTAATCATTATAAGATCAAGTCCTGCTTCATCGGCACGTCTTAATGCCTCACCTGTAGGCATAACTCCGAGCATCTCTCCTTCTTCAGATATAACTCTTACCTCAGCATCTCTTATCTGGTCATTAATAATATAATCGTTATTCTTCATATTCCTCCGTTATGAAAAGTAAAATAAAAGTGCGGATAAAATATCCGCACTTCAATATAAAAAGCTATTGCTTATCAATACTTTTTCATATTAACACCGAAAACGCAATTGTCGTCGGGTGAGAGCGGATACTCTGCTTTGTTTTTATAACCTTTGATAATATATCGTACTTTCTATCTCTTGTCAACAACTTTTTATAAAATTGCCACTGAATACAATGTTGAGAAGAAATCTACCGTTATTGTCAATCCAAATATGGCAATTCCCAAACATAAGTAAAGTATGGAACCTACATTAAATATTGCACATCTTTTAATGCCCTTCTCGCCGAGCGGAAGTGTCTTTCTAAAATGTAAGAACTTTCTTAGGAATACAATCATAAGTATTATTCCGGATATAATCAATACAAAATAGAAAAGAATCACCGCGGTAACTGCAAACATACCTACGATGGATATCGGATTGTTAAGTATTGCATCAGAAAATGTATCGGAATACTTAAATATATCTCCATCCACTGACAACTGATCAAGCGCTGCTTGTACAGTTTCTTTCACTTGCGCCGGTATCATCTTTCTTGCAAGAGGAAGAATCGCTGCTGCATAGAAGTTATAACCCATATGCATGAATATGGAATATCTCACTTTTCCCGTTACGCAATAAATATATGCAAAAAGGAATCCAAGTCCCATAGCATAAAAAAACTGTGAAAAGTTTCCATGGATTATGCCGAATGTAAGTCCCGATAGCAATATGGCCGGGCCGTATCCGTATCTTGCAGTCTTATCTATCAAGACTTTTCTGAATGTATATTCTTCCACTATTGGAACTAAAATCGCTGCAATCGGAATTTCAATAAGAATATAAATTAGTGAATCATCCGCGTTCGTTAAACTCGCACCGCCACCACTTGTAATCGTTCCTATCGTCGCTATGCTTTTTAGAAGGAGACCTAAGACCCCAGCAGGAACTTTTATAATTGCATTAGCTATCAGTCCAAGTACTGTACCGATACCGCCTATTCCAAAGCACATGATGAACATTGCAAACCATAATCCAAAACTTAGTTTTTGATTATCTAGTTCAGCATTTTTTGTATTCTTGGTGAGCAGTATGAAAACCAAAAGCCCTATGCAATCAGGAATAATAATTACAAAGAGCGAAAGGATATTGTTAAATGTCTCAACATATCCAAGATCATAGAGTGTTCTAAATACTGATAAAAAGCCGCTTGTTGAATTCTCGCTCAATTTATCAAGCACTAAAGTTGTTAGGCCTATGGGAAGCGCAGTTACCACTTGAATAACGAGAAGTATCACCAGAGATAACGTCAATTTCCACATAGCAGAAGAGAAATATCTCCTCCGCTGCCTTTTTTTCTCGGCCTCGTCAAAATATTCCTCTTCTATAATCTCACTGTCTGCTACAGTGTTCTGGTTAATGCTATTGTCCTCGTAAATCTCTTCGAGTTCAGCCATTACTACTCCGTTCTAATAGTCTTATTGCGGATTTCCTCACTAATCTGTGCGATGAACTCGCTTAAGCTCTTGGAGCCTTCGTTATTGTTCCATCTTGAAGATACAGCTACAAGTCCTTCTGCCTCTTCCTTCTCACCAACTACAAGCCAGTAAGGGATACGATCGTTTCTGGTCTCTCTGATCTTGTAACCAATCTTTTCAGATCTTGAATCGCATGTAGCATCTATGCCGTTCTTCTTAAGTTCAGCAAGTACTTTCTGTGCGTAGTCTTCGTACTTCTCAGAAATAGGAAGTACTCTAACCTGCTCGGGACACATCCATGTAGGGAACTTGCCTGCGTAGTGCTCGATGAGCCATGCCAGTGTTCTCTCATAGCAACCCATTGATGTTCTGTGGATGATCCAAGGACTAACCTTGTTACCATTCTCATCTGTATATACCATGCCAAACTTCTGAGCAGATGAGCAGTCAAGCTGGATAGTAACCATTGTGTCTTCCTTGCCATATACGTTCTTGGCCTGGATATCAATCTTAGGTCCGTAGAATGCTGCTTCACCGTCTGCCTCAGTGAACTTAATGCTGTTCTTATTCATGACATCACGCAAGTACTGCTGTGTTGAATTCCAGTAGTTATCATCGCCTTCGTACTTACTCTTGTTTTCAGGATCCCACTTGGAAAGTCTGTATGTTACATCGCCATCTACACCAAGTGTCTTCATTACATAGTGAGCAAGGTCTACACAACGTGTAAGTTCTTCTTCAGCCTGCTCGGGAGTAAGAATGATATGAGCTTCAGTAATAGTGAACTGACGAACTCTTGTAAGTCCATGCATCTCACCTGAATCTTCGTTTCTGAAAAGTGTTGATGTCTCAGACATTCTGTAAGGAAGATCTCTGTAAGAATGCTGCTCATTCATATATACATAGTACTGGAAAGGACATGTCATGGGACGAAGAGCCATAATCTCTTTGCCTTCCTGCTCGTCCTTGTTAAGTACGAACATGCCATCCATGTAGTGATCCCAGTGTCCTGATATCTTATAAAGGTCGGACTTAGCCATTAAAGGTGTACGTGTACGAACATAGCCCCACTCGTTATCCTCGAGGTCCTCAATCCAACGCTGTAACTTCATAATCATCTTTGTTCCCTTAGGTGTGAACAAAGGAAGTCCCTGACCGATAACATCAGCTGTTAAGAATAACTTCATCTCACGGCCAAGCTTGTTATGGTCTCTCATCTTGATATCCTCAAGATGCTCAAGGTATGCTTTTAAATCATCCTTATTAGCAAAAGCTGAACCATAGATTCTCTGAAGTCTTGCCTTATTGGAATCGCCTCTCCAATATGCCATTGATGATGCTGTAAGCTTGAATGCCTTAACACCCTTGGTAGACATGAGGTGAGGTCCTGCACAAAGATCCGTGAATCCTTCGCCCTGGCTATAGAAACTAATGATTGCATCTTCAGGAAGATCGTTAATAAGTTCTACCTTAAAAGGCTCGCCCTTCTCTTCCATGAACTTGATTGCTTCATTTCTGGGAAGTTCAAACTTCTCAAGCTTGTTGCCTTCCTTGATGATCTTCTTCATCTCATCTTCTATCTTATCAAGGTCTTCTCTTGAAAAAGGATTCTCGACATCAAAATCATAGTAGAAACCCTCGTCAATAGCGGGACCGATTGTAAGCTTAGCATTGGGATATAATCTCTTAACTGCTTCAGCAAGAACGTGTGATGCTGTATGTCTAAGCACTCTAAGTCCCCTGGGATCATCAGCAGTTATGATATTAAGTGTGCAATCCTTATCTATAACAGTTCTAAGATCCACAACTTCGCCGTCTACTTCGCCGGCACAAGCTGCTCTCGCAAGTCCTTCTGATATATCGAATGCAATGTCGATAACACTCTTGGACTCAGAATACTCTTTTGCGCTTCCGTCTTTCAATGTGATTTTCATATTGAATCCTCCTATAAAATATTTTTAAAAATGAAAAGTCCCATGCATCGTAAAGATGCATGGGACGTAAGATACGCGGTTCCACCCTGCTTGCAAGCTATGAACTTAATTCATATATAATGCTTGCCTCTTATAGACTGTAACGTAGTCAACGGACCGGATTGGGGCCACTCGGAGTTAGTTTTCAACTGCTTCCGGTAAGAATGCTTCCAGCATATGCATTCCTCTCTGGTACTTTTCACAGCCTACTCTTCTCGTCAACGTGTTGGATATTGATTAAGATTGATTGTATTGCGAATACTTTTAATTGTCAACAAAAGAAATTTTATCTTTCTTTTATCAATTAAGCATTCTTACCGCAACACTTCTTATATTTCTTACCTGATCCGCAAGGACAGGGATCGTTAGGATAAACCTTTTCGTCTTTCTTAATTGTTGTAGAAGACTTCTGCTCCTTATAGAGTGCCTTCTTCTCATCCTCTGTGAAATATTCATCCCACTGCTCGAGGTTGTAGAGCCAATCAGCACCTGCAGCAACCATGTTCTTGTAAAGAAGTTCCTTGTCGTACTCAAGTGACATCATTGTATCTTCATCCATCTCTTCGATAGGATTGGGAGTTACAAGTGAATCATTGATACCATCAAGAATACCTGTCATATAAAATACATCGATATTGTACTTCTCACAGAGTTCCTTAACAGTTCCTTTTACAACTTCTTTCTCAGGAAGAAGCTTCTCGTAGAATCCTTTCTCGAGTCTGAAATACTCATCCCAAATAGGCTGAAGAGTAGATCTGTCTGCTGTCTCGTCGTATGCTTTGCTTCTCCATTTATCAAGTAATTTCATTGTTGTTCCATCCTTTATTTCTTAATAGTTTTATGTTAAATCATCTTTTCGCTCTAGCAAGATGACTTAATATTATTCCTAGTATAACTGAGCCTTGGCTGCTGCAGTAAGTCCCGCTCTCTGATCATAAAAGAGTGCGCTTGTTGCACCGCTTGTTACATACCATCTGTCGCTTCCGTCAAAGTGGCTTATTGTAATGTTAGCCTTATTGCCTGCTGCATTGCTCTCTACCCAATATACGATATTGAGTCTTCCAAGCTTCTCAAATGACTGAGCATTGTATGTAATGGTATTGGGCTCATTGTAATGTAAATCTAATGAAAGAGGCTGTGAGGGATGGAATCCGTTATCAGCTACAGAACCTACGAAGTAAGCTCTGGGAAGCCATCTGTAATCATCACTATTAAGACGGTCGTTCAAGAATAATTCCCAACCGGCTCTTCCTGTTCCGCCACCCTCGATGAATCCTCTGCCGAACGGTTCAATATCAGCATAGAGATACTTCATCATGCTCATTCCTATATCATAATCAAGTGTAAGTACCATTACTGCGTATACCCAATATGCACATACACTTCTGGGATCTTTTACATCAACTAATTGCTTTAATTCTTCGAGGCTCTCGGGAGCTTTTTCTGCGAGTGTAAATACCTGCTCCTTCTGCCACTGAGGGTCAAGACTGTATATCTTGCCTTCGCTAATACTTTTAACTGCATCCGGATTGCTTGCTGAGAAAACCGAATCCAATAATCCCATTTTTTAGTCCTCCTAAGAATTCCTGTCCATGTTTGTCTGTAACAAACCACATATATGGTACATTTTAACACAGTTTTCCAAGAATTACACCCATATTTTGCAAAAAAAGTGTGATACTTGACGAATCACTTTTCACATTTTAATATCAAATGGAAATCAAGATTGAAAAAGGAAATAACATGAAAAGAATTTTTGCAATAATTGCACTTATAATAATCACTCTTTGGATTGGAACAACAGTTGTTTTAGCTGTATTTCCAGTACCCATGAAAAGCGTACTCTTTCCTGTCTTTGCTATTGGATGTGTAATACTTCCCATCATGGCATGGATAATTCTTTGGGCAATCAGTGTTGTCTCAGGAAAGAAAAATATAGCTTCTTTCAGATCTGAAGAAATGGAAAAGACCATGAAAGAAGCCGATGTTATAAAAGCTCAAATGTCATCTACTAATGAATCTACTGATGATAATCAACCCCAATCATAGTCTCTAATTAATTTTTTTAATTTAAATATTTTAAGTGTCTCACATAAATGTGCCCGCTTCGGGAACAGAAAAGGGAATCACTGTT
>JAEEQX010000090.1 GCA_016285575.1 Lachnospiraceae bacterium
ATGGAGATTCTCTTGCCTGTGCCGTTCCAACCTGTATTTACAAGGTAAGCCTTAGCGCCGCTCTTCTGCATCTTCTTAACGAGTTCTTCACCGTACTTTGTAGGATGTAACTCAAGGAATGCCTGACCGAAGCAAGCTGAGAATGTAGGTGTAGGCTCAGTAATTCCACGCTCTGTACCTGCAAGCTTTGCTGTGAAACCTGATAAGAAGTAGTACTGTGTCTGTTCAGGTGTAAGGATAGATACAGGAGGAAGTACTCCGAATGCATCTGCTGATAAGAAGATTACGTTCTTAGCATCGGGACCTGCTGAAATACCGTTTACTTTCTTAACGATGTTTTCGATGTGCTCGATAGGATAAGAAACACGTGTATTCTCTGTTACGGACTTGTCAGCGAAATCAATCTTGCCGTTTGCATCAACTGTAACGTTCTCAAGAAGAGCGTTTCTCTTGATAGCGTTGTAGATATCGGGCTCAGATTCTTTGTCAAGGTTGATAACCTTAGCGTAGCATCCGCCTTCGAAGTTGAATACGCCGTTATCATCCCAGCCGTGCTCGTCATCACCGATGAGAAGTCTCTTAGGATCTGTAGAAAGTGTTGTCTTACCTGTTCCGGAAAGACCGAAGAAGATTGCTGTGTTCTTACCTTCCATATCTGTGTTAGCTGAGCAGTGCATAGAAGCGATGCCCTGAAGAGGTAAGTAGTAGTTCATCATTGAGAACATACCCTTCTTCATTTCTCCGCCGTACCATGTATTTAAGATAACCTGCTCACGGCTTGTTGTGTTGAATGCAACACATGTCTCTGAGTTAAGACCAAGTTCCTTATAATTGTCAACTTTTGCAAAAGAAGCTGTGTAAACTACGAAGTTAGGCTTGAAGTTTGCAAGTTCTTCCTCTGTAGGCTGGATGAACATGTTCTTAACGAAATGAGCCTGCCAAGCAACTTCCATGATGAAACGAACTGCCATTCTTGAGTCCTTGTTAGCACCACAGAAAGCATCCATAACGAAAAGTCTCTTGCCATTAAGTTCCTTCTTAGCGAGATCCTTAACAACTGCCCATGTTTCTTCTGTCATGGGATGGTTATCGTTCTTGTATTCCTCAGATGTCCACCAAACAGTATCCTTAGAATTTGCATCCATAACGATATACTTATCTTTAGGTGAACGACCGGTATAGATACCTGTCATAACGTTTACTGTGCCGAGTTCTGTCTCAACACCTTTTTCGAAGCCTGTAAGTTCGGGCTTCATTTCCTCTTCATATAAGAACTCATATGAAGGATTGTGGATAATCTCGCTGGCATTAATACCATACTGAGTTAAATCGATTGCCATAAATGTATCTCCTTTAATATATTATTTTTTACATATCCTTAATAAAACAGGATTATTCGCACCGTATCAAATTATAAGAAAAACTAGGTTCAAAGTCAAGAAACTTTATGGGGTTTGATATTTCTTTAACAAAAAGTTAACAACTATGAATAATTATTGAACAATCAGCATTTTGACTGATATTCATCGAGCCATTTAAGTTCCCTATCACTCATCTCGTCTCTCAATATCAATTCTTCATCAAGAGGTATGTAAGTCAGGCATTCAAAACATAAAAATCTTCCATCGGGCGTCTCGCACTTTTCCTTAACAAGCAATATATTCTCAAGTCTTATACCATACTGACCCTCTCTATATATACCGGGTTCGTCCGAAACAAGCATACCCGGCTTCAATACTGTCTCTCTTCTTGAAGGGTTAGTCATCCATCTGATTGCATGATTGCCTTCATGTACTGATAACATATATCCAACTCCATGGCCGGTACCGCATTTATAATCATCGCCCTCTTCCCACATGGGTTCTCTGGCTAAGATATCAAGGTTAATTCCTGTACAACCTTCAATGAAAACAGCATTCATTAGAGTAAGCATACCTCTAAGGACTCGCGTATAATCATGTTTCATCTGCTCTGTAGGAGTACCAATGGCGATTGTTCTTGTTATATCTGTGGTTGCACCCTGCCACTGTCCGCCGGAATCTACAAGGTAAAGATTGTCTTTTAGAATCTTGGAACAAGCATCTTTCTTAGATTCATAATGCATCATGGCGCCATTGGGTCCGCTGGCTGATATGGTATCAAAAGAAAGATCGTAACAATCCTCATCATCAAGGCGCATCTTATCGAGTTTAACCATCAGGTCATACTCATTTAATTTGCTAACATCCTCATTTTTTACATTTTCAAGGAAAGCTTTTACTATCTTATTATCCTTAGCATATGCTTTTTTGATATTCTCAATCTCGATATCATTCTTAATTGACTTGTTTAATGATACATTACAATCATCATTAACAAGCTTATAACCCTTACTAAGAAGTATGCCTGCGTATTTTGCAGGGAATCTGTCAAAAAAGAAGCAAGCCGTCTCCTTATTTGGAAGCGTATTGAGATACACGTCGAAATTATCATAATAGAACGTGCTTACACCTATCTTATTAAGCTCATTAAGCGTATCTTCAATAGCATCCTTATTCTCAGAATTGTCATTAATATAATAAAAGTAAGCAGCTTCCTTTTTCGTAATCATTACGTAAGAAAAGGCAACAGGATTGTACTTGATTGCATTACCTCTTATGTTCATAAGCCACATGTTGGAATCAAGTGAAGCACTGAAATAATAATCAATATTCTTATCATTAAGATATTTTCTGACTTTCTCTATCTTACTTGTTACACTCTCACCTGTTAACTTATCATCAAGCATCTTGATAAAGTCGTCAGGATTCATCTTAGGATAAAACTTTCCATATGCTCTTTTATAAGCATCCAAGAAAATACAGTTATCCTTATCCGAATATTCAATTCCATAATCTGCTAATTCTTTGTATGAAAATACAAGATCTGAAGCACCTACAGTCTTACCCGAATTTACAAGATCTGTTACAAAAGACTTAATGCTGGGATATCCGGGTGTAGAAAGCTTCATCAATTTAATACCGGTATCCTTTAACTGATTCTCAGCCTGAATAAAATATCTGCCATCAGTAAAAAGATATGCATCATCTTTTCCAACTATCAATGTACCGTTGGATCCATCAAATCCGCTTATTAAGGTTCTGAACTTATAATATTCATTAACATATTCGCTCTGGTGAGGGTCGCAATCCTTAAATATAAAGTAATCAAAGCCCTGCGAAGCCATCTCTTCCCTTATACAATCCAAAAGTCCCATAATTCTTCCCCTTTATGTAAACCATTTTATTTATATTCTTTTACTCTTTACTAATTGAAATTAAATATGTTATATTATTAATACCGACGATTTATATTATGTTTACCTTCATGGTTACATTCACCTTGAATAATAATTCTAAGTATCGTCTCATTAATACCATTTTGAATGCTTTTTATACGATTATTCTAAGCCAAAATCGCCAGTTTCGAATTTATTTCGAAAAAGAGTTGCTTTTGACATTTTTATTATACACACATTTATAATGATAACACAGATTAATCATTAGATGTACAATTAGTTATTTGCTATCAATATTACTTACAGAGAGGGGGCTATCAATGGACAGCAAACATTGTGAAATTACACCGGAAATCGTAGAACTTGCCAAAATTTGTCAGCAAAAAAATGTTATAGATAACGAATTATTCGTTCAATACGATGTAAAAAGAGGTCTTCGTGACTTAAATGGTCGCGGTGTATTAACAGGCCTCACACATATTTCAGACGTCAGAGCCAATAAGATTGTTGATGGCGAGCAGATTCCCCTTCCCGGAGAATTGTTTTATCGTGGTTACAATGTAAAAGATCTTGTTAACGGCTTTTATAACGATAACAGATTTGGTTTCGAGGAGATAACATATCTCTTACTTTTCGGAAGCCTTCCCAATAAGCTTCAGCTTGAGTCATTCAATAATATATTGGCTGATTACAGAACTCTTCCGACCAATTTCGTTAGAGATATCATCATGAAAGCACCAAGTAAGGATATGATGAATACACTCGCACGAAGTGTACTCACACTCTATTCCTACGATGACAGAGCTGATGATGTATCTCTTCCCAATGTATTAAGACAGTGCTTACAATTAATTGCACTCTTCCCAGAGTTTGCAATATACGGCTATCAGGCTTACAGTCATTATCATGACGGTAATTCTTTATTCATTCACCGTCCTAATCCTGAACTCTCAACTGCCGAGAATATACTATTACTCTTAAGACCAGACAGTAAGTATACTCCTCTTGAAGCTAAGCTTTTAGACCTTGCTTTGGTTCTTCATATGGAGCATGGCGGTGGTAATAACTCGACATTCACAACTCATGTTGTTACTTCAACACTCACTGATACATACTCTGCTATTGCAGCTGCTATCGGTTCACTCAAGGGGCCTCGTCACGGTGGTGCTAATATCAAAGTTGTTCAGATGTTTGAAGAGATGAAGAAGGAAGTTAAGGATTGGGAAGACGATGAAGAAGTAAGCAATTACTTAAGAAAACTTCTTCATAAAGAAGCTTTCGATCATTCCGGACTTATCTACGGTGTCGGACATGCTATTTACTCAACAAGCGATCCTAGAGCATGCGTATTCAAGAAGTATGTTGAGATGCTCTCATCTGAAAAAGGACTTGATAAAGAATTCGCTTTATACTCTAAGGTCGAAGAACTCGCTCCCAAGATTATCGCATCAGAAAGAAAGATGTATAAAGGCGTATGTATAAATGTAGACTTCTATTCAGGATTCGTATACAGCATGCTTAATCTTCCTACAGAGCTCTTCACTCCAATGTTTGCTATTGCCAGAATCGTAGGTTGGTCAGCGCATCGTATGGAAGAATTATCCAACAACGGAAAAATCATTCGTCCGGCTTACAAGCCTATATGCGAAGATGAAGTATATGTTCCCATGAACAAGAGATAATACTAAAATATCAATAAAGCAAAAAACTCAGGCGCATCGCGCCTGAGTTTTTATTTTTAATCTTAAACTATTTAATATAACTATTTAATATAACTACTTGAGTTCCGCTTCAATGTTCTTTAAGTTGTACGTTAATGACATATGTCTGTCATTCGATACATCCTGCCATGTCGTAATGATACGCTTTGCAATCTCTCTCGCATCCTCTTCAGATGCATCCATAAGAAGTGTTACATACTGGAATGATGAATAAAGAGTTGTAACATCTCCTTTTCTTAGAGATACAACAATCGCTCTCTCAACCTCATTCATAGCAACTTCAAGTTCCTCAGTTGCCAATTTTTCAGGTCCTGTATGAGTAAGAGTTAACAGGATAATCCATACATTCTGATTGGATCTTGAAATAGTTCTCTGAACGAAATGAACGATATTCTTGAATCCTTCATATTCAACTCTAAGTGCGCCGTTATCAAGATCTTTTTCCTTGATGATATTCTCAAGGCGATTCATATCCTGCTCGGAATTGAAATTATCTATTGTGGAATTAAGATATTCTTCTCTCTGCTTGTAGTAATGATAAAAATCCTTACCGTTTTGCTTAACGAAATAAAGCGCTTTGTCAGCTCTATTGTATAACGTAAGCATATCTGTTCCGTCTTCGGGAGCAACTGAAATACCGATTGAAACTGTAGGATTGTAAGAAGCTTCTTGTTCATCCTTCATATCACGATGAACTTCGATGAGTATCATCTCACAATATGTATTGATCTCTTCGTCTGTATAGTCACCCTTAAGGAATACAGCGAATTCATCACCGCCAAGTCTGGCAGCAATATCCTTGGGACCAACTTTATTCTCAAGAATGCGAGCAAACTTACATAAGAGATTGTCACCAAATACATGGCCATAAGTATCATTGGCTTTCTTAAAATTATCTACGTCAAAGATAATGAAAACGCCTCTGTTCTTATTGATAAAATATCTCTCCATATCATCTTCGAGATATTTTCTGTTCCATATATTGGTAAGCGGATCCTTTTTAGCAGAATTGGATAAGTTCTTACGGAGATCCTCAATCTGAAGAATCTTTTCGATACGAGAAAGCATAATATCGGGTTCAAAAGGCTTAAGGATGAAATCCATCGCACCCATTTTAAGACCTTTAATCTCGCTCTCTCTTTTATCATCAACAGTTAAAAATACAACAGGAATATTGGATGTCTCTACATTACTCTTGATATGTTCGAGAGTCTCATAGCCATCCATACCGGGCATTCTAACATCCAAAAGGATAAGGTCAGGCTTAGCTTTTTTAAGAAATTCAAGTGCCTGGGCACCCGATTTAGCCATGGAAAGCTGATATTTATCCTTTAATACATCGCCTGCTACTTTTAAGTTGGTTGTTACGTCGTCAACGATTAGTATATGCTTCTTTGTTTCCATATAGTCCTCTGCGATTATAGATTTAAGAATGACGAAACTTCATCTTTCATCTTGTCCTTGTCGCAAACAATATCATGAAGAACTTTAGCTTCTCTGATATCTTCAACTGCCTTAGGAATAGGAATCTTAGATATCTCGTTAAGCTTGTCTACAAGTTCGAAATCCCCTTCTTTATGATCGCCGCCATCAATAGAATTAAGTACGGCTCTCGTGAACTTGTAAGGTGATGCTGTAGATACTATAACTGTCTTAGTATCATCATCGTTATTCTTTAAGTACTCATCATATACAGCGCTAGCTACTGCAGTATGAGTATCCATTACATATCCAGTCTTATCAAACACATTCTTAATGCGTTCGGAAACCATCTTTTCTGAAGCAAATCCGCCAATAAAGGATTCATCGATGAACTCCTTCATTTCCTTGGTTACTTCATACTTACCTGTGGTCTTAAGATTATCCATAAACTTCTTATCAGCTTCGCAATCCATGCCGCATGATAAGAATACAAGTCTTTCAAAGTTGCTCGAAATAAGAATGTCCATTGAAGGTGATGTAGTCAAAATGAAATCTCTATTCTTGTCATATACAGCAGTCTTAAAGAAATCATATAATACCTTATTCTCGTTTGAAGCACAGATAAGATTATTAACAGGAAGTCCGATGCACTTAGCGAAATATCATGCAAGGA
>JAEEQX010000091.1 GCA_016285575.1 Lachnospiraceae bacterium
AAAGAAAGAGGGTCAGGGTTATGAAAATATCAGAAGAAGGCAGATTATTTATTGAGAATTGTACAATAGCTGACGCAAAAAGAGATGAGGGATTAACCGTTCCTGAATCAATTGAATACGTTGAAGGCATCGGATATGGAGATACTGATAAGCAGAACCTTGATATATGCTTCCCCAAGAGTCTTGATGGAAAAGAAAAACTTCCTGTTATCGTCAGTGTTCACGGCGGCGCATATGTATACGGCAGCGCAAAACTCTATAAGTATTATTGCGCTTCATTGGCAGAGAGAGGATTTTGCGTAGTAAACTTTAATTACAGATTGGCCCCCGAATATCGTTTCCCGACTCCGCTTATTGATCTTAATCTCGTACTCGAGAGGATAACTGAGAGTGATATTAAAGATAATTATCCTCTTGATCTCAATAATGTTTTTATAGTAGGAGATTCTGCAGGCGCACAGATAGCAAGCCAATACGGTGTGATATATTCCAATGATAAGTACAGAGAACTGTTTGATATGGATTTACCTGACATCGCACTTAGGGGACTCGGACTCAACTGCGGCAAGTATGTCTTTTTGGATGAAGAACTTGATGGCAAGGACGGAATATATCATGATTATTTCGGAGATAATTCGCGGTCTTTCGGTGAGAAACTTAATATGATTGAATATGTCAATTCTTCTTATCCGCCTTCATATATACTCAGTGCACCGGGAGACTTTTTGCTTCCTTTCGCCAAGCCCATGAAAGATTTTTTGGATATGAAGGGCGTTAAGAATGAGTGCAAGATATACGGAGACGAGAAGACAGGACATGTATTCCATGTTGATGTACGATCTAAAATCGGACAAGGTGCCAATGACGATGAGACAGCATTTTTCAGGTCGCTTATTAAGTGATTCACAGGACTTCACAACTATGCATAATTATGATATTATTTTAGTGCTTTAGATAAGTGAAAGTGACATAAGATTAACACTTATAGAAAGGATACGGATCATGGAAAACGAAACAAAGGTTAATGAAACGGAAGTTTCAAAAGAAGAGGTAAAAGAAGAAGTTAAGGCTGAAGAAAAAGCAGTCGAAACCGAAGCTAAGACCGAAGAGACTAAGACAGAAGAAACAAAGCCTGCTGAAGGAAAAGACACCAAGAAGACAGCTGCAATCGTTGGCGGTGCAGTAGGCGGAGTTGTAGTAGTAGGTATCATTCTTTTGATAGTTATTATAATTGCAGTAGTTCTTCTTGTTGCTACGGCTAAGCCCAAGGCTAATCTTAACAAATATGTAACTGTAGAATACACAGGCTATGAGGGCCGAGGAACTGCCGAAGTTGTATTTGATTGGGATCAGTTTGAAGCAGATTCAAAAGGTAAGTATAGAATCAGAAAGAAATATCAGGATGAGCTTTCTAATGAGTATGGTGTATCAGGTACTGGTTTGGCACGTGTGTATTTAAGAGATGCTATCAAGGTATCAGCTGATCCCGGAACAGAACTTTCATCAGGCGATGAAGTAAAGATTGTATGGGATGTTGATGAAGATCTTACCAAATACATGAGAGTTAAGTTCAAGTATAAGGACTTTGAGGATGAAGCTAACGGATTCGAAGTGATCGGTTCATTCGATCCTTTTGATTATATCGATGTAAGTTTTACAGGTACAGCTCCTAACGGATACGTAAGCGTTTCCAACAATTATATGGATGACATGGCATATAATATTTCATTCAGTACAGCTCCTCAGAATGGTCTTTCTAATGGAGACACAGTAACAGTTACCGCTTCGTTGAATATGAGTGAGGATGCTTTTGCGGACAGATACGGAACACTTCCTTCAACACTTACCAAAGAGTATACAGTAGAAGGACTTTCAGCGTATGTTCAGAGCGCTTCCGAATTATCTACAGAGTTGATTGACAAGATTAATGCACAGGCTAAGGATGCTGTTACAGCTAAGTTAAAATATAGTGATTCGTGGTATAAAACATCAATTGAACCTACCAATGTGGCGTATGTTGGTAACTATTTCCTTACTCCTAAGGATGGCACCAATAACCAGGGCAATATCCTTTATATGGTATATAAGGTAACTTACAGCGCAGTAGGTAAAAAGAATTCCTACGAAGTCGACAGATATGTAGTGTTCAAGTATACAAACATTATGGATTTACCTGAAGAAGGTGTGTTTATTAATGTAATGGATTACCAAATGTCTTATGATTCTGAGTGGGATGGTAATGAGAGCTTATATTACTATGGATATACCACAACTGATCAGATTTTCGATAAGTTTATCGTAAAGAGTATCGAACAGTACAACTACGAGAAGAACATTACACAGTAAGATTTAATAATGTAAAATATCAGAGGTGCAGGATTGAATAATCCGGCACCTCTTTTGTTGTCTTGACTTAGTTTACGTAAAAAACTATAATTATATAGATTATGCGAATATGTCGCATTATGTTCAAAAATAATATTATTAGGGCGAAAGCCACTAAATAACATAGTTAAGGAGCTACTGATATGAGCAGGGAACTTGCAAAGACATATGACCCTAAGGGCATAGAAGACAGACTTTATCAAAAATGGCTTGAAAAGAAGTATTTTCATGCTGAGGTGGACGAGACTAAGAAACCTTTTACAATCGTCATTCCACCGCCCAATATTACAGGACAGCTTCACATGGGTCATGCTCTTGACAATACAATGCAGGATATCCTTATCCGTTTCAAGAGAATGCAGGGCTACAATGCACTCTGGCAGCCCGGTACAGACCACGCATCCATTGCTACAGAAGTTAGAATTATCAATACATTAAAAGAACAGGGCATCGATAAGCACGATCTTGGAAGAGAAAAATTCCTAGAGAGAGCTTGGGAGTGGAAAAAAGAGTACGGCGGAAGAATCATCTCTCAGCTTAAGAAACTCGGTTCATCTTGTGACTGGGATAGAGAAAGATTCACAATGGATGAAGGCTGTAACAAGGCCGTAACAGAAGTATTCTGTAAGATGCATGAAAAAGGCTGGATTTATAAGGGTGCCAGAATTATCAACTGGTGTCCTGTATGTAATACATCCATCTCTGATGCAGAGGTAGAATATGAGGAGCAGGCAGGTCATTTTTGGCATATCAAGTATCCCTTGGTAGACGAGAATGGTAAGCCTTCAACAACTGAGTTCCTTGAGTTTGCTACCACACGTCCCGAGACTATGCTTGGTGATACAGCAGTAGCTATCAATCCTGATGATGAGAGATACCATCATTTAAGAGGTAAGAGCGTATGGCTTCCTCTTGTTGATAAGCCTATTCCCATCGTTGAGGATTCATACGTTGATATGGAATTCGGTACAGGTGTTGTTAAGATTACACCCGCACATGACCCTAACGACTTCATGGTTGGACAGCGTCATAACCTCGAAGTTATCAATATAATGAATGACGATGCAACTATCAATGAAAATGGTGGCAAGTATGCCGGCATGGACAGATACGTTGCAAGAGAAGCAATCGTTAAGGACCTTGATGCATTAGGGCTCCTTGTAAAGATTGAAGATTACTCACATAACGTTGGTACACATGACAGATGCCATACAACAGTAGAACCCCTTGTTAAGCAGCAGTGGTTCGTTAAGATGGATGAGCTTATCAAGCCCGCAGTTAAGGCTGTTAAAGAAGGCGAGATTAAGCTTGTCCCTGAGCGTATGGAAAAGACATATTTTAACTGGACGGATAACATCAAGGATTGGTGTATCTCCAGACAGTTATGGTGGGGCCACAGAATCCCTGCATATTATTGCGACGAGTGTGGCGAGATAGTAGTTGCCAAGGAAGCACCTGAGAAGTGTCCTAAGTGTGGATGTACTCATTTAACACAGGATTCAGATACACTTGATACATGGTTCTCATCAGCTCTCTGGCCCTTCTCAACACTTGGATGGCCTGAAAAGACTAAGGATCTAGAGTACTTCTATCCTACAGATGTACTTGTAACAGGATACGATATCATCTTCTTCTGGGTAATCAGAATGATATTCTCAGGTTACGAGCAGATGGGAGAGAAGCCTTTTAAGACCGTATTATTCCATGGACTTGTTAGAGACTCACAGGGTAGAAAGATGAGTAAGTCTTTGGGCAACGGTATCGATCCTCTTGAGATTATCGATCAGTACGGTGCGGATGCACTTAGACTTACACTCATTACAGGTAACGCACCCGGTAATGATATGCGTTTCTACTATGAGAGAGTAGAAGCTAACAGAAACTTCGCTAACAAAATCTGGAACGCATCACGTTTCATCATGATGAACATGGGTGATGAAGAAGTTAAGACACCCGATGCATCAGCACTTGAACCTGTTGACAAGTGGATTCTTTCCAAGCTCAATGGTGTTGTTAAAGAAGTTACTGATAATATGGAGAACTATGAACTTGGTATCGCAGTTCAGAAGGTTTATGATTTTATCTGGGATGAATTCTGCGACTGGTATATCGAGATGGTTAAGCCCAGACTTTGGGCTAAGGACAATGAAGCAAGCCGCAATGCTGCTTTATGGACTTTAAAGACAGTTCTTCTTGATGCGCTTAAACTTTTACATCCTTATATGCCTTTTGTTACAGAAGAAATCTTCTGCAACCTTCAGAGCGAAGAAGAATCAATTATGATTTCTTCATGGCCTGTATTTAAGGAAGACAGAGTATTCGCAAAAGAAGAGAATGACATAGAGATTCTTAAGGAAGCAGTCAGAGGGATCAGAAATGTTCGTACCGGCATGAATGTTCCTCCTTCAAGAAAAGCTCAGGTTTACGTAGTATCAGAAAATGAGAACATGAGAAATATCTTCGAAGCTGGCAAGGTATTCTTCGCACCTTTGGCATATGCTTCAGAAGTTATTGTTCAAAACGACAAGTCAGGCATTGCAGATGATGCTGTATCAGTAGTAATCGCTAATGCTAATATCTATATTCCTTTTGCAGAATTAGTTGATATTGAAAAGGAAAAAGAGAGACTTCTTAAAGAGAAGGAAAGACTTGAAGGAGAGCTTAAGAGAGTTAACGGTATGCTTTCAAATGAGAAGTTCATATCCAAGGCTCCCGAAAGCAAGATCAACGAAGAGAAGGAAAAACTTGCTAAGTATACTCAGATGATGCAGCAGGTTGAAGAGAGACTGTCAGCTTTACAGTAAAAAAGCGATTGTGTGTAATGGGTGACGAATTAAAAGAACTTGGGGATTCGATAGCTGAGTTACAAAGACTTCTTGGTGAGACTTCAGCAAACAATCCTATCGAAGCGGAAGAAGTTAAGAAGAATAAAAAAGAAACTTTCGTGCGTGTCACTGAAGACAAGCACGAAGGTTGGCTTTATCTTGCAAAACCCCAGGAAGGTCAAACATACTCAAAAGAAGAAATTCTTTTATTACTCAAAAAGAATGGTATAAGAACCGGATACATAATGTCCAACATTATTGCGATGGTTAAAAAGGGTGTGTACGAGAGAAGCATCAAAGTCGCTCTATATAAAGAAGCAGTTGAAGGAAAAAACGGTTACTACGAATTCGCTATTGATACCAATCTGATCAATACCAAAACACCGAGAATACGAGAAGACGGAACAGTAGATTATAATTCTGTTAATTATTTTATCGGTGTTAAAGAAGGTCAGCTTTTATGTACTTACCATCCTGCTGTTCAGGGTGAAAAAGGGTACCTTGTTGACGGTACGGAACTTCAGCCGCTAAGTGTTGGTGAACTTCCTCAGATGAAAGGTAAGGGTATCAAATTCGAAAAGGAAACAAATCAGTATTTTTCGGAATTTGATGGCAGGCTTGATTTTAAAGATACCTATGAAATGCAGGTCAATAAAGTACTGTCAATTAACGGAGATGTTAACCAGCTTAATCAAAAGATTGAGTTTAACGGCGACGTTGAGATTAACGGCAATATTGAGAGTGGAGTAGTTATACGATGCACTCATTCAGTAAGCGTATCCGGTGTAGTCGAAGCTGCTGAGATAAGAGCCGGTGGAGACATCATATTAAAGCGTGGTATTCAGGGCTCCAACAAAGCCAAGATTATAGCTAATGGTAATGTGTATGCTGACTTTATCGAGCACTCCGAAGTCAGAGCACAGGGAGAGGTAAAAGCCAACTCGATTCTTAATTCTGAAGTATATTCGGATTCGACAGTTACTCTTACAGGAAAAAGAGGAACTGTAATCGGAGGATATACTCACGCAAGAAAAGGAATCAGTTGTGTCAATGCAGGTAATACTTCCGAGGTTAAGACGGTAGTTCATGTAGGTCTTGAAACCAAGGATTATCTTAAGAACCAAGATGTTTTAAAGAAGGATGCATATCTTAGAGATCAGTTAAAAGAAGTTCTTGAGAAGCTTAATCATATTTTGGCTCAAAAGAAAAAGAATCCTAATTCTTCACAACCCGGAGAGTTGGTTGAGCTCAATCTCCTTAAGGTAAAAAAGGATGAACTCATGCAGGAACTTCAGGATAACCAGAGAGAGGAAGATGTTATCTCGAAAGTGGTTGAAGAAGCCAGAAATGCTGAGATACGTGTGGAGGGGCATGTTAACAGAGGTGTTATTATCTCGGTTGATGCATCAAGATTGCCCATACAAAACAGTACTCAGTATATGATATATAAGGGCAATAACGGTGTTATTGAAGGCAGCGTTATAGTGGTTAATTAATGAAAGATATCAGTTCTTTGGAAGAGTATCTTTTAGACATTCCAAAGTTTAAGAAAAAAACACTTTTATCTGATACAAAAAAGTTCTACGAAGCCTTGGGCGCTCCAGGCGAGAGTATACCTGTTATTCACGTGGCAGGAACCAATGGCAAGGGCAGTACCTGCTTTTATATATCCAAGATATTAAGAGCGCATGGCTTATCAGTGGGACTATTCACTTCTCCTCATCTTGTGTCTATCAAAGAGCGATTTGAGATAGACGGAATTAAGATAAGTGATGAAGAATTTGAAGAAGCATTTTTAGAAGTAAAGCATAGATGCGATTTATATTCTCATGATGAAAAA
>JAEEQX010000092.1 GCA_016285575.1 Lachnospiraceae bacterium
TGAACTTAGCTTCCATCTCAGCCTTCTTATCAGCATCGTCAATCTTGCATACAAAAGGTACATTCATAAGAGATCTGTCTTCCTTAACAACTGTACCAGTGAATAATGTTGACTGATCAAGGTAATCGTAGAGGATCTTAGCCTTCTTCTCGTTGAGCTCTTTCATCTTCTCAAGACCACCCATCTTCTTTAACCACTTGAATACCTTGCCACAGATGTAGATTGTATAGCAAGGAGGTGTGTTGTATAAAGAATCATTGTCAGCCTGAGTCTTCCACTTAAGCATGGTAGGTGTTCCGGGAAGGCAATCATCTGTAATGAGGTCTTCTCTGATGATAGCGATAACGCAACCGGCAGGTCCAACGTTCTTCTGTACACCACCGTAGATAACAGCGTACTTAGATACATCAACAGGCTCTGATAAGAAGCATGAAGATACGTCTGATACGAGGTCTTTACCCTTAGTGTTAGGTAATGTTTTGAACTTAGTTCCGTAGATTGTGTTGTTCTCGCAGATATATACGTAGTCCATATCATCTGTTATAGGAAGATCTGAACAATCAGGAATATAAGAGAAAGTCTTGTCAGCACTTGATGCAAGTTCTACAGCTTCGCCGTAAATCTTAGCTTCTGCAAATGCCTTCTTAGCCCACTGACCGGTAATGATGTAACCAGCTTTTTTGTTCTTCATCATGTTCATGGGAACTTCAGCGAAGAACTGGTTAGCACCACCCTGAAGGAATAATACTTTGTAATTGTCAGGGATGTTCATAAGCTCTCTTAAATCTGCCTCAGCATCTTTAATGATCTTGTCATATACTTTTGAACGATGGGACATCTCCATTACGGACTGGCCTGAACCCTGGTAATCAAGCATTTCTGCTGCTGCTTCTTTAAGAACTTCTTCAGGTAAAACAGCGGGACCTGCAGAGAAATTGTAAACTCTGGACATGATACTTCCTCCTGAATATATAAATATTTTTTTGATTTACATCTTTAATTTTCCTATGGGAAAATAAACTGACGGTTTTTATTTTACCTTTATAAAATTTTTAAGTCAATGGAATTTGGCAAAAAATGACAAAAAAATAACAATTGTTTTTGAGTATTAAAAAACTCCCTGTTTTAGGGAGTTTTTATGTAAACTAATATATCTTATCTATGCACAATTACGGGTGTACCAATCTCTATCATATCAAAGAGTTCTTTCATCTTATCGATAGGTGTATTAACACATCCGTGAGAACCACCGTAGAGATATATCTCTCCACCGAATGTTCTTCTCCATGTAGCATCATGAATACCGATTTGTCCTGTGATACACATCCAGTAATATACGAATGATGCATATCCGGGTCCGATAAGTGTAATGTTTCTCGCCTTATTAACGATATAGCATACGCAATCGGGAGTCATGTTTCCATTGCTCTTACATCCCGTTACAACATCAGTATCAAAAGCAAGCTCGTTATTAACGTAATAATACATATGCTGGCCTGTAACATCTACTTCAACATATGTTCCGCCGTAGTTATTGTTATAAGAACCCTTATCTTCTTTCTTAATGTAGATGGGTTCTCTCTTGCCCGGGCTTTCATGTGAAGCAACTATCTTTTCAAGTTCTGCTGCTTCTGCTCTAACATTTATGAGACTTCCGTAAGTTGTATATCTGGAATAAGGGATGGTAACTACATCGCCTCTGGTTGTCTTGAACTTCTTATCCGTGTACATATTGTCGTACTTGTCGGACATATCCTGAACAAAAGCGAGAATCTTGGCAGAATCAAGCATTGCATTGTCATCTTCATCAAAGATAACATCATTGTTTTCATCAAGCATTAAGAAAGATGATACAACAGCTGAATCAACCTTAACTTCCTCTCCGGTAGCAAGAGTATAAGTCATATCGAATTCTATAGCCTTATGAAGCTTATTCCATCTTGCATAGACATCCTTGTAATCAGGACTCTCTTTTACAGACTTATATACTCCGGCATCATTAAGATACACAACACCTGCTTCGTTGACACCTGCCTCAAGAATGATATCCTGACACATATCCCAATCAAGTAGGTCCTTGGTGTTGTCTACAAGTTCGAAGCCTCTTTCTTTTGTATAGATAATCTCAGCTTTATTGGCCTCGTTAAATCTTTCTTTCTTGGAAAGTTCACTATCGGAAACTATAGCAAGTAATTTATCTTCATCAAGATATATTGAAGGTTTGTATGAATAATATGTGGGATTGAAAACACAAACAACCCATTTATGAGGATCATCCTTGGCCTTAATAGTAGCTATAGCTTGATTGACTTCATCTGCATTTACACTGTAGATATCTTCGCCCTTGGCAACTATCTCGGTACCGTCTTCATCCACAATAACCAGATCATTAAGTTCTATTTCCTGTTTTAATATTTCATCGCATACACTGTAATCCTTAAGAGATACATTAACGCCGTTAATGTAAGTATTAGGACAGAACCAATGTCTGAAATAGAAAACCCCGTAAAAATACAAACCAACACAAAGCAAAAGAAGAAATGCCAACGAAGAAAATACAGTTATTAATATTCGTTTGGCTTTACTCACAATAACTCCTATTCTGCTTTTTCAATCTGCGCAATAGCTGACTTCTTCATAGGAATACGGCAGTTCTTATTGCTACCGAACTCTACGATAACATCTTCATCAGTAATATCTATGATAACTCCATAAAAACCTGAAGTAGTTACAACTGAATCACCAACTGCCATGCTTGCAAGCATAGCGTTCATCTTCTTCTGTTCCTTCTTCTGAGGTCTAATGATTACAAAATAGATAAATACACCAAAAATAACAATGTATCCAACTGTTCCCCAAATGCCGAGGCCGCTTAAAAATCCACCGCCCTGAGTAGCATTGGTTGAAGTTGCTGCATTAGTAGCTTCAAGTAAAAGATTGTACATGGAAATCCTCCTAAAAATTATTCATTAAATACAATAAGTGATTTTATTCGATTTTACAAGTAATATTTTAAATAAGTGTGTCTTTAGCTATTCACCGCTTACAGCTTCGAGCTTTTTCTTCTTATATTCCTTGAAATTACCGTTATCAAGCGCTTCTCTTATCTCCGCCATCATATTATTGTAGAAATACAGGTTGTGAAGTACGCATAATCTCATGCCGAGCATTTCTTTTGCCTTAAGAAGGTGTCTGATATACGCTCTCGAATATCTTTGACATGTAGGACACTGACAGCCTTCCTCTATAGGCGAATCATCTGTCTCGTACTTGGCGTTCATAAGATTAATCTTGCCATGATTGGTATATAAATGAGCATGTCTTGCATTTCTTGAAGGATATACACAGTCAAAGAAATCAACACCTCTCTCAACTGCTTCCAATATATTGGCCGGAGTACCAACACCCATTAGATAAACGGGCTTATCACCGGGAAGGTAGGGAACTGTTTTTTCTATAATATTGTACATTTCCTCATGAGTCTCACCAACAGCAAGACCACCGATAGCATAACCCGGCAAATCAAGCTCAGCAATTCTCTTGGCGTGTTCTATTCTGATATCTTCAAAAATAGCACCTTGATTAATACCAAAAAGCAATTGGTCTTTATTGATTGTATCTTCAAGAGAGTTAAGCCTGTTCATCTCAGCCTTACATCTCTCAAGCCATCTGGTTGTTCTGGCTACCGATTCCTCAACATACTTTCTTTCAGCCTTGGAATTGGGACATTCATCAAAAGCCATCGCAATGGTTGAAGCAAGATTGGACTGAATCTTCATACTTTCTTCAGGTCCCATGAAAATCTTGCGACCATCGATATGCGACTGGAAAGTAACTCCTTCTTCTTTTATCTTACGAAGAGATGCCAATGAAAATACTTGGAATCCGCCGGAATCAGTGAGTATGGGCTTATTCCAAGACATGAACTTATGAAGTCCTCCGAGTTTTTTAACAACTTCATCACCGGGTCTTACATGTAAATGATATGTATTGGAAAGCTCCACCTGAGTACCGATTCTCTCAAGATCCTCAGTAGATACTGCTCCTTTTATAGCAGCAACTGTACCTACATTCATAAATACAGGCGTTTCGATAACACCATGTACGGTATCAAAACGCCCTCTTTTAGCCAATCCTTCTTTTTTTATAATCTCAAATCTACTCATTATCTTCTTCTGAATTATCTTCCCCGTCGTCTATTTCCTTCGAGGGATTCTGGTTGATGTTATCAATCAACACACCATTTTCAACCAAGTTACCATTTTCATCTTCTCTAAGATAATTATCATTCTTTTCAATCATCCCATAGAATTCTTCAAATGTAATATTGTGTCTGTGTATTATTTCTGCAGCTTCAACACCAACATATCTAAAATGCCAAGGCTCATACATAATACCGGTTATGCTCTCACTTCCTTCAGGGTATCTGAGAATAAAACCGTATTCATATGAATGATCCTTAAGCCACTGACCTTCATCTGTAAGACCAAAATCAGTATCCATTGTACGATGCTTGTAGCTGACTATATCTACTGCAAGACCAGTCTCATGCTCACTTGTTAAAGGAGGTGATACCTGTCTGGCTGTTGCTGTATAAGCTTCTTCATCCGAGAAGCCCATATTTTTGAAGTAATTATACTTTCTGTTAAAGAGATACTGTTGAGTATTGTAATCTCTGTAACCGGAAGCCAAGAATAAATCATATCCTTCATATCTGGCATCATCAAGCATATTGTTAAGGTCGAAGTAAATTCTCGACTCAACTTCAAAATCATCACATTTAATAAGGTTGCATGCATAATTCTCATCAAGAGGATTTTCCTTATTAACAAGGATGAGTCTCCAATCAAAATAAGGCGAGAATGTATCAAGTATTGTCTCATCATATGTATAGAAGTCATAAGGTTCATATGACGTATTATAAGCATAATCGCCTATTTCATCGATTCTTCTTTCCTGAATCTCACCCATATACCATACTGTTCCGTCAGGATCGTATCTTACAATACTTGACGCTCTAACAATACTGGATGGAATGTTGGATAGAATCATAAAAAACAATACTGTGAGCAACATGAAGAAAATACGTATTCTATTGTTAAAGATTCTTCTTACAATTCTTCTCATTTTAGTACATTATTTTAAACCGTGGAAAATTACACAGTTGGGATAATCGATTTTAATCTCTTTTGCGCACATCGCAAGAAGTCCATTATATAAATCAACATCAAAAAATGTCAAGGTACTTGATTCATGATTGAGAGAAACAAGATGCTTCATATCAGGGAAAAGCGCTGCATCCTTGGGATATGTGCCACTGATAGGAAGACAAAGCACTCTGTTAAGAGTTCCGTCAGCATCATTTCTTTTGAATATCTCAACCGAATTGTCACCTGCGGATGAAGTAACTATATACTCTCTGTCCTCTGAGAACTTAAGAGCTCTGGATACCGACATAGAAGCATGATAATCCTCAACAGTATTAACTGTCTGTATCTTTTCAAACTCAGGATATCCGCTGTCTAATAAAGTATATGTGAATACATCGATTGAGTTTTGAATCTCGTTTAATACATAAAGATACTTATTATCAACAGAGAATATCATATGTCTGGGGCCTGAATTCACATCAGATCTAATGATATCTACAGGCTTTAACTTACCGGTATTGTAATCAAGCGAATATACATTAACATGATCCATACCTGTATCTGATGCAAAAAGGAACTTATTGTCTCTGGACATCTTTACGCAACTTACATGAGGTACATAAGATCTGTCGGATACTTCGCCCATACCTTGAACGTACTTTTCATCGGTAATCTCGCCTACGGCTCCGTCTTCACCAACTCTAAGAACTGTAATCTTACCATCATGATAGCCTGCAACAAAAAGGTATCTGTCTGTATAGTCTGTAGAGAGATAGCATCCTCTCATACCATTGATTGATGCAAAGTTAATCTCGGAAAGATCACCATTTTCATCTATCTCATAACTTTTAACACCCATATCTGTTATAGAATAAAGAAACTGATCATTATGAGAGCATGTTAAATAAGAAGAATTGGATATCTCAAGAGAATTTCTGTATACAAAAGTTCCCTTTTCCATATCAACATCAAAAATGGTAATTCCATTCTTGCTTCTCTTGGTATAACTTGATACATATGCTACGTATTTTTGAAATCTCATATTTTATTCCCCCAAACCGAGTTTCTTTATAATTAGCGATTTACATAATAGCACAAATATAATAAAATATAAAATGTTTTTCACTTAAAATAGAAACAAGTGAAAAAATGTCTTAAACACCCACAATATATGGTGTCTAAGCGAATCCTAATCACTAATTTAATTGGAGAAGAAATGAGCAACAAACTTATCACATTGGAAAACATTTCCAAATCATACGACAACCATCTTGTACTTGATGAGATGAATCTCTATATAAGAGAAAATGAATTCGTTACTCTGCTTGGTCCTTCAGGATGCGGTAAGACTACTACTTTGCGTATTATCGGTGGTTTCGAGACTCCCGATACAGGACGTGTTGTTTTTGACGGTAAGGATATCACAAAGCTTCCCGCTTATAAGAGACAGCTTAATACCGTATTCCAGAAGTATGCTCTTTTCACTCATATGAATATAGCTGAAAATATTGCTTTTGGTCTTAAGATTAAGAATAAAAGCAAGGCTTATATAGATGATAAGATTAAATATGCTCTTAAGCTTGTTAACCTCGAAGGTTACGAAAACAGAATGCCTGATTCTCTCTCCGGTGGTCAGCAGCAGCGTATCGCTATCGCAAGAGCCATCGTTAATGAGCCTAAGGTATTGTTACTCGATGAGCCTCTTGGTGCTCTTGACCTTAAACTTCGTCAGGACATGCAGTATGAGCTTATCCGTCTTAAGAACGAACTTGGAATTACATTTATATATGTAACTCATGATCAGGAAGAAGCTCTTACTATGTCTGATACCATCGTTGTTATGAACCAGGGTTATA
>JAEEQX010000093.1 GCA_016285575.1 Lachnospiraceae bacterium
TATACCAACCAATATTGCTTTTTCAAAACCATATTTTAGTGTAATATACCTGCCTAATTGCATATCCGTAGAAAAATATAATTACAAATCGAAAAGAGATAACTGATCCGACTTGGGCAAATCTTTTATAATTCCTAGGGAAACAAGCTTATCGACTACAGTATCTCCAATCTTACACTTTGATTTAAAGTCAGCCTGGGAAGTAAACTCATTATTTCGGCAGCCATCCACTATATTCTTGGCAGCTGTATCCGCAATACCATCTATACTCTTAAGTGAAGGCATCAGCTTATTATCTACAATTGAGAACTTATCAGCTTTTACAATCTTTAAGTCTATCGGCATAAACTCAAAGCCTCTGACATAGAATTCTTCAACCAATTGCATATCAGCCAAAGTGGCTTCTTCAGAAGGTGAAGGCTTGGGAAGACTCTTGATAAAAGTCATCTGCTGTCTTAAATGAGGTAATCCCTTACACATAAGTTCGTATGAGAACTTATCAGCTCTGATGGAAAAATAAGCGGCATAATAAGCAAGCGGATAATATACCTTATAATAACCAACTCTCCAGCCCATTGTAACGTAAGCCGCAGCATGAGCCTTGGGGAACATGTATTGAATCTGTTCGCACGACCAGATGTACCATTCAGGAACGTTTTGCGCACGCATGTCTTCTTTCCATACAGTCCACTTATCTTCTACTTTATGCTTTGCAACCTTACCTTTTCGAACGTTTTCCATGATATCGAAAGCTTCGGAACTCTCAACACCCATCTTGATTAAGTATGTCATGATATCATCACGCGTAGAAATAACACCTGTGATATCTGCTTTTCCTTCATCAATCAATGTCTCGGCATTTTTATCCCACACACCTGTACCATGTGTTAATCCGGAGATACGAATAAGGTCGGTAAAAGTCTGGGGCTTGGTCTTAAGCAAAACGTTCATGGTATTTCTGGTACCAAACTCAGGAATACCCAAACATCCTAACTCAAGTCCTTCTATCTGATTAGGCTCAAATCCCAATTCCGTAGTAGTCTGGAAGATACTCATTACTCTCTTATCATCAAGAGGAATATCTCTGCAATTAGTTCCTGTCAAGTCTTCAAGAAACTTCATCATGGTAGGATCGACATGTCCTAAGATATCAAGTTTCAAAAGATTGGAATCGATGTCGTGATACTCGTAATGAGTAGTGATAACATCGGTATTCATATCGTTAGCAGGCTTTTGAATTGCAGTGAATTCATAGATTTCTCTACCGTGTGGAAGAACTACAATACCACCGGGATGCTGTCCTGTAGTTTTTCTAACGCCTTCAACTCCTTTAGCAATACGAGCAATCTCACAGTTCCTCTTATGAATACCTTTTGATTCATAATAATCATGAACATAGGCAATACTTGTCTTATCAGCGACTCCGGACATAGTACCCGCATGGAATGTATGTCCCTTGCCAAATAAGACTTCTGTGTATCTATGAGCTTTTCCTTGATACTCGCCTGAGAAGTTAAGGTCAATATCAGGCTCTTTATTTCCCTTAAATCCAAGGAAAGTCTGGAATGGAATATCGAAACCTGCTTTAATTAGTTTTTCACCGCATACAGGGCAATCTTTATCAGGAAGGTCACATCCTGCCATACATGCAAAGCTCTTAATTAATTCCGAATCAAAATCAGTATAATGACAATTTTTGCAATAATAATGTGCATGTAAAGGATTAACCTCTGTAATGCCTGACATGGTTGCAACGAAAGAAGAACCAACAGATCCTCTAGAACCTACGAGATAACCGTCTTCTTCTGATTTTAAAACCAAGTTTCTGGCAATCATGTAAAGAACGGCATATCCATTATCAATAATACCATTAAGCTCAGTCTCAAGACGATCTACGACTTCCTTAGGTAAATCATCTCCATACATCTGATGAGCGGTCTCATAACAACAGTTTCTAAGATTTTCTTCCGAATTCTCGAGTTCAGGAGGACATTTTTCTTTAGATGTCGGACATATATCTTCGCACATATCCGCTATCATATTGGTATTGGTAATTACTACTTCTTCTGCCTTAATCGCACCTAAATAATCGAATTCATCAAGCATCTCTTGAGTTGTTCTTAGATACAAAGGAGGCTGCTTTTCTTCGAGTTCTTTTAGGATTTTGCTTTTCTCATTCTTCGAAGATATATCGCTTCCGTCAGGATCGTCTACCAAGTCTTCTTTTTTAACAGACTTCTTGTTGAATTTATTCATGTGAATAATCTCACGATATATTTCATCTTCAGGATTAATAAAATGAGAATCACCCGTAGCGCATACAGGCTTTTTAAACTGTTCTCCTAGTTTAACAATATATCTGTTGAGATCTCGTAAATCGTCATCCGTACGAATATTTCTGTATGACGGTTTTTCGGAATACTTCATAAACTCATTGTTGCCAATAGGCATAATTTCAAGATAATCATAGAAATCAACGATATGAGAAATAACTTCTTCTGATTTTTCTTCAAGTATTGCTTCTACCAACTCTCCGGCTTCACATGCGGAACCGATAATTAATCCTTCTCTGTATTTTTGTAAAACAGATCGAGGAATCTTGGGAGATTTATGGAAGTAGTTAATATGTGATTCGGAAACGAGTCTGTTAAGATTGATTCTACCGGTTTCATTCTTTACAAGAATTGATACATGATAAGGTCTCATCTTTCTAATAGACTCGGGAGTATTCTTAACAAATTCATTTAGTTCTTTCAATGTAAGAACTTTTTTACCAATAAGCATATGAGTAAATTCAACGAATATTTTTGCAGTAATATCCGCATCGTTAACAGCTCTATGATGTTCTTCCTTGCCGAACTTAAATTTCAATTTATGTGCAACAGCTTCCAATCCAAACTTGGATGAGTCTTTCAGTAAAGCTCTGGCCATAATAATGGTATCCATCCATGTTTTATCAAATGGAATGCCTAACTTTTTGCAGTTTTCCTGTATAAAGGTAACATCGAATTTTGCGTTATGTGCAACCAAAACACATCCTTCGCAGTACTCCATGAATTTTGGAAGAACTTCTGAAATATCCGGTGCATCGCATAACATATTGTCATGTATTCCTGTAAGTTGCTCGATATCATAAGGAATTGGAACATGAGGGTTAATGAATGTTGAATAAGTATCTTTGATTGCACCATTAACAACCTTAACTGCACCTATTTCAATAATCTGATGCTTATAAGGTGACAGGCCTGTAGTCTCAATATCAAATACAACAAAAGAATCTGCAAGAGTCTGATCCTTACAATTAACTGCTGCATCGAAGTCATCATCAACGAGGTATCCTTCCATACCACAGATAAGCTTGAAGGGCTTTTCCTTAAACTTATCATGCATGATATGATCAACCTTGGGAAGTGCCTGTACAACTCCATGATCCGTAACAGCCACAGCAGGCCAACCCCAGTTAGCAACAGTCTTAACCAAATCTTCTTCTTTTGATACTCCATCCATTTCAGAGAATCTTGTATGACAGTGAAGTTCTACTCTCTTTTTAAGAGATGTATCCATTCTCTCATGCTTCTCTAGCGTTGTCTTTTCGATACCGATTATTCTGGACAATACAAGTTCGTTACCGTTGTATTTATCCATAGCAACATTACCTCTGACGGCAATCTCCATGCCTTCTTTAAGCATGCTCTTACCCTGATCGTAATTATCGGGATATAGACGTAATGTACATCTAATGGAATCGGTACCATCATATATATCAAATGTTATGATATGGGACTCAGTACGTAATTCTTTATCTTCATAAAAGAAAATACGTCCCTTAACACATACATTTTCAATCTCACCTGTAATATCAACAAGATCGGTGAAAGGAGGTAATACATCATCTCCATACATAACAGAAGGTCTCTCGCTTCTGATAAACTTTCTTGTGTATGTAGATGTTCTGGGTGTGTAATCCTTATTATTCTTAAATCCACCTTTTTGATCCTTGGAAGCATAGGATTCTTTTGTGCTTTCAGTTTTCTTAGAATCAGTGGATGAAGATTTTTCTGATATGCTCTTAGAAGCCTCATTCGATGAAGATGATGTATTAGATGCATCTGATGATTCAGGTTTAGAAACAGATTGATTGTCTGATGCGGAAAGCATCTCGTCGTCATCATTAACATCCATCTCTCTATGTCTGTCTGCATAGTTTTTGATGATCATTTCTACTTCATGATCAAATTCTTCTTTTATCTCATGTGCACTTGAAGGCTTATAATCGATAACGATATTTCCGGAAATATTGCAGCGCAAAATAAGCAATGAATTCATTGCTTTTAATAACCTATCTGAATTCTCTTTGGAAACCATACTCTCTTCGAGAAGAATATCCATAGTATTAACATCTTCGAATACTATGTCTGCTCTCGATAAAAGTGTATAAAGAATCGCTGACTTATTCTTTAGTTCAGCAAGTACGGATTCTGAATATTCATCCCATAAGTTTTGAAGATTATATTGTGTAGACAGATGAAAAGAAGGCACTATCTCAACCTTATCCACATCTTGAAAATAAGACTTATATATCGATGAAGATAACTTATCGAAAGTCTTCTTACTAAGTAGATGCGAACTGTCTACGAATACACGTATCGTACTGCCTTCTTTGCTTTTTGATATTTTAGAAATTAAGCATTCTTTGCTTAATTCACTGGTTTTAGAATCTATTTTAATATCGGGAAAAACTTCCGATAAAACCTGTTGCATAATTACTCCTAGGACCAGTTGTCCAATTCATATTTAAGTGCAGCTAATAATTCATTCTGAGGGAGTTTTTTAAGTATCTCACCCTTCTTGATAAGAAGTCCTTCGTTAATACCTCCGGCAATTCCTATATCTGCCTCTTTTGCCTCTCCAGGTCCATTAACCACGCAACCCATAACGGCAACTTTGATATTAAGAGGATAATCCTTAACCATATCCTCTACCTGGTTGGCAAGACCGATAAGATCAATCTTGGTTCTGCCACAAGTCGGACAAGATATAACTTCTATACCTTCTTTTCTAAGACCTAATGAACGAAGAATCGCCTTAGCAGACTTAATCTCTTCGAGAGGATCTCCGGTAAGAGATACACGGATTGTATCACCTATTCCTTCATGAAGAAGGATTCCAAGTCCAACTGCAGACTTAATGTTTCCTGAATAGATAGTACCGGCTTCTGTTATACCAACGTGAAGAGGATAATCAGATTTTTCAGATATCTCTTCATACGCTTCTACACACATAGGAACATTGGATGACTTGATAGAGATAACAATATTCTGATAATCCTGTTCCTCAATCATTCTTACCTTATCAAGAGCAGATTCAACAAGACCTGTAGCCGTTACTCCATTGTATTTTGCAACTAATTCTTTCTCTAAAGAGCCGGAATTAACGCCAACTCTAATGGGAATATTTCTTTCCTTAGCTACTTTTACAACTTCAGAAAGTTTTTCCTTACCACCGATATTACCGGGGTTAATACGAATTTTATCTGCACCGTTTTCCATTGCAGCAATTGCCATCTTATAATCAAAATGAATATCTGCTACGCATGGGATATGTACACTCTTTTTAATCTTGCCGAAAGACTCAGCAGCCTCTAATGTAGGAACTGTAAGACGGATAATCTCACATCCTGCTTTTTCAAGGTCTAATATCTGTTTGATATTTCCTTCAGTATTCTCTGTAGGTATATTAGTCATAGACTGAATGGCTATCGGATTGTTGCCACCTATAACTCTGTCACCTATTTTTATCTCTCTAGTAAATTTTCTCTTCATAAATAAATCCTTAAATAATTGATTCTAAATAAATACAAAATAATTATATATTTTTTGATTGTTCAAATAATTGAACAATACATTAAGTTAATCAAGGGATGTAGATGTACTATTCCCGAAGCGACCTTTGGCGAAAGTCGGCACTTAGCGAGAAGTGCGCCTTGGTGTGCTTCGAGCTTAGTGATCCGCTACTTGAGCCAACGAGTGAGAACGTGTCGCAGAGGGAACTGTACATCTGCATCCCATTCACACACTAACTTTATATCTTAACGTCTAAATATCTTAGTAATATCGTTACCGAGTACAAATATAGATAATATTACAAGGCATGCAAATCCAACTATTGTGATAATCGCTTCCGCCTTCTTAGGAACCGGTTTACCTGTGATTGCCTCAAAGAATAAAAGCACCAATCTTCCGCCATCAAGTGCAGGGAATGGAATCAAATTCATTATTCCGATATTGATACTAAGTGCAAGTGACAGATAAGCAAGATTGATAATGACATTCATAAGACCATATGTCTGTGAAGTCTTAATAGTATCATCAATCAAAATGGTCATACCAACAGGTCCTGCCAAGTCATCCTTGGTAAGCTTACCTGTGAATAACATCTTAAGCCCCTTAAAGGTCATCTTAAGCCAGAATCTAACTTCATAGAATGAATACTTAAATACTGACAGATTCTTACAAGATTCATTAGTTCCGACTATACCGATGATTCTTCCATGTTCCTCATCATTGGTAGGAACAATCTGTGTGGAATATTTCTTGCCATCTCTAACGTATACAACATCAACAACATCAGGATTATCTAGGAAAAAGTGAATCGAGATTTCTTCGAATAAATACACTTTCTCACCATCAATACTGATAATCTTATCTCCAGCCTGTAATCCTGCCGCTTCAGCAGGAAAGCCTTCCATTACTTTGCTGATAACAGTTGAGTGTTCAACTGAGAAGAAGCATACGAATAATCCAATCAAAAATGCTAAGATAACGTTGAATAACGGTCCTGCAAATACCGTCGCTATACGAGCAAATACAGGAGCATCGTTAAAGTTTTTATTCTTCTTGTCACTCTCTAAATCAGCTACGAGCTTTTCTTCGTTTTCTTTTTTCTCATCTTCCTCATCAGCTTCATCGAGGT
>JAEEQX010000094.1 GCA_016285575.1 Lachnospiraceae bacterium
ATATGCCAAGTATCCTTTTTCCATATATCAGATTCAGACTAAGTTTAGAGACGAAGCTCGTCCCAGAGCCGGACTTATTCGTGTTAGAGAGTTTACTATGAAGGATGCATATTCCTTCCATACATCTCAGGAAGATCTTGAAAAGTACTATGATGTAATGGCTAATTCATACTTTAGAATCTTCGAGAGAGCAGGTATTCCTGAGGTCATCTCGGTTAAGTCTGACTCAGGTATGATTGGTGGCAGCGTATCACATGAATACATGCTTCTTGTTGATGCAGGTGAGGACTCAATCGTTCTTTGTCCTGAATGCGGATATTCAGCTAACATGGAAGCGGCTGATACAACAGTTGATAATACAGGATGTTCTCCTGCGGGCGAACTCAAGAAGGTTAACACACCTGATTGCAAGACTATCGAAGAAGTATGTACTTTCCTTAACAGCAAGGTTGAGGAGTCCTGCAAAGCAGTAATATATCAAAAGAATATGACAGACGAATATGTCGTTGTATTCCTTCGTGGTGACTACGAAGTTAACGAGACTAAGTTAACTAACCTTCTTGGTGAAAAAGTACATGCCGCTACAATTACTCCTGAATGCGGATTATGTGCAGGCTTCTGCGGACCTTACAAGCAGGAAGCAAAATGCCAGATTATATACGATAAGACTCTTGAAGGAATTGAGAATCTTTGCTGTGGTGCTAATGAAGTTGATTATCACTACACAGGTCTTAATATCAAGAGAGATATTGGTGATGTTGAATACGTAGATGTATCCAAGATTAGAACCGGTGATATCTGTCCTTGCTGTGGCAAGAAGACAATCAAGATTAGCCGTGGTATCGAGGTTGGTAATATTTTCCAGCTTGGTACCAAGTACTCCAAGTCAATGGGCATGACATATACAGATGTTGATGGCAGTGTTAAGACTCCTATCATGGGTTGCTATGGTATCGGTGTTGGTAGACTTGCGGCATCAGTTATGGAAGCAAGACATGACGAGTACGGTCCTATCTGGCCCATCTCAATTGCTCCTTGGCAGGTACATCTTTGCTGTATGAGAGCAGACAAAGCAGAGTGCAAGGAAGCAGCAGATAAGATTTACAATGAGCTTCTTAAGGATAATGTTGAAGTTATCTACGATGACAGAAATGTTCAGGCCGGTGTTATGTTCGCAGATGCCGATCTTCTCGGTGTTCCTGTTAGAGTAACAATTGGACCTAAGAATATCGCTAACGGACAGATTGAGATTTCAACAAGAGACAAGAGTGTTAAGAAACTTGTTAATGTTAAGGATGCTAACACAGAGATTAAGAACTTAATCGCTGAGCTCTTTGCAGAGATCAACAACAAGGTTAGAGACAGAATCTAATATAATTAAAAAGTTATTAAGTATAAATGTGTAGTAGAGTTTTTCTACTACACATTTTGTAAATTTATATAGTAATATTTTAAAAACTTTTGAATTATAAATAGTGAGAAAAAGATATGAATGAGATTAAGAATGATTCAGAGTTAATGTGGAAAACAGAATCGAAAGAAACGATTCTTAACACATGTATATTTGATGTGGAAAAAAGAAAAGAAGTAGCTGCTAATGGAATAACAGGAGACTACTTTTCGATTAATTCTACCGAGTGGGTTTCGATTATCCCTGTGTATAAAGGACAATTTATTTTGGTGAGACAGTATCGCCATGCATCCGGTAATATCACTGCTGAGTTTCCCGGTGGTATGTGTGATAGGGGTGAGGATCCTATAGAGAGTGGCCGTAGAGAACTTCTCGAAGAGACAGGATTCACGGCTGGTAAGCTCACGCTTCTTGGTAAGTGTTCTCCCAATCCTGCATTATTCACTAACAATATATACTTCGTGTTAGCAGAGGATTTGACACCTACCAATGAACTTCATCTTGATGAGGATGAGATACTTACAGGGGAACTTGTTCCGATTGATGAGGTTATCAATTCATTCTGTAGTGGAGAATACACCAACGCATTTATGGGAACTGCGTTAGCGCTTTATATGAGACATATTCAGAACAAATAAAAAAACGGCCGGTATTTTTATATGTCTAAATAAATATTATGTATGTATCTATATCTCGGCCAACGGCCGGTTATTATTTTCAAATAAAATTTTTTAATGTATCTTTATCCCGCCAACGGCGGGATATTTTTGTTTTTATAGGAATGTTATTAGTAACGACAGTACGGGAATTGTGAGTATACATAGAAGCGTACTCAGTAGTATACAATTCGCACTCATCTCCTGCTCCTTGTTATGTATCTCTGCAAGATTAAGAATAATCGATGCACAAGGTGTTGCAGCGAGTATCATCAGACTTGCCTTGAATGAATGAGGCAGAGGCGTGAAGAACACTACCGCGAACGCGAATAGTGGAAATACGATCAACTTTCCTGCACATACCAAATATACAAATGGATTGGTGAATAGCTTTTTGAAGTCCATCGTCGCCAATCTTATTCCAAGTATTAACATACATACGGGAGTAGTCATTCTACCAAGCAGTGATATTGCATCCGTAACGAGTGTAGGTAACTTGCTCATCGCACCTGTTATGTATAGAGGCATAGCAATCACGAATGAGAAGAATGCAGGATTCATGAATGCGGATTTTACACTGATGTATTTTTTATCGGTGGTCAAGCAATATACACCTGCAGTAAATACTAATAGATTCATCGAGATAACATATATTGATGAATAGCAAGCTACTTCAGGATTCTCTGGCAGCAGTGCTTTTATAAGCGGCATTCCAAAGAACCCGCAGTTGCCAAGTACTGATCCGATAGCAAGCATTCTATACTTGTTGATATGAAACTTCTTTCTGAGTACGAGATAAGTTCCTAAGAGGAATACGAGTTGAACCACGAAGGATACTACAAAGAAGAGCATCATATTGATGAGATTCTCTCTGCTATATTCCATTGATAGGAATGATGACACTACCATACAGGGTGAGCAGATATATATGAGTATAGCCGATACGGTCGATAAGTGCGACGCGACGGCTTTTTTTGTTTTACAGAGAATGTATCCCGGCACCATATACATCAGGGCTAGGAGCACATTAAAGAACGCAATTTTAAAAGTAACCATGGTAAGTGTATATGCCTTTTCTTTTTATACTATCTTTTTCTAATCGGATTATCATTGTCATAACAGGTGCAACAGCTTGAAGGTGTAACGGCTGGTTGGAGCAACAGTATCATGACTTCGTTGATTATAACCCATGTAATTCATTATTAACAACATTTTATTCGTATTTAACAACTATTTTACATTTATACGCTTAAAAGAGTTATAATATTTATATTCGGTGAAAGGAAGCGTGTTTTACGCGAGAAAATCGTGAATTTAAATACTGTTTTTGACATATTTTACCAATATCAGACGGCGATAGTCATTACTATCGGCTTAACGCTTGTTTTTGCACTTAACAAGTACATGGACAGGAAGAAAAAGAGATACCTTTTTCAGATTTTGTTTTTAAACTTCCTGCTCATGTGTACGGAGATTATATCCGATCGAATATTGACTCCGGATAAAGAATACATATTTATTCGTATCACGTTATACATTATCGGTTTTACGCTTCGTCCTACACTTATCATGTATTTCTTTCTGCTTATCAATAATGCTGCGGACCATAAGTTTAGGCTACAGTTTATTACACCTATTACGTTGAATGTACTGGTACTTTTGAGTGCTTATTTTACACCGTCGACTTTCAGCTACGTGACAGATGAGACGGGCACTCATTTTGTCCCGGGACCGTTGATATATTTCCCGTTTCTGGTATGCGCGGGATATCTTATTATGCTGGCGGTAGAGACGCTTAAGTACTTTAAAAACGGTGGCGGAAGAGTCGCATTTGCGGTAGGATATACGGCGCTTTTAACCATCTTGGGAGAAGTGATAGAAGCCATAAGCCCCGAGAGAAGAGTCATATGCAACATGACCATGATATCGACGCTCATATATTTCCTTATACTTCACTTTACATCGGTGCTGTCAAGACAGGATGAGAGGGCCAGACAGTTAAAACTTGAGACGATGTACTCGCAGATTGGTCATCATTTTATCTTTAATGCACTTAATTCCATCTACGGACTTGTAGACAAGGATCCTCAAAAAGCAAAAAAAGCGATTGATTATTTTTCCAATTATCTGCGTGTAAATATCGATGCCATAGGTAAGACCGGGCCGATTCCCGTATCGGAGGAAATCAAGCATATCGAGTCGTACACATGGATAGAAAAGATGAGATTTGAAGACAATCTTGAGGTCGAGATAGATGCCAAGGAGACCAATTTTTGCGTACCCGCGCTGTCTGTTCAGCCCCTCGTAGAGAATGCGATTAAGCATGGCATACACAAGAAACTCGGCAAGGGTAAGGTGACGGTTAGGACATATGAAGCAGAGGATGCTTATGTGATAGAGGTTATCGATGACGGCATAGGATTCGATGCAAAAGAACTTATGAAAAAATGGGAAGAAAATCAGGCTGCTGCACAAGGCAGACCCGTTAATCCCATGGATCCTTCGAAAAGAGAGCATGTTGGGCTCTTTAATGTAAAAGAGAGACTCATAAGCGAGGGTGTGGGTGACCTAACCATAGAGAGCACTCCGGGCGAGGGTACAACCGCCAGAATTACTATCTTCAAAACGGCTTAATCGGTTTACAATAAGCGCTAACAATGATAAAATATGATGATAAAATGTCAATATAATTGACATTGAAGCGGATTCCGAATGATTGTACATAATTGTGCGAGTTACGAAGTAACGAAGCAATTATGATTATCATATAAAAAATAAAAAGAGGTATAAAATGGCAGAAAATGAAATCATAAATTCTGAGACTAACGAGGGTGCTGAGAAGGAGAGTCGTAACTTCATCGAAGTCCTTATTGACAAGGATCTTGCTGATGGCGTATACGATACAGTACATACCAGATTTCCTCCGGAACCCAATGGTTATCTTCATATAGGACACGCTAAGAGTATCCTTCTTAACTATGGACTTGCTAAGCAGTACGGCGGTAAGTTCAACATGAGATTCGACGACACTAACCCTACAAAGGAAAAAATCGAGTTTGTTAACTCACAGCTTGAAGATATCAAGTGGCTTGGAGCTGATTGGGAGGACAGACTTTTCTTTGCATCCGATTATTTCCCTAAGATGTATGAAGGTGCTGTTAAGCTCATCAAGAAGGGCAAGGCGTATGTGTCAGACCTTTCTGCTGAAGAGATTAGAGAATATAGAGGTACACTTACTGAGGCTGGTAAGAAGGACCCCGGTTCAGATAGAAGCGTAGAAGAGAATTTGGCTCTTTTTGAAGATATGAAAAACGGTAAGTTTGCCGATGGTGAAAAGGTCTTGAGAGCTCGTATCGATATGGCATCTCCCAACATGAACATGAGAGATCCCGTTATCTACAGAGTAGCTCACATGACTCACCATAGAACAGGTGATACATGGTGCATCTATCCCATGTATGACTTTGCTCATCCCATCGAGGATGCAGAGGAAGGTATCACACATTCAATATGTACTCTTGAGTTCGAAGATCACAGACCCCTTTATGATTGGGTTGTAAGAGAACTTGAGTATGAGAGACCTCCCAGACAGATTGAGTTTGCTAAGCTCTATCTTAAGAACGTAGTTACAGGTAAGAGATATATCAAGAAGCTTGTTGAGGATGGTATCGCAGATGGTTGGGATGATCCCAGACTTGTATCTATCTCAGCGCTTAGAAGAAGAGGATATACACCTGAGTCCATCAAGATGTTCGTAGAACTCTGCGGTGTATCCAAAGCTCATTCGATCGCAGACATGGCGATGCTCGAATACTGTATAAGAGAAGACCTTAAGTTAAAGAAGCCCAGAATGATGGCGATTCTCGATCCCGTCAAGCTTGTCATTGACAACTACGAAGGCGACGGCGAGATGCTTGAGGCAGCGAACAACCTCGAAAACGAGGAACTCGGAACAAGAATGATCCCTTTCTCAAAGGAACTTTACATCGAGAGAGAGGACTTCATGATAGATCCGCCCAAGAAATACTTCAGACTTTTCCCGGGCAATGAAGTACGTTTAATGAACGCTTATTTCGTTAAGTGCGAAAGCTACGAGACCGACGAAAACGGCAACGTAACGGTAGTTCATTGTACATACGATCCCGAAACAAAGTCCGGAAGCGGTTTCACGGGCAGAAAAGTAAAGGGTACGATCCACTGGGTTGACGCAAAGAGTGCAGTTCCCGTGGAAGTAAGACTTTTCGAGAATATCGTTGATGAAGAGAAGGGTGTTTACAACGAGGAAGACGGAAGCATCAACGTTAATCCCGATTCAAGAAAGATCGTTACCGCATATGTTGAACCCGGTCTTGCAAAAGCAAAAGCTTTCGAAAGCTTCCAGTTCGTAAGAAACGGATTCTACTGCGTGGATTACAAGGATTCAAAAGAAGGCGCACCTGTCTTCAACAGGATCGTTAGTTTAAAGAGCTCCTTCACATTACCGAAGCAATCTTGAGGCTTCCCCTTGAGGGGAAGCTGTCAACCGAAGGTTGACTGATGAGGTGTCACTCTCAACGGATGAGGTGTCACTCGCGACGGATGAGGTGTCTAATCAGGGGAAAACAAGGGGAGAACAATGGAAACATCAGAAATCAAAAAAATGTGCCTAAACTGCATGCATATGACGAAGGAAGAAAACTTCTGTCCCGTGTGCGGTAAGCCTAAAAAGGGTGTTAAGACATTCGGCAGAGCACTGGAGCCGGGTACGATACTTAACGGAAAATTCCTTATCGGTAATATTCTCGGTATGGGAAGTTTCGGTATCACGTACATCGGTTTTGACATGCTGCTCGAATA
>JAEEQX010000016.1 GCA_016285575.1 Lachnospiraceae bacterium
AGGAGGGAACAGTTGAAGAAGAGACAATTCCTGAGACTGAGGAGCAGGAAGTCGAGATTACCTACGATGAAGTAGAAGAATATCTTAATTCTCCTGATGAAATGGATGATATGAATGCTGTAGAAAAAAATATCGCATTCATACAGGCTATAAAAGATTTTGTTTTAAACATCAAGAAAAAGTGGTATAATTTTAAAGAGTTTGTTAATGAGAAACTCGACCAGTGGGAAAAGACCAAGAAATGGATTAAATTCATTTGGAAGATTATCAATCATCCGTCTTTTGCACCCACCCTAAAGTTATTTAAGGATATTACAGTAAAGTTTATCAAGCATATATTCCCAAGAAAGTGGCGTATGCACATAGTATATGGCGACGAGGATCCATATGTTACAGGTCAGGTTTCCAGATACATATGCATGGCCAGAGGGTATTTTAACAGAGAGATAGATTTTACTCCCATATGGGATGGCAAAGCTCTTGAGATAGATGGCTATGTCAAGGGATATATGCAGATGTATGTATTTTTACATTATGCATTCTTATTATTTACTAATAAGCATCTGAGAAAGATGGTATTTCTTATAAGAAGGGGATTAAAAAAAGGAGGAAAGACTCGTGGCAGAAAGTAATTTTGATGGATTAATCAGCTCTTTGATGGAAGGTATGGATGGCTTTTTGTCAACCAAGACAGTTGTTGGAGAACCCACCAAAGTCGGCGATACAATTATCGTTCCTCTTGTAGATGTATCTTTTGGAGTTGGCGCAGGCGCAGCCAGAGGTGATAAGAAGAACGGCGGTATGGGTGCTATGAACGGTAAGATGACTCCTTCCGCTGTATTGGTTATAAGTAACGGTCATACAAGACTCGTTAATATCAAGAATCAGGATTCCATTACCAAGATTATTGATCTTGTTCCCGATATTCTTGATCGTATCGCTGTTAAGAAGAACAAGGATGGCGTTACGGATTCCAATGCTATAGAGACAGCTTTTCCTAAGGATAATGAAGAAGAATAATTAAGTATGGACAATTTTATTGCAATCCTTCGTGATTCCAATTCTCCCGAAGAACTTGAAGAGTTGAAAGTTAAGCTCTTTCGAGAAAATGTTCGTGTTAAGACCGATAAATCCGATATTGAAGATATGAAGATACGAATCGATCAGGAGAAAAACGAACTGGAAGAAGAAAAGAAAAAAATAGAAGAGTTGCGAGAAAGTCTGGAAAAGGATAGAAAGCAATTCGAAAAAGAAGTCGAAGACGTCAACAAGGCTCTTGAAGAATCCAGAAAGAAACTTGAGTACGATGAAGCGTTCTTAAGTAAGAAACAGATGGTTATCGAATCCGGATTCAAACAGCTTGATGCAGACAGACAGAGATTGCATCAGGAAAAAGAAGAGTTCAGAAAACTTCGCGAGAGAGTACCTGTACAACGTCATGCTCCTGTTCTTGAGTATAGGCAGGGAATCTTCTTTAAGGGTGTTACCGATGAGAAAGGTCTTAAGAAGAGATATAAGGATCTTATCAAGGTATTCCATCCGGATAATTTTAACGGAGATAATGTTACACTTCAGAATATCAATCGCGAATACGAGACATTACTTCATGATCTTGAGATGAATAGATAAAAAATAAGCCCGTCACCGAGAGGTGGCGGGTAATTTATTGTATTAAGAATAAAAAAAAGACCGGACATTTCTGTCCGGTAATATTTTCATAATTAGGCTCTTTCTACTAAACCTGACTTTAAGCATCTTGTACATACATGCATTGTCTTGGTTGTACCGTTAACCTTACACTTAACTGTTCTGATATTGGAATTCCAAATATGATTTGAACGTCTGTGTGAATGGCTTACGTTGTTACCGAAATGAACGCCTTTATCACAAATATCGCATTTAGCCATTGTTTACACCTCCTTAACTTACAAAAAAGGATAAGGAGAACGTTTCTCCACAATCCACAACGAATGTATTATACATAAATTGATATTGAAAAGCAACTAAATTTTTCTAAAAAATGGAATTTTTATTAACTTTATATGAATAAGGTTTATTTTTTAGTATACCTATTATATAATTAATTCGATTTTGCGGCATATGATATATACGATATTTAAGATATTTTTATAAGCATCAAATATAGTTGTGGTTTTCAATACTATATGATATTGTATATCAAGTCGAGTTATTATCAAATATATTGGAGGATAAGGAATGAAAGGTACTCTGGATACACATTTGGGTAATGTTGCCATAGACAATAATGTTATTGCTGAATATGCAGGTGGCGTTGCACTTGACTGTTATGGCGTTGCAGGTATGGCAGGTATCAATGTGGCTGAGGGTGTTGCCAGCATATTAAAGAAGGACAGCCTTGGCAAAGGAATATCAGTATCTCTTGATAACAATAAATTATCAATCAATCTTCATATCATCGTTGCTTTTGGCGTATCAATTCAGGCTGTAGCAAGCAATGTAATGAGTGAAGTAAAGTACAAAGTTGAACAGTTTGCGGGACTTGATGTAGAAAAAGTCAACGTATTCGTTGAAGGCGTCGCTCTCGTGGGCAAGGAGGATTAGTAAGTGTCTGTTTCTAAAATTGATGCAAAGCTTTTGTCCAAGATGTTCATGGCCGGAGCATGCAATCTGGAAAAGAAGAAAGAATATATCAATGAATTAAATGTATTTCCCGTTCCTGACGGAGATACAGGTACAAATATGACGATGACAATCATGTCAGCATACAGAGAATTGTCATCACTCACAGATCCTGAGATGGCAGCTGTATGTAAGGCAATATCATCCGGATCACTTCGTGGAGCAAGAGGTAACTCAGGTGTTATCTTATCCCAGTTAATCAGAGGTTTTACAAAAGTAGCCACTGAGCATAAAGAATTAGATGTTAATATCATTACCGAGGCATTACAGAGTGCTGTTAATACAGCATACAAGGCTGTAATGAAGCCTAAGGAAGGTACAATCCTTACAGTAGCTTCAGGCATATATGATAAAGCTGCCGAGCTTCAAAAGGGCGGCGAAAAAGATCTCGAAAAGTATATCAATGAAGTTGTAGCATACGGTGATGAAGTATTGCTTCGTACACCCGATCTTTTACCTGTTCTTAAGCAGGCTGGAGTTGTTGACTCCGGTGGACAGGGCCTTATGGAAGTACTTCATGGTGCACAGGATGCTTTCCTTGGTAAGGAAGTAGATACTGTTATTATTCCTTCCAAGAACTCTGCTAAAAGCGAAAGAGCTGCAGCATCCATGGAGAATCTCTCTACAAGTGAGATTAAGTTTGGTTATTGTACAGAGTTTATTATCTTACTTAACAAGCCTTTCAATGTTAAGCAGGAGATTGATTTTAAATCATTCCTTGAGTCAATCGGTGACAGTATCGTAGTTGTTGCTGATGATGAGATTGTTAAGGTTCATGTACATACCAACGATCCCGGACTTGCATTCCAAAGAGCTTTAAAGTATGGTCAGCTTTCCAATATGAAGGTTGACAATATGCGTCTTGAGCATAACGAGAGAGTTATCCAGTTTGAAGAAGGTAAGTCTCAGAGTGCAGAGAATGTTAAGGCTGATGAAGAGGTTGCAACTACAGAAGAAGCAAAAGAGTTCGGATTTATTGCAGTATCTGCAGGTAGCGGTCTTTGCGAGATATTCAAGTCAATCGGTGTTGACCATATCATTGAAGGCGGTCAGACAATGAACCCTTCAACTGAAGATATGATGAATGCAATTGCTAAGGTTAATGCTAAGAACGTATTTATCTTACCTAATAATAAGAACATTATCATGGCAGCTAATCAGGCCAGAGACCTTGAAGAGGATAAGAATGTAGTTGTTATTCCTTCTACAACCATTCCTCAGGGTATCAGCGCTATGATCAACTACATGGGCGATTCTTCTGTAGAAGATAATACAGAGAACATGATCGAAGGTACCAAGAGTGTTAAGACCGGTCAGGTTACATACGCTGTAAGAGATACTGAGATTGATGACAAGACCATTAAGAAGGGTGACTACATGGGTATCGGCGATAAGGGTATCCTTTCTGTAGGTCCTGACAGAGATACTGTTATCAAAGATATGGTAGCTGAGATGGTTGATGATGATTCATCTGTCATTACGATCTACTATGGTGAAGACGTAAAAGAAGACGATGCTGAGGCAATTAAGGCTTCACTTGAAGAAGCTTATGAAGATGTCGAAGTTGAACTTCAAAACGGCGGACAGCCTATATATTACTACATTATTTCTGTAGAATAATTATATGGATATTAACGAGCTTAAAAATATTTCAATCAAGAATTTAAAAGGGATCGGCGATAAAAACGGATCCCTTTTTGCTCGTTTAAATATAGAATCCGTATATGATCTTATATATTATTTCCCAAGAACTTATAAAAAATTACCCGAGCTTAAAAATGTATCCCAGATTAATGAGGGAGAGACTGTAGCTATCAGACTTAAGATGGCTGATGATTTTTATTTTAAAAAGACAGCCAAGAATGCGGTTACTACAGTTACAGGTTTTGATGTATATGGTAAGGTGTCGCTTGCCTTTTTTAGAGTAACTTATTTAAGAAGCATGCTTAAGCCGGGTACTGAATGGGTATTTATAGGTACAGTAAAAAGAAAGGGAAGACAATACGCCTTAGAGATGCCCGTTATCATGAAAGTATCCGAATACATAGAAGGATTAAGACATCTTCAGAGCGTGTATTCGCTTACTAAGGGTATTAATTCCAAGACTATATCCAAGTTTGTATACGAAGCACTTAATGATTACGGTCCATTTGAAGATAGTCTTGATGAAAAGGTATTAAAAGAAACCGGATTACCTTCTTTTACCAATGCTTTAAGCGATATTCATTTTCCTATTGATGATACATATTTTAAGAATGCCAGAGACAGATTATCTTTTGACGAATTCTATGAGTTCTTTACCAAGCTTAATATATTAAAACAACAGGTTAATAAATGTGAATCAGCTTTTTCTTTTATAGAGACAGCAGAATATTCAAGGCTTATCACGGCCTTACCTTATAATCTAACAAAAGGTCAGAGTGATTGTCTTAATGATATTCTTAATGACCTTACTTCCGGGTATGTAATGAACAGACTTGTTCAAGGTGATGTTGGCAGCGGTAAAACTATAGTTGCATTTTTGGCATGTGTTTTAAGTTATTCCAATGGTTATCAATCTGCTTTTATGGCGCCTACTGAAGTATTGGCTTCACAACATTATCTTAAATTCAAGGAATTGAATGATAGATATAACCTCAATATGAATATTGTATTTTTATCTGGTTCTGTATCTGCATCTGATAAAAAGAAGATATATGCTGAGCTAGAATCAGGAGATTGTAATCTTGTTGTTGGTACTCATGCTCTTATTCAAGAAGGTGTTAACTTCAATAATCTTGCATTGGTTGTTACTGACGAACAGCATAGATTCGGCGTATTGCAGAGAGATTCCTTATATCAAAAAGGCAATAAGCCCCATGTGCTAAGTCTGTCGGCAACACCTATTCCCGGTACACTTGCAAATGTATATTATACAGATATGCAGATTTCTCTTATAAAAGATAAACCTCAAAACAGAATTCCTATTAAGACGGGTATAAGAAAAGCTGCTGAGAGAGTTGATGGATTAAGATTTTTATATTCCAAGGTTAGAGAAGGACAGCAGGCTATAGTAGTATGTCCGATGATAGAGGAAAATGAAGATACAGACCTTTCCAATGTTAATGATTATAGCGAGTATCTTAAGGAATTAATGCCTGATACAGTCAGAATCGGAGTTCTTCATGGCAGAATGAAGCCTTATGAAAAGACCAGAGTAATGCAGTATTTTGCCAATGGAGATATAGATATACTCGTTTCTACTACGGTTATTGAAGTAGGCATTGATGTGCCTAATGCAACTGTTATATTGATTGAAAATGCTGAGAGATTCGGATTATCGACGCTTCATCAGTTAAGGGGGCGTGTCGGCAGAGGAAGTAAGGAATCCTATTGTATACTTATAGATTCATCGCCTGAAGATGTTGAGAACGAGAGACTTAAGGTTATGCTTGAATCCGATGATGGTTTCCATATAGCTGATGAAGACCTTAGATTAAGAGGCCCCGGAGATATAGTCGGTGTCAGACAGAGCGGTGATCTTAACTTTAAGATTGCTGATATCTACAGGGATAAGGATCTCTTTATAAAAGCTAAAAAGTACGCTGATCTCAAATTCAGTTAAAATCATATATATTTAAAGTTATAGATATATATTTGATTATCTATATTTATATATTAATAGTAATAGAATAATAAATACATGATGTGGTCAAAACCGTGGTTTACACTACATCGTGTATTTTTTGTTTGTAAATTACTCTTTTTATGGTATAATATGAATTGTGTGTGCGAACATATGTTTATTATTTTATGCGCATATACGAATTAAGTATTATTGTTTGGAGATATATTTAATGGCTGACAAAAATCAAAAATATGATTCCAGTTCCATTATGGTCCTCGAAGGTCTCGAACCTGTAAGAGAAAGACCCGGTATGTATATCGGTTCAACATCTACCAAGGGACTTAATCATCTTATATATGAGATTATGGATAATTCGGTCGATGAGCATATGGCCGGATTCTGCGATAAGATAAGCGTTACCCTCAATGCAGATGGTTCTGCAACTGTGTCTGATAACGGACGTGGTATTCCTGTGGACAGACATGAGAAGGGTATTACAGCTGAGCGTATTGTACTTACCACACTTCATGCCGGTGGTAAGTTTAATAATGATGTTTATAAAAACGCCGGTGGTTTGCACGGTGTTGGTAGTTCCGTAGTTAATGCTTTGTCCAAGGATTTTCATATTACCATTAAAAGGGACGGCTTCATATATGAGGACCGTTATGAATGCGGTAAGCCTGTTGTAGAACTTGAGAATGGCTTACTTCCTGCTAAGGGTAAGACCAGAGAAACAGGAACTACGATTACATTTTTACCTGATGATACTATCTTCGAAAAGACATATTTCAGATCTGAAGATATCAAGTCAAGAATCCATGAGACCGCATATCTTAACCCCGGTCTTACAATCATTTTCGAAGATAAGAGAGATGTAAAAGAAAAAATAGTATATCACGAAGAAGAAGGTATCCAAGGATTTGTTAAGGACCTTAATAAGGGAAAGGAAGCGCTTCATGATGTTATTACTCTTCATGGCAAGTGCGACAATATCGTTGTTGATCTTGCTTTTCAGTATGTAGATGAATTCCACGAGAATGTATTAGGCTTTTGTAATAATATTTACAATGCCGAGGGCGGAACCCATATCACAGGATTTAAAACCATCTTTACTCAGGTTATTAATTCCTATGCGAGAAGCCTTGGTATATTGAAGGATAAGGATCCAAATTTTACCGGTGCTGAAGTTCGTAACGGACTTGTATGTGTACTTAGTATTAAGCATCCTGAGCCCAGATTCGAAGGACAGACCAAGACTAAGCTTGATAACCAGGATGCGACAAAAGCTGTATCTAAGGTTGTTAATGATGAGGCTCAGCTTTACTTTGACCGTAATCTTGAGACTCTTAAGACTATCATTTCTTGTGCGGAGAAGGCTGCTAAGATTAGAAAGGCTGAGGAGAAGGCTAAAACAAATATGCTTTCGAAGCCTAAGTTCTCATTTGATTCCAATGGTAAGCTAGCTAACTGTGAATCAAGAGAAGCCGAGAAGTGTGAGATATTTATCGTCGAAGGTGATTCCGCGGGTGGTTCAGCCAAGACTGCCAGAAACAGAAAGTATCAGGCGATACTTCCTATCAGAGGTAAGATTCTTAATGTAGAAAAAGCAAGTATAGATAAGATTCTCGCCAATGCAGAAATTAAGACCATGATCAATGCATTTGGCTGTGGATTCTCAGAAGGATATGGTAATGACTTCGATATTACCAAGCTTCGCTATGACAAGATTATTATCATGGCCGATGCCGATGTCGATGGTGCTCATATCTGTACATTGCTTTTGACATTATTCTATAGATTTATGCCCGAGCTTATATTCGAGGGACATGTATATATTGCTATGCCTCCTCTTTACAAGGCTATTCCTTCCAAGGGTGAGGAAGAATATCTCTATGATGATGCAGCACTTGCTTCGTATCGTAAGCGTCACAAGGGACCTTTCACATTACAGAGATACAAAGGTCTTGGTGAGATGGATGCTGAGCAGCTTTGGGAGACTACACTTGATCCTGAGCGTCGTAACCTTAAGCAGGTTCAAATCGAAGATGCATCAATGGCTTCTAAGCTCACAGAATTGCTCATGGGCAATGACGTTGGAATTCGTCGTGATTATATCTATGAACACGCTAACGAAGCCGAGCTGGATGTATAGTATAAATATTATATATAAATAATATTCATACCAAAATTTTAACTATTTTAAATAAATTATTATCTACCGAGGGTTGTGAATGTGTATTGCACAAGCAGGTATTATCGAGCCGTCGGTACTTAATGAGCCGAGTGACTACGAAGGCGAATTTAGTTATCCGCTACGGCGAGATCATAGCGAGAGCGTGCCTGCGGTGCAAACACATTTGCAACCCGACACATATACAAAATAAAACATATAAAGGTACTAAGATATATGGCAGAAAAGATAATTAAAAGTGAATACTCAGAGGTGATGAGCAAATCATTCGTGGATTATGCCATGAGTGTTATTGTTGCGCGTGCACTTCCTGATGTAAGAGACGGATTAAAGCCTGTACAGAGAAGAGTTCTCTATGATATGCATGAACTTGGCATACGTAGTGATAAACCTTATCGTAAGTCGGCGCGTATCGTCGGTGATACGATGGGTAAATATCACCCTCATGGAGACTCATCCATATATGATTCATTGGTTGTTATGTCCCAGGATTTCAAGAAGGGAATGGCTCTCGTGGAAGGTCATGGTAACTTCGGTAATATCGAAGGTGATCCTGCGGCTGCAATGCGTTATACAGAGGCCAGACTTCAAAAGATTACGGAGGAAGCATTCCTCGCAGATCTCGATAAGGATATAGTTGATTTCATTCCTAACTTTGATGAGACAGAAAAGGAACCCAGTGTATTACCTGTTAAGATTCCCAACCTCTTGGTTAACGGTTCAGAAGGCATCGCCGTAGGTATGGTTACAAGCATACCTCCTCACAATCTCAATGAAGTTATTGATGCTGAGATTGCTCTTCTTAACGATCCTTCATTAACTACTCATGACCTTATGAAGTATGTTACAGGACCTGACTTCCCTACGGGTGGTATCGTAATCAATAAGAGTGAGCTTGAAGAGATATACGAGACCGGTACAGGTAAGATTAAGGTTAGAGGTAAGGTTGAAGTAGAAAAGGGTAAGAATGGTAGAACCAATCTTGTCATTACTGAGATTCCTTATCCTATGATTGGTGCCAATATCGCTAAGTTCTTATCCGATGTTGCTGCATTATATGAGTCTAAAAAGGCTCCTGATATATTGGATATTTCCAACCAGTCTTCCAAGGAAGGTATCAGAATCGTTATCGAACTTAAGAGAGATTGCGATGTAGAAAACTACAAGAACATGCTCTTTAAGAAGACTCGTCTTGAAGATACATTCGGTGTTAATATGCTTGCTATTTCAAATGGTAAGCCTGAGACTATGTCTCTTAGAGATGTTCTTAAGAATTGTATTGATTTCTCGTATGAATTCAATAGAAGAAAGTATGAGAATCTATTAAAGAAAGAAGAAGAAAAGAGAGAGATTCAAGAAGGTCTTATTAAGGCTTGTAATGTAATCGATCTTATCATAGAGATTCTTAGAGGTTCTAAGGACAGAGCCATGGCTAAGAAGTGCCTCGTTGAAGGTGTTACCGACGGAATACATTTTAAGTCCAAGGAATCAAAAGTAATGGCTATGCAGCTTATGTTTACTGAGAAGCAGGCCAATGCAATCCTTGAGATGAGATTGTATAAGTTAATCGGTCTTGAAATTGAAGCTCTTATTAAGGATCATGATGAGACTATGGCTAATATCTTCAAGTATGAAGATATTCTTGAGCGTCCTTCATCAATGACCAGAGTTATCATTGAAGAGTTAAAGGGTATCAAGAAAGAATACGGCAGAGAAAGAAGAACTGTAATCACAGATTCCGAAGAAGCTGTATACGAAGATAAGAAGATGGAAGAGATGGACGTATACGTTCTCATGGATAGATTCGGATACGTCAAGGCTGTTGATATTCCTACATATGAGAGAAATATCGAAGCCATAAAAGAAGAAAGTAAGTTCATTGTACTTTGCAAGAATACAGGTAAGGTATGCTTATTCTCTGATAATGGTATGTTATATAATGCCAAGGTATCGGATATACCTATGTGTAAGATGAGAGATAAGGGTGTTCCTATCGACAATATCACTGCGTATACATCCAATGACTCCGGTATCTTGCTCTTATGCTCACAATCAGACCTTAACCTCTTTAGACTTGTATTTGTATCCAAGACAAGCTTCATGAAGGTTGTTGATGGCTCTGAATTCGATGTTACTAGAAAGACTGTTGCTGCAACCAAGCTTAATGATGGCGATAGATTGTGTGCAGTTAAGATACTTAATGATACAAGTAACATTATTCTTGTATCAGATGATGGATTCTTCCTTAAGTTCCCGATAGAACAGATTCCTGAAAAGAAGAAGGGTGCTGTCGGCGTAAGAGGTATGAAGCTTAATAAGGATGCATTGGTAGACAAGGTATTCTTTGCTCAGAATGCAACAGATTCCATCATCCATTACAACGACACTGATATACCTGCAAGTAAGATCAAGTTAACCAATAGAGATGCGAAGGGAACCAAACTTAGACTATGAGAGTAATATCAGGTACAGCCAGAAGCATAGTACTTACAACTCCTAAAGGAATGGATACCAGACCAACTACGGATAAGTATAAGGAGACACTTTTTAACTGTCTCCAATCTTATCTTTGCGAGTGCGTATTCGTGGATCTCTATGCAGGAAGCGGCGCAATCGGTATCGAAGCACTTTCTAGAGGTGCATCCAAGGCTTATTTTGTAGATAATTCAACCGATGCCAATAAGTGTATTCAAGAGAACCTAAAAAAGACTCATCTTGATGACAAAGCAGTTATCTATAAAGAAGATGCAATATTCTTTTTGAATAACAGATTAAAAGAGGTTCCTGATATTGTCTTTATAGACCCGCCTTTTGCAAAACATCTTGAAAATAAGGCTATTCCTGCTCTGGCAGAGAAGAATCTCATTGGCGAAGATACCATTATCGTAGTAGAATGCGATTATGATGCGGATTTTGCATTTTTGGATGAATTGGGACTTGAAATATTCAAGACAAAAGACTATAAAACAAACAGACACGTTTTTATATCTAAGAAAAGCGAATAGCTTTTAGAAAAGGAGATAATTATGAGCTCAGCAATCATTTATCCCGGCAGTTTTGATCCTGTAACTTACGGACATATCGATATTATAAAAAGAGCGTCCAAAAACTATGATTTAGTGTATGTTTCGGTTTTGGACAATAATAAAAAAAGTCCCTTGTTTACAGTTGAAGAACGTGTTAAAATGTTAAAAGATGTGACCGGAGATTTTGATAACATAGTTATCGATACTTTCAGAGGTCTTTTAATTGATTATGCCAAGGAAAAGAATGTTCATATGGTATTAAGAGGACTTAGAGCCTTGACCGATTTTGAATATGAACTTCATATGGCACAGACCAATTATCTGATATCCGGCGGAGAACTCGAGACAGTATTTTTACCTACAGATCTTGAGTATTCATATCTGTCTTCCACAACAGTTCGTGAGATTGCTTCATTTAAGGGAGACGTTAGTAAATTTGTACCTCAGAGCATCGCGGATGCTTTATATAAAAAATTCGGATATTGATAAATAAGAATGGAGACTTTAGCATGGCAACAGAAAGAGATAATGTTGACGTTCAGAAGTTAGAGCGCAAGATTTCCGAGATTGAAAAGATACTTGAAGAAAGTAAGCCCAGCAAGCTTAAGAAAGGTATGATTCTTGTAGAACTTGATCTTATCTTTGAAAAGCTCGATGAGTTAAAGGCAATGGTTCCCGAGCAGATTAAGCTCGCTAACAATGTACTTTCCAAGAGAGAAAAGTTATTAAAGAGCGCAGAACAGCTCGCTCATGATAAGATTGACAAGGCTAATGCCAAGGCTTTCGAGATTGAACAGGAAGCTATGGATAAGGCTGCAGAGACAGAAGAACTCCTTCAGAACAAGTTATCTGAAAACGAGATTATGCTTGAAGCTCAGAAGCAGGCTGATTCACTTGTAGAAGAAGCTCAGTACATGTCTCAGAAGAGTGTTGATGAAGCTGAGAATTACAAAGAAGAGATTATCAGCAGCATGAACTTCTATATGGATGATGTTCTCGTAGATATGCAAAAGGCTATCGAAGAGGTAATGCTCAAGAACACACGTACATATGAAGAGAGTCAGCAGCGTCTCAATGGTCTCTACAGTAAGATTGAAGACAACCGTACAGAACTTGCTCCCATGCTTGAGGGTGGCAATGCTCCTGCAGCTGCACCTGCTGAAGAAGAAGCACCTGCACCTGAGATGAGACAATACATCCCCAGCCCCGAGGAAGAGGAATACAATCCTTATCCTGAGGAAGACGAAGAATTTTAATCCAAGGACCTCTTTTATAAGAGGTCCTTTTTTGAGGTATATATGTTTAAGAGTCATAAAGGAGAATTTGGATATCTAAAAAAACAGCCTGTTAAGACAGGTCTTTTTGCTTTACTTTTGATATTGATTTCCGCAGCAGTTTTTTTAATCGGTTATAAGATAAAAGGAGATTCCAAGAATATACTTACTGTAGTAGCAGTTCTTGGTGTTCCTCCCTGTGCTAAGTTCATCGTATCTTTTATCATGTTTATTAAGGCAGAAAAGCATACATGTTCGCTAGCCAATAAAGAAGCTTTTGAAAAACATGTAGCTAATACACCTATTCCTTTTGCTTATGATTGCTATATGACAAGCTATAAGGTTGATTATCCTTTCATCATCTGTTTTGCTTACGATTCATCATTGATCGCACTCACAGATGATGCCAAGATTGACGTTAAGGAATGTAAGGAACATATTGAAAAATATCTTAAGAACAATTCTATTGAAGATGTAAAAATCTATATCTTTACAAGTTTTGACAAGTTTATCCAGAGATGCGAGAGCATCGATTTTTCAAAATACGAATCCAACGATAAAGATATTAAATCTCTTGAATTAATAAAATCCATTTCTTTATGAAAGAATTCATCATTAACAAGACAAATGAAAATCAGCGTCTCGATAAGTACCTTAAGAGAATTATGCCTTCTGCTTCCAATGCATTTTTATACAAGATGCTTCGAAAGAAGAATATTGAGCTTAATTCCAAGAGAGCACTTGGTAAAGAGATATTGAAAAACGGAGACAGCATCAAAGTCTTTTTGTCCGATGAGACTTTTTTGAAGATGAGTCAGACTGATAAAACTGTTGCTGATGATGATTATATTGAAGTATATAAGAATGTTAAAGGTGTTGAAGTTATCTTTGAACACTCTGATTTCTTGATTGTCTATAAGCCTGAAGGCTTGTTATCCCAAAAGGATGATAAGAATGGTTACTCCCTTAATGAATGGTGTATTGGATATCTTTTATCAAGCCATTTTATCAATGAAGAATCACTTAACGAATTTAAACCATCAGTACTTAACAGGCTTGATCGTAATACCAGAGGATTGGTTATCTGTTCCAAGACTCTTAAGGGTTCGCAGAGATTATCCTCGATGATTGCTAAGCGTGAGATTAAAAAGTACTACATAACAAGTGTTAACGGAGATTGCAATCTGTCAGGAGTGTATAAAGCATATCTCTCCAAAGATGAGAAAAAGAATGTGTCCCATATATATGAGAATGTTGAAGATATTCCCAAGTATGCAAAATACACTCCGATTACTACCGGAATCAAGAAGATATCTTATAAAGATGGCATAAGTGAGCTTGAGATAGACCTAATTACAGGTAAAAGCCATCAGATTAGAGCGCATCTTTCGCACTTAGGTTTTCCGATAGTGGGAGATACCAAGTATGACAAGAATGCTAAAGAAAGCGGAAGAAAATACCAGGATCTTAAGGCATATAAGATAGTATTTCCTAAGTTTACTGAGGATGATGACTGGTATTCGCTTAGCAAAAAGATTATTAAATGTTGACAAGAATTCGCATTTTAAAGTATACTGATTACTACATTATGATAATTTGCTAACGCGTTACCAATTTACTACGTTAAAGCGAATGGCAAAATACAGCAAAATCAGTATTACTTATGAAAGGATAATATATGAATTTATCTCTTCTTCATACTCCTGACGGAGTTAGAGATTTTTACGGAAGCGAACTTGATCTTAAGAACTTCCTTATGAATCGTTTTGAAAACAATATTAAATTATTCGGATATGATGAGATTCAGACTCCTACACTTGAGTTTCTTAATGTATTCGTAGATGATGATGTTAACTATGAGTCCAAGACTTTCAGATTCATCGACAGAGATGGCGAGACATTGGTACTTAGACCTGACTACACACCTTCGGTTGCAAGATGCGTAGCTAAGTATTTTTCAGATGAATCATATCCTTTAAGATTCTTCTATAAGGGCAATGCTTTTTCCAATAAAGGTCTTTATGAAGGCAAGGCTATCGAAGTTACTCAGATGGGTATCGAGTTATTAAAGGATGATACTTATCTTGCTGATGCAGAAGTACTTATGATAGTTGCAAAAAACCTTATATCTATTGGTTTGGAAGATTTCAAGATCTGTGTATACACGAAGGAAGGAAATCTTGACAGACTCAACAAGACTTTGGCTATTCTTGAGAAAGAAGGATATAAAAAGTATATCGATGTAGATCCCGATATTGATTCTAACTTCAAATATTATACAGGTATGATTTTCAAGGTATATACATACGGAGTTGGCGAGTCAATATGTAAGGGCGGTAGATACAATTCACTTCTTGGAAAATACGGCGAAGAAGAACCTGCAGTTGGTTGTGTGTTCATGATTGATAACATTCTTCAGTCTCTTAAGAAGCAGCGTATTAACGTGAATATCGATAAGGATACCAAGACATATATCGTATATTCTGATTCTAAGGAAGCAGAAGCTTTTGAACAGGCTGAGTCACTTAGAAAGCAGGGCAAGATTGCTGTAGTTGTTAATGATAATCTCTTTGATGATAAGTTAAAAGATTCATGTAAAGAGAATGGATATGAAGTTATTAATGTATAATTGGAGACAGACATGGCAGACAGATATTTAACCATCGCTTTATGCAAGGGACGAGTTGCCAATCAGACAATGGACTTACTCGAAAAGCTTGGCATTAAGTGTGAAGAGATAAAAGATAAATCAACAAGAAAGTTAATTTTTGTTGATGAAGAACATAAGCTTAAATTCTTCTTGGCAAAAGGACCAGATGTACCTACATATGTAGAGTATGGTGCAGCTGATCTTGGTGTAGTTGGAAGTGATATTATTGATGAAGAGCAAAGAGGAGTTATCGAACTTCTTGATCTTGGATTCGGTAAGTGCCGTATGTGTGTATGCGGTCCTGCATCTGCAAAAGACTTACTTATGCATCGTGAGCAGATAAGAGTAGCTACAAAGTATCCCGTTATTGCTAAGGACTACTTCCATAACAAGAAATATCAGACAGTTGATATTATTAAGCTTAACGGATCCGTAGAACTTGGTCCCATCGTTGAATTATCAGATGTTATTGTTGATATCGTAGAGACAGGTTCAACACTTAGAGAAAACGGTCTCGAAGTTCTCGAAGAGATTAATCATATCTCATCACGACTTATTGTTAACAAGGTATCTCTTAAGATGCAAAAAGAACGTATCGAAGAGCTTACTAAGGAAATCAAGGCTTTACTATAATAATAAACGTTGAAAATAGATTAAACTTTTACAGGTGACTATATGAAAAAATACATTCTTAACGAAGAAAACAAGAAAAACATTTTGAATGACCTCTTAAAAAGAAGTACATCCAATTATCCCGAATTCGAAAGAACTGTTGCATCGATATGTGATGACATTAAAGAAAGAAAAGATGAAGCGCTTTTTGAATATACACTTAAGTTCGATAAGTTCGCTTTAACTAAGGATAATATCAGAGTAACTGATGCTGAGATTGATGAAGCATATAATTCACTTGATCCTTCTTTTATCGAGATAATGAAGGAATCATTTGAGAATATTAAGTCATTCCATCAGAAACAGTTAAGACAGTCATTCTTTGATACTACTGAAGACGGTACATTTTTAGGCCAGCGTATCATGCCTATCGAAACTGTTGGTGTATATGTACCCGGCGGTAAGGCTGCATATCCTTCATCAACACTTATGAATATAGTTCCTGCTTTGGTTGCAGGATGTAAGCGTATAGTTATGACTACACCTTGCAATGCAGAAGGTAAGGTTAATGCTACAACTCTTGCTGCGGCTAAGATATGTGGTATCAATGAGATATATAAGATTGGTGGTGCTCAGGCAATAGCTTCTCTAGCTTATGGTACGCAGTCGGTTCCTAAGGTTAGTAAGATTGTAGGTCCCGGAAATATCTTCGTAGCATTGGCAAAAAGATATGTATACGGACATGTATCAATTGATTCAATCGCAGGCCCCAGTGAGATATTGGTTCTTGCTGATGAGACTGCTAATCCTAAGTTCGTTGCTGCTGATATGCTTAGCCAGTCAGAGCATGATGAGATGGCAAGTGGTATACTTATTACTACAAGTGAAAAACTAGCTGCTGATGTAGAAGTTGAGATAAATAAGTATATGGAGAATGCTCCGAGAAAAGAGATTCTTGAAAAGTCATTATCGAACTTCGGATTTATACTTATTGCGAAGAATATAAGAGAAGCTGTAGATGCAGTTAATGATATAGCAAGTGAACACTTGGAGATTCTTACCAAGAATCCTCTTGAGACCATGGGAATGGTTAAGAATGCGGGCGCTATATTCCTCGGTGAATATTCATCAGAGCCTCTTGGAGATTACTTTGCAGGTCCTAACCACGTACTTCCTACTAACGGTACAGCTAAGTTCTTCTCACCTCTTTCTGTGGATGATTTTATCAAGAAGAGTTCGGTAATCTGCTATTCAAAAGAAGCTCTTGAAAAGAGTCATACCAAGATAGAAGAGTTTGCTAAAAAAGAAGGGCTCTATGCACACGCTAACTCAATAGCAGTTAGATTTGAATAATATGTAAAGGTGGAAATATGAGAGAAGTATCTAAAACAAGAACAACAAAAGAAACCGACATCAGCATTAGGCTTAATCTTGATGGAAAAGGTAATGCGAATATCAATTCCGGTATAGGCTTTTTTGATCACATGCTTAATTCATTTACCAAGCATGGTAACTTTGATATGGATCTTACTTGCAAGGGAGATCTTGAAGTTGATAATCATCACAGCGTGGAAGATATCGGAATAGTACTTGGTGAATGCATCAAAGAAGCAATCGGCGATAAAGTTGGTATCAAAAGATATGCATCATTTACAATTCCTATGGATGATGCACTTGTTTTATGTGCTATCGATTTATCAGGTCGTCCTTATCTTAACTTCAACTTTGATTTTAAAGAAGAAAGAGTATCTGATTTTGATGTAAAATATGTTGGCGAATTTGAGACTGAGACCTTAAGAGAATTCTTATATGCTTTATCATATTCAGCCGGAATGAATTTACACATAAAAGTATTTGACGGTGTTAATACACATCACATCATAGAAGCAATATTTAAGGCTATGGCCAATGCTCTCAAGGAAGCTGTATCATATGATGCATCCAGAGATGGTGTATTATTGTCAACGAAGGGAGCTTTATAATGGTATATATCTGCAAATCTCTTAATTATCTTAAGGATATTAAAGAAGATGATTTTAAGACAATATTAGATAAGACCAACATGGTTGGATATGACTATCTCTATGTGTATAGAGAGGCATTTTGCGATGAAGATAAAGAAGACTTCTTTCATACCATGATTGAAGTATGTGCATACTCAGAGATTCCTGTTATCGTAGAGTTTCCCATTACTCATTTTGAAGATATGAAAAAGCTTCATTATGCCAATGTTAAGCTCATCATTGCTTCCGATAAGACCAATGTCGGTGATGAGATAATCGAAGAAGGAAGAACAAGATTCGGTAAAAAGCTTATAGTTGATAAGAAAATATTTGAGGCTGAATCAAGAGAAGTTAATTCCGAAAAGCAGTTTGATATGATTGAAGCTTCTGATATTGCAGGAGATACTTATTATCTTATAGATAATGGCGAAGAAGTATTAAACGTTCATAAGATTAAAAACGATTTATCCAATAAGGGATTGGAAACCAAGGCATTAAAACCTGCAATTGCATGGGATGAACTTAAGAAGAATTCAGATGGTTTGGTTCCTGTAATAGTTACTGATTACAGAGACGGTTCTGTACTTATGATGGCTTACATGAACGAAGAAGCATATAACAATACCTTCGTTACAGGTCTTATGAATTATTATTCAAGATCTCGCCAGACTCAGTGGGTTAAGGGTGAGACAAGCGGTCATTATCAGTACGTTAAATTTATCAAGGCTGATTGCGACAAGGATACACTTTTAGCAGGTGTATCTCAGATTGGTGTTGCATGTCATACAGGTAGTCCCACATGCTTCTTTAATGATGTAATCAAGGCTGATTATACAGAAAAGAATCCTGCTAAGATCTTTGATAACTTATACAAAGTAATAGAGGATAGAAAAGAGAACCCCAAGGAAGGTTCATATACCAATTATCTTTTTGATAAGGGACTCGATAAGATTCTCAAGAAGGTTGGAGAAGAAGCAGTTGAAATCGTTATTGCTTCCAAGAATGAAGAAGCAAAAGAGATTAAGTATGAGATTGCTGATTTCCTCTACCACCTCTCTGTGTTAATGGTTGAAAAGGGTGTAACCTGGAATGAAGTCTGTGACGAATTAGCTAATAGGTAATTTATGAGAAAACTTGCTTTAAGTCACGATATTATGATGCAGGTTGATAAGTCTGCCAGATACATCGGCGGAGAATTCAACTCTGTAATGAAAGACAAAAACAATATCGATATCAGATTCTGTATGTGTTTCCCTGATGTATATGAGATTGGCATGTCGCATCTTGGCATACAGATTCTGTATTCTATGTTTAATTCATTTGAAGATACATGGTGTGAGAGAGTATATTCTCCATGGCCTGATCTTGATAAGATAATGAGGGAGAAAAATATCCCTCTTTTTTCGCTTGAAAGTCAGGACAATGTAAAAGATTTCGATTTTCTAGGTATAACTTTGCAATACGAGATGTGTTATACCAATATTCTTCAGATTCTCGAATTATCTCAGATTCCTATTTTTTCAAAAGACAGAAATGAAGATTATCCGATAGTTATAGGCGGTGGGCCTTGTTCTTATAATCCTGAGCCCATAGCTGATTTTTTTGATATCTTTTATATTGGTGAAGGCGAAACGAGATACAGAGAATTACTTGATTTATACAAAGAATGCAAAAAGAGCGGATATAATAGAGCAGACTTTTTATATCAGGCTTCCAAGATTCCCGGCATTTATGTTCCGTCATTAATTGAAGTTATATATAACGATGATTTTACAATCAAGGAATTCAAGCCTGTAAAAGAGGGCGTTCCTGTTAAGGTAAGAAAAGAAGTAGAGACAGATCTCGATGATTCTTATTATCCTACCAAGCCTGTTATTCCTTTTATCAAGGCTACTCAGGATAGAATCACACTTGAGATTATGCGTGGCTGCCCAAGAGGATGCAGATTCTGTCAGGCGGGACAATTATATAGACCTATCAGAACCAAGGATGTTAATAAGCTAAAAGAGATAGCTGAACAGATGATTGATAATTCAGGCTACGAGGAACTCAATCTTAGTTCTCTATCATCATCAGATTATCCTGATTTAAAAGAACTTATTACATACTTAATTGACTTATGCGAACAAAAGAAAGTTAACATATCGCTTCCTTCGCTTCGAGTTGATTCGTTTTCACTTGATGTTATGAGTAAGGTTCAAGATATCAAGAAATCAAGCCTCACATTCGCACCTGAGGCTGGATCTCAGAGAATGCGTAATATTATCAATAAGGGCTTGACCGAAGAACAGATCCTTGAAGGATGTAAGTTGGCCTTTTTAGGAGGATGGAATAAAGTAAAATTATACTTCATGCTAGGTCTTCCTTTTGAGACTGATGAGGATGTTGTTGCGATTGCTGAACTTTGCAATGAGGTAGCAAAGGTTTATTACGAGACCATACCCAAGGAAGAAAGAAAACAGAGAGTATCTATTACTGCATCAACATCATTCTTTATTCCCAAGCCTTTTACTCCTTTTCAGTGGGCTCCTCAGTTTAAACTCGAAGACTTTAGAGAAAAGGCTAAGCTTACAAAGGAAAGTATCATTTCTCAGCTTAATCAAAGAAGCATCAAGTATAACTGGCATGATACTGATGTATCGGTTCTCGAAGGTGTTTTTGCAAGAGGCGACAGAAGATTATCCAAGGTAATATATGATGCATATAAAGCAGGTGCAATCTTTGATGCCTGGAATGATTATTTTGATTATAATATCTGGCTTAAAGCATTTGCTGATAATGATATAGATATGGGATTCTATACAACAAGAGTCAGAGAACTTGATGAAGTATTCCCTTGGGATATTATCGACATTGGTGTTACCAAGGAATACCTTAAGAGAGAGTGGATCAAGGCTTCCAAGGGCGAAATTACTCGTAACTGTATGGTAGGCTGCAACGGTTGCGGTGCTAATATCTACGGTTCCGGTAAATTCTGTATCACAAGTAATAAATAGTTGTAATTAGAAAATTGATTTGAATTGATTGAAATATGGTACTGAGATTTAAGTTTAAAAAATATGGTCCTATTGTGTATCTCGGACATCTTGATGTTATGAGATATTTTCAAAAGGCCATCAGACGAAGCGGTATAGATGCTGCTTATACAGAGGGTTTTTCTCCGCATCTTAAGCTGTCATTTGCTCAGCCTCTTAGTGTAGGTGTTGAAACGGATGGCGATTATTATGACCTTGAAGTTAATACGCTTCCTGATATGAGCACTATAGTTAAGCTTTTTCAGGACAATTGCGTTGAAGGTTTTGATATTGTTTCCGTTACGTTACTTGATGATGGTACTGATAATGCCATGAGCTCTGTTAAGGCGGCTGATTATGAGCTTACTTTTGACACTCCTTATGATAAGGCTTCTTTGGATGATTTCTTTTCGCAGGATTCATTTGTTCATGAGTATTACAAAAAAGAAGTATTAAAGTCCAAGGACATTATGCCTTTTATCTATAATCACGAATATATTGATGATAAGAGGATAGTTGTCAGAGTTGACTGCTCGAGTATGAATAACCTTAAGGTGTCTACTTTGACAGGTGCTATGGAAAAATATGGCATAGAGCAAAAGGTTGTGTATTACAAGCGTCTCGATCTTTTTACAGAAAAAGACGGTTCTTACGTTTCCCTTGGAGAATTAGGACAGGTATATGATTAAACCGAAAGTAAAAAATGCTGATGCATTGGAATATACATCCTCACTTGGCAAAGAACTTGTTGCTGTAAGGATGGAGAATCGATATGTGTACATGCTTTTTGATGATAAAAAGCTTGTAAATATCGGTATTGAGAATGTCAATGAACTTCCAATAGGCACCAGATGCGTTGGCAAGATTGAAAAGATACAAAAAGATATCAATGCGGCATATGTTCTTTTGCCGGATAAATCCAAAGCATTTCTAAAAGACATAGACGATACTATGAAGCCCGAGTTATCATTACCTGTAATGATTACCAGGGCGGCATCCAAGGGCAAGTTATGCTCTGTAAAACTAACAGATGATGATATATCCCATAAAATGGATTTGACGGTCATTGAATACGGTGAGAGAGCATATTCAGATCTTGTTAATGAGAATCCAGATAAGATTCTGACTGATGATGAGGATTTATATCAGGAATTCACAGAAAAATACCCCGATAAAAAAGACATCATTCAGTTATATTCTGATTCGATGGTATCATTAAGGGTGCTTTTTGACGTATCAAGACACTTAAAAGAGGCTACAGGCAAGAATGTATGGCTTAAAAGCGGCGCCAATATAGTCATTGAGAATACTTGCGCTTTTACCGTTATTGATATTAATTCCGCCAAGAGGGATAAGAAGAGTAATACTAACGATTATCTGTCTATCAATCTTGAGGCTTGCGAGGAGATATTCAGACAGCTTAATCTTAGGAATATATCAGGCATAATTCTTATTGATTTCATCAATCTTAACAAGGAAGATGAGGTAGTTTTGACGAATAGGATAAAAGAGTTATGCAAAACACAAAAATATCACACTTATTTGGTTGACATAACTCCACTCGGAATTGCCGAAATAACCCGTAAAAAAGTAGGAATTCCAATATCCGAGATTATGTCTTAATAATTCCAAAAAGTTCTTGAATAAATGGACGAAATTTGATAATATAATAGGGAATTTAATAAAAAAAGAAGACAGATTGAATCTAATAACTCGTTAGATTTTATCTTTTTTCGCTTTATAATATCAAATGTCCGTTTACATATTGTGTAGAAAAAAGGGGACGAAAAAGGGAGGTTAACTGGAATATGGCAACTGCTCAAGTATTTTCTTGTAATTATGGTGGCAGCATCAAGAATAAGTTGCTTAAAAATGGAGACAAATTGTTCTTAAAGATTGAGGACAATAAGATATCCGGAAAGGCTTATATCTGTAACGAAGAAGGTAAGAACGGATATATCGACAATTTCGAATACCCCATCAATGACGTTAGAGAAGTATATAAGGGCGATTATCAGGGCGATGTAGCTCTTATTATGAATACAAGAATCCAGAGTTTATACGGTGTTAAAAAGGCTCAGACAATTTTCCCTTCAATCAAGGATATGGATGTTGTTATTGAGATCCTTGGTGAATTAAAAGAGAAGTCAGCTGTTGCAGGAAGCGCAGCAGAACCCAGAAGAGCTGCTACTACACAGAGCCAGCCCATCGCTAGACCTGTTGCTCCCAAGCCTCAGGTTAGTCCTGCTCCTTCAGCTCCTCAGCATGTTCCTACAGCACCTACAGCTCCCGTTCCTTCAGCTAATATTGAAACTCAGGCTATTAAGCAGGAGATTTCACAGACAGCAGTTGTTAAGAAAGAAGGCGGCATCGGATCCGGTTCAGAAGCAATCGGCGGTGCACTTCTTAATAGAAAGACCGCAGCTGAGCCTGCTAAGACAGCTCCTTCAGCAGTTGGCAGCGCAGTAATGCAGAAGGCTCCTCAGGCAGCACCTGCACAGCCTGCAGCACCTGCTAAGCCCGAACCTAAGAAGACTGATTCCGAAGATTTCCAGAAGAAGATGGAAAAACTTTATGTCTTAAAGGATTCAGGTCTTATCGATGAGAAGGAATTTGAAGCAAAGAAGATTGAAATCGTATCCGAACTTTGCGGAATGACAGACTTCAATGAGAAAGTTCAGAAGCTCGTTGTTCTTAAAGATTGCGGAATGCTTTCAGATAAAGAATTCGAATCAAGAAAGATTGATATCCTCAAAGAATGCTGTTCAACAGATGTTGAAGATATCGAAGAATACAAGAGAAACGTTGAGAGACTTCCTTACCTCAAACTCGGCGGCATGATTGATGATGCTGAATTCGAAGAGAAGAGACAGAACGTACTCGCTGAGGTTAACTACTCTGATAACGATGATGATGAAACAACACTTAAGAAACTCATCAGATGGCCCGTTCTCAAGGAAGCTAACATCATCACAGAAGATGAGTTCAAGATCAAGGTTCAGTCACTTGTTGATTACATTGATGTTTCAGAATCCGATTCTATCGAAGTTCTTAAGCATAAACTTACAAAATGGCCCCTTCTTGTACAGGCTAAGCTTATTTCAGAAGGTGAGTTCAAGAAGAAACAGTCAGATGTTATTGAATCCTTCACATCAGCTCCTTGGAGCAATGTAAAAGACTTCAGCGTAGTAGTTGAAAGACTTATGGCTCTTAAAGAGTGTGAATGGTTATCAGAGCTTGACTTCCACAGCAAGAAGGTTGAGCTTCTTCGTAAGGTTGCAGCTGTTGAAGATTATGTTACTAAGGTTCAGCTTTACATGGCTCTTCCTCAGATCGGTCTTATTACACAGGGCGACTTCGAAGTTAAGAAGCAGGAATTCGTTGATGAGATCTTCGCAGCTGGCGATGGCTCTACAGAAGAGTTCCAGAACAAAGTTAAGAAACTTATGGATCTTGAAAAGACCGGTATGCTTACAAATGATGAATTCACAAGCTACAAGATGAAGCTTATGAGCGAATTATAATTAAGAATAATAAGTAGAGGGTCCACAAATTATGTGGACCCTTTTTCTATGCCAAGAGCACGGGCGTGTTTTTTATATATTTACTGATTAGAGAGTGTATTTATGAACCAGACAGACAACAATAACAATACTGAATCAACAATTATTCAAGTAGAAGATACAACTGATAAAAATGTTGTATCTAGTAATTCTAATATTGATAAGAAAAGTAAAAAGATAAAAGAAAAGAAGGAAAAAAAGAAATCAGGCAAAGTAGGAAAAGTATTAAAAAAAATCTTTTCTCTTCCTGTTGGGCTAACGTGTATAGCGCTTTTTGTATTTTGTATTATTCTTGACTATAAAATTGTTTCAAATTATGAAACCAGGGCTAGTATTGTTGTTGCGGATTATTTTGAAAGCCCAACTTTTGCTTGCGTGTCTGATTCCGGTAAGATTGCAGTTGTTGATAATAAGAAGAGAATTATTATTTTTGATGAAGATGGTTCTGAATCAATATCTTTAAAAGAATTAGGATACAATCCGATTAACTCGCGTATCATAGAAGCTTGTTTTGATGATAATGACAATCTCTATTTTTATTATACGGTTTTTGATACCGATTCATATGTTACTCTCTACGACAAGATTGGTAAGATTGATGCTAATGGAAAATACGTTGATGATATAGTTTCTTTTGATTACAATTCATATAATCCTTATTACAAGAGAACTGCCAATTTTTATGGCCTTCATTACGAAGATAATTCGATCGGATTCTTATATAGAGAGAATAACTTTGAATTTGATGAATACGAATATTCTTTAAATGACGGTATATATAAAGTATCAGGTATCTACAAGCCTGAAGGTTTTGAATCCGTTGTTACGGGTTGTTTCGCTGAGGAGAATGGATATGCTGTTATATTAAATAATGGCGATATTGGCTACCTTAAAGATGGAAAGTATACTCATTTAGTTAATGATGACTTCGTTAGAGGAATGGATATCTATTATGATTTCTTCCCTATGGAGTTGGTATATTCGAATAATGAATTATACGCATTATCAGGTGTAAGCTGCGATAATATCTATCGTATAGAAAAAGGTAACTTCGAAAAATCGTATGTATTATATGATATTATTGATAACTTTGGAATTAGAGATATATACGAAGATTTTGAATATTACAATGTTCATGCATTTGATAATAATGGAAAGTTAGGAATGATTATCAGCGATGTTATTATATATGACATTAATGATACTTCTGTTTCTTACGATGACGGATTTAGAATGAACTCTTTTGGCAAGATGGTAAAAGATACCTTTTTAGGTACTCTTGGTTTGTTCGAAATCGTATTCTTTATCTTGGGTATTGTAATTTCATTTGGTGCTTTTTGCAAGTGGAGAATGAGTATTCTTACCAAGCAATTGCTTATTACGATTCCTCCTATTGTAATTGGATTCTTTGTATTTACTCTTGTTTCCATTTATGACCTTAGCAATCAATATATGGATGATACATACGAAACGATGGATTCTATTTCATATATTGCTTCATTATCTTTTGATGCAGATGAGTTAAAAGAAATCAGAGATTATGATTATATTGATAGCGGTCTTGCGCTAGATTATCACTTAAAACTTAAAGATATATTGGCTAATAATGATGATGATTGGAGCAAGAAATATGAGATTAAACTTAATCTGGTTGACAATACTTGCGATGATTTTGGCTTTCTTGAGATAGCATCAAGCAGTCAATACAGTAAGCCTTATTATACCTATACATATTCTTATGATGAAGATTCAGTTGTATTGTATGATCCAAGTATCGGTAAGATGCAGATGTCATATTCCGATACATTCATGACATATGAATTATATGACCGTTCCATATTCGATGATGATGGCAATTTGGTAGCGGTACTAGAGATATCTACCGATACTTATGATTTTGACAGGATGGTATATAAGATTATTGCAAGATACTTTGCAATGATGGGAATAGTTATTGCAATACTTGTTGTAATTATATCCATATCTACATATTTTAACGTTAAAAAGATTCAGACTGCTTCAAATACTGTATCTGAGATTGCAAAGGGTGATTTCAATATCCGTATTAAGAAGACAGGTAAGGACGAGATTGGCGATATCTGCCGTGGTGTTAATGACATGGCTGATAAGCTTGATACGATGTTCAAGGAAAAGGATGAAAACGAGCAGTTCTATTATAAGTTCGTTCCCGAACAGTTTAAGGATCTTCTTCATAAGGATAAGTTTACTGAACTTAGCCTGGGAGATGCAGAGAGTGTTAACCTTACAGTATTGTTCTGCGATATTCGTTCATTCTCACTTAACTCTGAGATGATGACTGCAAAAGAAAACTTTGAATTCATTAATGTTATCTACGGTATAGCAGGTCCTATCATCAGAAAGCATAACGGTTTCGTAGATAAATATATCGGCGATGCTGTAATGGCGCTTTTTGAAAATGCAGATGATGCAGTTGAGTGCGGCGAAGAATTATATAAAGAGATAGTTCTTAACCCTGCAACACTTGAAAAGATTAATATATCATCAATTGATATCGGTATTGGTATCCATACAGGAATGGCTCGTATCGGTATCGTGGGAGAAGAGGAGAGAATGAGTGGTACAGTTATCTCCAATACCGTTAACCTAAGCTCAAGACTTGAGTCTTTAACCAAGCAGTATCATACAGCAATGATTATTACTAAGGATACTCTTGATAACATGAGCGACCCTGACAGACTCAATCTTCGTTACCTTGGTATGGTTCAGGTTGCCGGTGTTAATGAAGTTAAGGCATTATATGAAGTTCTTGATTGCCTCGATGTGAAGAGATTCGAGAATAGAAACAAGACTAAGAATGAATTTAGAGAAGCTGTTAGACTATATCACCTTGGTAACCTTGATGAATCATTGGCTGAATTCAATAAGATTAAGGCTACAGCAGAAGATGATCCTGCAATTGATAAATATATAGCTTACATCCAGGAGATGATAGACGAACATAAGACTGATATTAAGGTCTTTAAGTTCTCCAGAAAGTAGAAAATTCATTATATTATATGGATTTCAACAAAGTAAAAATAATTTGTTGACAATTCTATTGATTTTTAGTAATATATTTGAGTATGCCGCATAACTAGGTAAAAGTGGCTCTATGCCCACCGATGTTAGCGAGTTTGTTAATAAGTAGGTGCCTTATGTACGCTATTATTGCAACAGGAGGAAAACAGTACAAAGTATCCGAAGGCGATGTAATCAACGTTGAGAAGCTTGATGCTGAGGTTAATGCTACTGTTACTTTTGATGATGTACTTGCAATCAGCGATTCTTCTTTCAAAGCAGGAGATGACGTTGCAAAAGCATCTGTATCTGCTACAGTTGTTGAACAGGGCAGAGGCAAGAAAGTTATAGTTTATAAGTACAAGAGAAAGTCCGGATATCATAAGAAAAACGGCCACAGACAGTACTTTACAAAAGTTAAGATCGACAAGATTAATGCGTAATGATTTCTGTAGAAGTATATAAGAAAAACGGCAGATACCAAAAGATAATATGTAGCGGTCATGCGTTATATGCTGATTATGGCAAAGATATCGTATGTGCATCCGTTTCAGTATTAATCATTAATTGTTTCAATTCGATTGAGAAGTTTACTGATGATTTCGTATCATCAGGAACTGAAAACGAAGAAACATATCTTAATCTTAAGGACAATTGTTCGAAAGATGCTGAACTTCTTATAGACTCCTTATTGTTAGGGCTTCAAGAAATCAAAGAACAGTACGGAAAAAAATATTTGAAAATTTCAGTTAAGGAGGTATAGACCTATGCTTAAGTTGAATCTTCAGTTGTTTGCACACAAAAAAGGTGTTGGTTCTACCAAGAACGGCAGAGATTCCGAGTCAAAGCGTTTAGGAGCTAAAAGAGCTGACGGTCAGTTTGTTAAGGCCGGCAATATCTTATATAGACAGCGCGGTACCAAGATCCATCCCGGATTAAACGTAGGTATCGGCGGAGACGATACATTATTTGCCAAAGTTGACGGTGTATTACGTTTCGAGCGTAAGGGCCGTGACAAGAAGCAGGCAAGTGTATATCCTGTAGAACAGTAATTAAGCAACGCCTCAAGAGACATATTCTTGAGGCGTTTTTTATGCACACGTCCGCATAAGGAAAATTGCTTCTACGAAGCATGCGGGCGGCGCGGCGATTAGGGTAGAATTTCATTCTCCCTAATCGATTAGAATTGTTATAAAATGAGGTTATCGATGTTTGCAGATAGAGCGACAATATACATAAGAAGCGGTAAAGGCGGCGATGGACATATCTCTTTTAGAAGAGAGAAATATGTTCCTGATGGCGGTCCTGATGGTGGAGACGGCGGAGACGGCGGAAGTGTATACTTCGTAGTAGACGAAGGTATGAACACTTTGGCTGATTATCGTCATGTAAGAAAGTATAAAGCCGGAGACGGAGAAGATGGAGGTAAGCGTAACTGTCGTGGTAAGAACGGTGAAGATATTTATCTTAGAGTGCCTAAAGGAACAGTAATCAAGGAACAAAGCTCCGGTAAAGTTATAGTTGATATGTCAGGAGATACCAAGGAATTCCGTATTCTTAAGGGCGGTCGAGGTGGTAATGGTAACCAGCATTATGCTACATCTACCATGCAGGCTCCCAAGTATGCTCAGCCCGGTCAGCCTGCAAGAGAACTTAACCTCTTTATGGAACTTAAGGTTATAGCTGATGTAGGATTAATTGGATTCCCCAATGTAGGTAAGTCTACTTTGTTATCCAGTTGTTCAAATGCTAAACCTGAGATAGCTAACTATCATTTCACTACATTGTCTCCTCATCTTGGAGTAGTAGATCTTGATGGTGGTTCATCATTTGTAATGGCTGATATTCCCGGTATTATCGAGGGTGCCAGTGAAGGCGTAGGATTAGGATTTGATTTCCTTAGACATATCGAGAGAACCAAGGTATTTATTCACGTGGTTGATGCTTCAGGTTCTGAAGGAAGAAATCCTATTGAAGATATAGAGACTATTCATAATGAATTAAAGAAATACAATCCTGAGCTTTTAAAGAGACCTATCGTAATCGCAGCCAATAAGATTGATATAATATCGGATGAACCGGTTGATATTAATGATGATGGTTCTTTTGTATATTCCGAAGAGCATGATAATGTACAAAAGATTAAGGATACATATGAGCCTCAGGGATTCAAGGTATTCCCTATAAGCTCATATACCAAGGCAGGCGTTAAGGAATTATTATTCTATGTATCAGAAGTGCTTAATGGACTTGATAAGACTCCTGTAGTATTCGAGCAGGAATTTGATCCCGAGACCAACTTCCCTGTGTCTGATTTGCCTTATGAGGTTTCTTATGACTATTCTGCTAATGAATATGTGGTAGAAGGTCCTCGTATCGAGAAGATGCTTGGTTATACCAATCTTGATTCTGAGAAGGGATTTGCTTTCTTCCAGAACTTTATGAAGGACAATGGTATTCTTGATGAGTTGGAAGCACTTGGCATTAACGAAGGCGATACTGTAAGAATCTACGGATTCTCATTTGAGTACTTTAAGTAAATAATATATATAAT